>JAVEDJ010000053.1 GCA_030841025.1 Actinomycetota bacterium
GTCGGCGGCAGCATGCCAAGCTCGCCCGCCCCCACACGCCGGATCACGTCGGCAACGGGCCGCCACACCGCGAGGTCGGCCTCCCCACTGATGTCCCGGGCGCGCTGCCCCCCGGGGACAGCCGCGACGAAGAAGCGGGTGTCGAAGCGACGCGGCTCGAACTCCGGCGTGATCCAGTGCGCCCACGCCCGCAGCAGGTCGCTGCGCAGCACCAGGCCGCGCCGCTCGAGCAACGCGGACAGCGACACGGACCGGTCGAGCAGCGCGAGGCGGTCGGTCTCCCACGCCTCACCGGTCGTGTCCGCCACGACGTCAGCGGCCGAGGGCCCGGCCAGCAGCACGCCCGACTCCTCGAAGGTCTCGCGGACCGCCGCGCGCACCAGCGCACGAGCCAGCGGCTCCGCACAGCCCAGCGTCGCGGCCCACGCCGCTGCCCCCGGACCGGCCCACGACGGTGGCGGGTCGCTGTCGCGCTCGTCTACGGAACCGCCCGGGAAGACGTGCATGCCCGCCGCGAAGGCCATCGACGCGAGCCGACGCAGCAGGTAGACCTCGAGACCCGACCTGCCGTCGCGCAGCAGCACCACGGTCGCGGCGTGCCGCGCCGGTACGACGTCGACCTCGCCGCGCAGAAACGCACGAGCACGCTCGGCGAGACCGGGGGGCAGGGAGTCCACCCGTCGATCGTAGGAGTGACCCCGTTCTCCGAGTACGGTGCCGTTGATCGACGAGCGGACTACGGGGGCAACCGCATGGCCGAAAGCCTGACTGTCACGGAGCTGGCAGACGCCGTCGGCATGACGGTGCGCAACATCCGGGCCTACCAGTCACGAGGCCTGCTGCACCCGCCGGTGCTCAGGGGGCGGGTCGCCCACTACACCTCGGGGCACGTGGCCCGGTTGCACCTCGTTGCCTCGTTGCAGCAGGAGGGGTTCACCCTCGGGGCGATCAAGCGACTTGTCGACACGCCCAACTCCTACGCCGCGATCGTCGCCGACCGACGACGCACCTACCGCGACGAGACGCCAGACGTCCGTACGACGGTGGCACTGCCCGTGGGCAAGATCCGCGAGCTCCTACCCGGCCTGCCGGAGGACCTCACCGAGACGGGACTGGTCTGGTGGGAGGACGGGCAGCTGGTCACCCACATGCTGCTGATGGGCGTCGGGCGCACGTTGGCCGCGCAGGGGATTCCCGTGGAGCTCTTGACCCGACTGCAGCTGGAGGCGGCCGCGACCGCCCGGACCCTGGGGCTCGCCTTTCGCAAGCAGCTCGAGACCGGCGACGAGGACCACGATCGGCTCTCCGACCTGTCCAAGGTCGCGGTGCAGCTGTCGGCCGCGGCGTTCGAGATCGCCTTCCTGTCCGCGGCCCGGGACCCGTCGAGCGGGTGAGGTGCCCGGACCGTCAGCCGACCTCGACGATGAGCTCGACCTCGACGGGGGCGTCGAGCGGGAGCACCGCGACACCGACGGCGCTACGGGCGTGGATGCCCACGTCGCCGAACACCGCACCGAGCAGCTCGCTCGCGCCGTTGACGACGCCGGGCTGACCCGTGAAGTCCGGGGCGCTTGCGACGAACCCGACGACCTTGACGATGCGGCGGACCTTGGCGAGATCGCCGATCTCGGCCTTCACCGCGGCGAGGGCGTTGAGAGCGCACGTGGCGGCCAGCTCCTTGGCATCGTCGGCCGACACGTCGGCGCCGACCTTCCCCGTCGCCACCAGGCTGCCCTCCACCATCGGCAGCTGGCCGGACGTGAAGACGAACGCGCCGCTGCGCACAGCGGGCACGTACGAGGCCAGCGCTGCGGCGACGGGCGGAAGCGCACGTCCCAGCCCGGCCAGCCGCTCTTCCGGCGTACCGGTTCCCGTGGTCACGACCTGGCTCGCTTGAGGTAGGCCACCACCTGGTCGCCGCCGGACGGGCCCGGCACGACCTGGACGAGCTCCCAGCCGTCCTCGCCCCACGTGTCGAGGATCTGCTTGGTGGCGTGCACCAGCAGCGGCACTGTCGCGTACTCCCACTTGGTCATGGCGGGACTCTAGTGCCGCAGTCGGCAGGAGCGGACGCGGGCGTCAGCCGTCGACGCGGACGACGACCGCAGTGCCCTGTCCGACGCCGATGCACGCCGCCGCGACACCGATGCCGCCGCCGCGGCGGCGCAGCTCGCGGCAGACGTCGACGACGACCCGGGGTGCAGACGCGCCCAGCGGGTGGCCGATCGCTATGGCGCCGCCGTGCACGTTGACCTTGGCCTCGTCGATGCGGCCGAGCTGGGAAAGTCCGTCGAGGGTGCTGAGCACCATGGCGGCGAAGGCCTCGTTGATCTCCCAGACATCGACGTCCTCGACGCTCATGCCGAGACGGTTCAGCACCTTGGCGATCGCCGGGACCGGAGCGACGGTGAACCGCTCGGGTGAGAGCGCGGCGGTCGCACTCCCCAGGACCTTGCCCAGCGGGGCGATGCCGAGCTCGCCGGCCGCCTCCGCGCTGCCGACGAGGACGGCGATCGCGCCGTCGTTGATGGGCGAGGAGTTGCCCGCGGTCACGGCACCGTCGCGGCTGAACGCGGGCTTGAGACCGCCCAGGATCTCGAGCGTCGTCTCGGGCCGGATCGACTCGTCACGGGTGACGTCGGCGATGCTCATGACGTAGTCGTCGTGCAGACCCTTGTCCCAGGCCTCCGCTGCCAGCTGGTGGCTGCGCACGGCCCACGCGTCCTGCTCCGCCCGGCCGATGCCGAGCTCAGCGGCGACCTGCTCGGCGCAGGCGCCGAGAGAGGCAGTCCACTCGGCGGGGAACTTGGGGTTGACCAGCCGCCACCCGACCGTGGTCTGGACCATCTCCATCGACCGGGGCAGCGCCTCGTCGGGCTTGGGCACGACGTACGGCGCGCGGCTCATGCCCTCCACGCCGCCGGCCAGCACCAGCTCGTGGTCACCCGCGCCGACCGCGCGGGCCGCCTGCACGATCGCCTCGCCGCCGGAGGCACACAGCCGGTTGACCGTGACACCGGGCACGGTGACCGGCAGCCCGGCGAGCAGTGCCGCCATGCGCGCGACGTTGCGGTTGTCCTCGCCGGCTCCGTTGGCGTTGCCGAGGAGCACGTCGTCGATCCGTGCGGGGTCCAGGGCCGGGTGGCGGGAGACCAGCTCGGCGATCGGGGCGGCGGCAAGGTCGTCGGTGCGGATCCCGGACAGGCCGCCGCGGTAGCGGCCGAACGGCGTCCGCACGGCGTCGAGCAGGTAGGCATCCATATCTCGTCATCTTGACCGCTGGAAAGCCGATGTGCCACCGTCCGCGCGTGTCTGCTCAGTCACAGGTCGCACTGGTCACCGGTGCCGGACGCGGCATCGGCCGCGGCGTCGCCGTACGGCTGGCGCGCGAGGGTTACCGCGTGGCGCTGACGGCGCGCAGTGCGGACGAGCTCCGCGAGACCGCCCGCTCCATCACCGAGGCCCGGGACGGGGCGGAGACCCTCGTCGTGCCGGCCGACATGCTGGACCCGGCCGCACCCGACCGCGTGGTCGGCGAGGTGGAGGCGGCGTGGGGCCCGGTGGATGTGCTCGTCGCCAACGCCGGTGCCGGCGAGTCGGCACCCGTCGCGCGGATGACTGACGAGATGTGGTCGCGCCAGATCGAGCTGAACCTCACGGCACCCTTTCGCAGCATCCGGCGGGTGGTGCCGCACATGGTCGAGCAGGGATGGGGCCGGATCGTCGTCATCGCCTCTCTGCTGGCCAAGCGGGGCGAGCCCTACGTCGCCGGCTACACCGCCTCCAAGCACGGACTGCTCGGCCTCACCCGGTCGGTGGCGGCCGAGCTGGCCACGACCGGTGTCACCGCCAACGCGGTGTGCCCGGCCTATGTCGACACCCCGATGACCGATGGCACGGTCGAGAACATCGTGCGTACGACGGGTCGCAGCAGCGAGGAGGCCCGCCGGATCCTCGAGAAGGTGCAGCCTTCCGGCCGACTGATCACCGTCGACGAGGTCGTCCAGGCCGTCTGGTTCTGCGTGGTCAACGGCGGCGTCAACGGCCAAGGCATCAACGTCGACGGTGGCGCCATCCAGTCGTGAACGGCTCCCGCGACGTGCTCTCCCGGCCTGCGTCGCCACCCGACCTGACCGTGCGCTACGGCCCCGAGGCCGACCACGTCGCCGACGTACGGCTGCCGGGGACCGTCGAACCGCGGCCGCTCGTGGTGGTGATCCATGGCGGCTTCTGGGCCGCCGAGTTCGACCGCGCGCATGCCGGGCCGCAGAGCGCGGCGCTCGCGGGCGCGGGCTACGTGGTGGCGACCGCGGAGTACCGGCGGATCGGGCAAGAGGGTGGGGGCTGGCCCGGGACCTTCGACGACGTCGCCGCGCTGACCGACACCCTGCCCGCGCTCGTCGCCGACGCGGTCGGCTCGCGGGTCGACACCGCGCGTACGGTCCTCGTCGGCCACTCAGCGGGTGGCCACCTGGCCGCCTGGGCCGCCGCGCGGCACCGACTGCCCGCCGGCTCGCGCTGGCACCGCGACACCCCCCTCGGCGCCGGTGTCGTGTCACTGGCCGGAGTGCTCGACCTCGCGACCGCCGAGACGCTCGGGCTCGGCGAGCAAGCAGTGACGCGGCTGCTGGGCGGGACTGCGGTGCAGCGGCCCGAGCGCTATGCAGTGGCCAGTCCGGCGGCGCTGCTGCCCAGCGGTGCCCGCCAGCTGCTGGTGCACGGCATCCTCGACCAGCAGGTGCCGGTGGACATGAGCAGGCAGTACGCCGACCGCGGCCGCGCGCTCGGTGACGCGATCGACCTGCGCGAGCTGGCGGGGACCGGGCACTTCGAGCTCATCGACCCGCGGTCGGCGGCATGGCCCACCGCCCTCGAGAGCGTCCGAGCGGTGACCGGCCGACCGAACTGATCGTCAGGCGGCCCGGACCAGGTGCCAGTGTCCGTCGGACTCGCCGGTCAGCTCGAAGCCGAGGCGTTGGAGCAGTCGCAGCGAGGGCAGGTTGCCGACCTGCACGTCCGCGATCACCGCGCTCACCTCCGGCTGGGCCGCGACCCAGTCGGCGAGCGCGCGCACGGCCTCGGTGCCGTAGCCCGCGCCACGGAAGGCCGGCGAGAGGCCGTAGCCGATCTCCACCCGCCCGTCGTCGTCGGTCCAGCCCACCGTGCCGCAGTCGCCGATCACCCGGCCGTCGGCGAGCAGGGTGACGAACCAGCCGGCGTCGTCGTCGGTCCGGCCGTGCTCGACGTACATGCGCAGCGCGTCGGCGGTGTCCGCGTGGGGGTAGCCCTCGGCCAGTGGCAGGCCCGCATCAGCACCGCGAAGCAGCGCCCGGGCTGCCGCCAGCGTCTGCGGCACGAGCACCAGCCGGCCGGTGGTCAGCCGCGGATGCGGGGCTCGATCGGTGCTGCCGGTGGCCACGGGCGGCGACCCTAGTGCAGCCGCAGTTACGCTCGCGCCCATGGCGAGCCGGGAGTCGGACTGGGAGGGCGTGCGGCTGCACGTCGTGTCCGGGAAGGGTGGCACCGGCAAGACGACGGTCGCCGCGGCGCTGGCGCTCGCGCTGGCGGGTCAGGGCAACCGGACGTTGCTGGTCGAGGTGGAGGCGAGGCAGGGCATCGCCCAGCTCTTCGACGTACCACCGTTGCCCTACGAGGAGCGCAAGGTCGCCGTGGGCCCGGGCGGCGGGGACGTGTTCGCGCTGGCCGTCGACCCGGAAGGCGCGCTGCTGGAGTACCTCGACATGTTCTACCGGCTCGGGCGCGCCGGCCGGGGGCTGCGCCGCCTCGGCGCCATCGACTTCGCGACGACGATCGCGCCCGGCATGCGCGACGTGCTGCTCACGGGAAAGGTCTATGAGGCAGCACGCCGCAAGAAGGACGGCCGCCCGGTCTATGACGCCGTCGTGCTCGACGCGCCGCCCACCGGCCGCATCGCGCGCTTCCTCGGGGTCAATGCCGAGGTCGCCGGACTGGCCAAGGTGGGGCCGATCCGTAGCCAGGCCGACTCGATCATGGGGCTGCTGTCGTCGCCGCAGACCGCCGTCCACCTCGTGACCCTGCTCGAGGAGATGCCGGTGCAGGAGACCTGCGACGCGGTCGAGGAGCTGACCGCCGCCGGGCTACCCGTGGGCGGCGTGATCGTCAACGCCGTTCGGGCGCCGCTGCTCAAGCAGGCCGACCTGACGGCGGCCGCCAAGGGCAAGCTGGACCGGGACCTGGTCGCCGCCGGCCTCGAAGCGGCGGGCGTGGCCATCCGGCCGGGCGTCGTCGACGCGCTGCTGGCCGAGGGCAAGGACCACGCCGCGCGCGTGGCACTCGAGAAGTCCGGCCGTCGTACGTTGAAGGGCCTCGGTCTGCCGACGTACGAGCTGCCGCTGCTCGCTGAGGGCGTGGACCTCGGGGGTCTCTACGCGTTGGCCGAGCAGCTGTGCCGACAGGGGGCTGCATGAGCCCGGCCGCCCCTCGTCTCGACCTCGACAAGGCGATCGGCGACCCGAACACGCGCATCGTCGTGTGCTGCGGTTCGGGCGGCGTCGGCAAGACGACGACCGCCGCAGCCCTCGCCGTGCGCGCGGCCGAAGCCGGCCGCACCGTGGTGGTGCTGACGATCGACCCGGCACGTCGGCTGGCGCAGTCGATGGGCCTGACCGCCCTGGACAACACACCGCGGGTGGTCACCGGCATCGACACGTCGGCGGGCGGGCAGCTGCACGCGATGATGCTGGACATGAAGCGGACCTTCGACGAGGTGGTCCTCGACCACGCCGCCCCCGGACGGGCCAAGGCGATCCTGGAGAACCCGTTCTACCAGTCGCTGTCGTCGAGCTTTGCGGGCACGCAGGAGTACATGGCGATGGAGAAGCTCGGGCAGCTGCGCGCCCAGGGCACGTGGGACCTGATCATCGTCGACACGCCGCCGAGCCGGTCGGCACTGGACTTCCTGGACGCGCCGCAGCGACTCGGGTCCTTCCTCGACGGGCGGTTCATCCGGATCCTGATGGGGCCGGCACGCCAGGGCAGCCGCGCCTACCTCAAGGCGCTCGGGGCCGGGTTCGGCGCTTTCACCGGGATGCTGACCAAGATCCTCGGGGCCCAGGTCCTCAAGGACATGCAGACGTTCGTCGCAGCGCTGGACACGATGTTCGGCGGCTTCCGGGAACGCGCGGAGACGACATACCGCCTGCTGCAGGCGCCTGGCACCGCGTTCGTGGTCGTGGCCGCGCCCGAGCGCGACGCCCTGCGGGAGGCGTCGTACTTCGTCGAGCGGCTGGGTGAGGAGCGGATGCCACTCGCCGGGCTCGTGCTCAACCGCGTGCACACGAGCGCGGCTCCCGCCTTGTCCGCCGAGCGCGCGCTGGTGGGGGCGGAGACGCTGGACGAGAGCGGCGAGCACACGGTGGCTGCCGGGTTGCTGCGGCTGCATGCCGACCTGATGCGCCTGCACACCCGGGAGCAGCACCTGCGGGGCCGGTTCACAGCGGCGCATCCGAAGGTGCCGGTCGTCGACGTCCCGGCCCAGCCGGGCGACGTGCACGACCTCGCGGGCCTGCGGGCCATCGGCGCAGCGCTGGCCGGCCAGATCCAGCCGTCGCGCCCGGACAAGCGGAAGGGGCCGCCCGCTCGCGCGGGCTAGCCCCTACCGTCCTCGGTCTTCGAGTTTTTCCGCCCAGCTACCAGCGGGCTACATCGCCACGGGGAACTCGGAGCTACGCAGCCCGCTTTCGAACTCGCTGCGGGCGGTCTCCAGCAGGTGGCGCCATGAGGTGACGTTGGGACGGCGACGGAGCAGGGCTCGACGCTCTCGCTCGGTCATGCCGCCCCAGACCCCGAACTCCACCTGGTTGTCCAGGGCGTCCGAGAGGCACTCGGTGCGTACGGGGCAGCCCATGCAGACGGCCTTGGCCCTGTTCTGCGCCGCTCCCTGGACGAAGAGCTCGTCCGGGTCGCTCGACCTACAGGCCCCCCGGGATGCCCAGTCCTCGTTCCACGTCATCGCGGCTGCCCCTCCGTGCTTGCTGCCCGCCGGCGGGTGCCGGGTGCCGGGTGCGTGAAATCGCCCCCTGCAGAGGACGGTACGGACACGAGGGGCCCGAGGAACAGGACCGTTCGGCCCAAATTGGCCTAGTCAGTACGGACTAGCACACTTGAGCGACCGGCGGGGACGTAATCTATGGATCCATGGACGCACTGCGCCCCTCGTCGGAGAGCGGCTTCATCTCGCGCCTCGTGCTGTTCCTCGGCGTGAGCGTGCTGTCCGGTGTGCTGATCGCGGGGTTGGTGCTGCCGATCGTGGGCAGCGCCGGCCTGGTGGCGCGCAAGAGCGCCAACGGGTTCGAGGACCTTCCCGGCGAGCTGCAGATCCCACCGCTCCCGGAGCGCTCGCGGATCCTCGCGTCCGACGGCAGCCTCATCGCGAACTTCTACTACGAGAACCGCGTCTCGGTGCCGCTCTCCCAGGTGTCCCGGCTGATGCGCCAGGCCGTGGTGGCCATCGAGGACTCGCGCTTCTACCAGCACGGTGGCATCGACCTGCGCGGCACCTTGCGGGCGTTCGTCAACAACCAGTCCGGCGAGGACGTCCAGGGCGGTTCGACGCTGACCCAGCAGTACGTCAAGCAGGTGCTGCTCGAGCGGGCGAACAACATCGCCGACCCCAAGAAGCGGGCGGCGGAGCAGAAGGCGGCGACCGAGCAGTCCTACAGCCGGAAGCTGCGCGAGCTGCGTTACGCGGTGGCGTTGGAGGAGAAGTACTCCAAGCAGCAGATCCTCGAGCGCTACCTCAACATCGCCTACTTCGGCTCGGGCACCTATGGCGTGGAGGCCGCAGCCCGGCACTACTTCAGCACCAGCGCGAGCGCGCTGACGCTCCCGCAGGCGGCCATGCTCGCCGGCATCGTGCAACAGCCGTTCGCCTTCGACCCGACCAAGAACGCTGAGCGGGCGCTGAGCCGGCGCAACGTCGTGCTCACCCGGATGGCGCAGGTCGGACTGGCCAGCCAGGCCGACGTGGATGCGGCCAAGGCCACCAAGGTGACCCTCAAGCTGCCCAAGCGCACCGGCAACGGCTGCGACACGTCGAAGGTGCCGTTCTTCTGCGACTTCGTCCTCAAGACGATCCTCAACGACAAGACGTTCGGCAAGACGCGTCCCGACCGGACCCGGCTGCTCCTGCGGGGCGGTCTGACGATCACGACCACGCTCGACCGCGAGGTGCAGAAGGCGGCGCAGGACGCGCTCAAGGCCCACGTGCACGCCCGGGACAAGGTGGCGTCGGTGGTCGCGACCGTGCAGCCGGGAACCGGCGCGATCAAGGCGATGGCGGTGAGTCGCGGGTACGGCGACGGCAAGGGCGAGATCAAGTTCAACCCGGCCACCGACCGTGCCTACGGCGGCAGCTCGGGCTTCCAGGCGGGATCGACCTTCAAGGTTTTCGTCGCAGCGGCCGCGCTGGAGAAGGGTTACCCGTTCAACTACGCGATCTACGCGCCCTACCGCAAGGAGATCGGCGACGTACCGGGCTGCAACGGCGAGATCCTGCGCGACCAGTGGGCGCCCTTCAACGAGACGGCCAGCGAGAACGGGACCTACACGCTGCAGACCGGCATCGAAGGCTCGATCAACACCTACTTCGCCCAGCTCGAGCAGCGCGTGGGAGTCTGCCGCCCGGTGCAGATCGCCCGGGACCTCGGCATGCGTCGAGCAGACGGCGGCAAGGTCCAGCCGCTGAAGTCCTTCACGCTCGGCGTCGAGGAGGTCTCGCCGCTGTCCATGGCGGAGGCCTACGCGACGTTCGCCGCGCGTGGTGTGCACTGCGAGTCCGTGGCGATCACCGGCGTGATCGACTCCACCGGCAAGAACCTGCCCGTGCCGCAGGCCGACTGCGGCCAGGCACTGGAGCAGCGGGTCGCCGACGGCATGAACCAGCTGCTGCAGGGCGTCATCCAGCGCGGCACCGGTCAACGGGCGTCCATCGGCCGTCCGGCAGCGGGCAAGACGGGCACCACCAACCGGCGTGTCTCCGTGTGGTTCGTCGGATACACGCCGGAGCTCGCAACGGCTGTCTGGGCGGGCAACCCCTCACCGCCCGCGGGTGGGTACCCGTTGTCCAACCGGACCATCGGCGGCGTCTTCTACGGCGACGTCTGCGGTGGCTGCCTGCCCGGTCCGATCTGGCGCCAGATGATGAGCAACTCGCTCGCGGGCTCGGACGTGACCAGCTTCACCTCGGCGTCCAGCGAGGTCATCGACGGCAAGCCGCAGTCGGTGCCCAACGTCAGCGGCATGTCCCCCAAGAAGGCGCGGGCAACGCTGCGCAACGCAGGCTTCGTCCCGGTGGTGGCGACTGCACCCGTGCTGAGCACCGTCCCGCAAGGAACTGTGGCCTACACCTCGCCCAACGCGGACGGTCAGGCCTACCCGGGGCAGACCGTCACGGTCTACCTCAGCACCGGACCCGGCGCCCAGACGGAGCCCGAGACGCCGCCACCGGGCCAGCAGCCGGCGACACCGGACGCGACCGCGTCGCCGGCCGGGCTCGACGTGGGCAACCCGGACCAGGGCGGCCGGTAGCCCAGCTCGGCGAGCCGGTCGTTACGCGCCCAGCTGGCGACGCACCTCAGCCGCGACGCGACCGCCCTCGGCCTGGCCGGCCGTCTGCGGGCTGACGACCTTCATGACCTGCCCCATCGCGCGCGGGCTCTCCGCGCCGGTCTCGGCGATGGCCGCCGCCACGATGTCGCGCAGCTCCTCCTCCGACAGCTGCGCCGGGAGGTAGTCGGCCAGCACCCGGCTCTCGGCACGCTCCCGCTCGGCCCGGTCCGGTCGACCGCCGCCGTCGAAGGCCTCAGCGGCCTCCCGGCGCTTCTTGGTCTCCCGGGTCAGCACGGACATGACCTCGTCGTCCGCCAGCTGCCGGGCGGACTTGCCGGCGACCTCCTCCATCCGGATGGCGGTGAGCGCCATCCGCAGCGTCGCCGCGCGTAGCTCATCACGCGCCTTCATCGCGGTGGTGAGGTCGGACTGCAGACGGTCTTTGAGCTCGGCCATGGCCCCAGTGTCTCAGGACGGCGGGCCGGGCCAGCCACGGTCGGCGCTGCGCCGGCCCTCTGTCAGCATGGACATATGCACCGCGCTCTTGCCATCCCGCTGACCGCGCTCGGCGTCGGGGCCGCCGGCCTGGCCTACGCAGCAGGCTACGAGGTCCGGGCCTTCCGTCTCCGGCGCGTCTCCGTGCCGGTGCTCGAGCCCGGCGAGGCACCCCTGCGCATCCTGCACATCTCGGACCTGCACCTGACGCCCGACCAGAAGCGCAAGCGCGATTGGGTCCGCGCGCTCGCGGGACTCGAGCCGGATCTGGTGGTCAACACCGGTGACAACCTGGCCCATCGGGAGGCGGTGCCGGCCGTCCTCGACGCGCTCGGTCCGCTGCTGGAACGCCCCGGTGTGTTCGTGATGGGCAGCAACGACTACTACGAGCCCACCTTCAAGAATCCGGCGCGCTACCTCCTGCCGGACAGCGGGATGCGGTCACACAAGGGGCTGCTGCCTGCCGAGGACCTGCGCGACGGGTTCGTCGGCGCCGGCTGGCTGGATCTGGACAACGTGCGGGCCCACATCAAGGCCGGCGGCCGCGAGGTCGAGGTCGTGGGCACGGACGACGCACACATCCGGCGCGACCGCTACGACCTCGTCGCCGGGCCCGTCGATGCGGGCGCCGACCTCAGCCTGGCGGTCACCCACGCGCCGTACCGGCGTGTCATCGACGCGATGGTCGACGACGGCTTCCCCCTGCTCATCGCCGGGCACACCCATGGCGGCCAGCTGTGCGTGCCCGGCTTCGGCGCGCTGGTCACCAACTGCGACCTGCCCCGCCGACAGGCCAAGGGCCTTTCCCGGCACAGCACGGGGCGTCGTACGTCGTGGCTGCACGTGTCCGCAGGGTTGGGCACCTCTCCCTACGCACCGGTGCGGTTCGCGTGCCCGCCGGAGGCCACGTTGTTGACGCTCGAGGGCCGCGCGACCTGACGGTCAGCGGCGCTCTGCGGCTCGGCTAGACTTGGCGGGCTCCATCGGGGTGTAGCGCAGCTTGGTAGCGCGCTGCGTTCGGGACGCAGAGGTCGTGGGTTCGAATCCCGCCACCCCGACATGAGAAACGCCCGGTGCTTCGGATGGTCAGAAGCACCGGGCGTCGTACGTGGGCGACGAGCCGCTCAGGGGGAGCCTTGGACGTCGCCGGACTGGGTTTCGGCTCCGCGCAGCAGCGGACGCAGGAAAGACACCGACTCCCGGGCCAGGTGCGTCATGGAGGGAGCGACGGGCCGCCACAGCGACACGGCGCGGGCAATCTCCTTGACGGTCGGCAGGAACGACTCGACGACCACACTCCCCTGGTACTCGAGGTCGCGCAGCGCCCGGACCAGCCCGGACCAGTCGACGTGGCCGGTGCCGGGGGTGCCCCGGTCGTTCTCGGACGCCTGGATGTGGAAGAGATGCTTCCCTGCCGACCGGACCGCGGCGGGAACGTCCTTCTCCTCGATGTTCATGTGGAACGTGTCCAACAGCAGACCCGCGTTGGCAGCGCCGATGTCGTCGCAGAGGCGCACGCCCTGCTCCACCGTGTTGACCAGGTCGGTCTCGAACCTGTTGAGCGGTTCGATGGCCAGCCTGACCGACGACGCGGCCGCGTACTGCGCGACCTCGGCGAGGGAGTCGCGGGCTCGACCCCACTGCGCCGCGCGCTCGTAGTCCGAGAGCAGCCGGGCCTGACCCGTCGTCGCGTACATCGGTCCGCTGACGAGTGGGCTGCCCACCTCCGCCGCGAAGTCGACGCACGCCTGGAGGTAGTCCACGGCATCCTGGCGGCGGCTCGGCTCCTCGTTCGACGCGTCACGGTCCGGTCCGAAGGCTCCGCAGACGAGCACCGACAGGCCCTCGTCGGACGCTGCCTTCGCCACCTTCGCGGCCGTCAGCCTCGCGGGGTCCTCGATGCACACCTCGACCTCGTCGTAGCCCATCGACCTGACGTCCCGGAAGACGCCCAGGTCGCTGTCCGAGAAGGGTGAGGCCAGCACGAATGTGCTCAGGCCCAGGGAGATGCTGCGCGTCGTCACTGGATCAGCCCTTGCCGGCCAGCGCCCGGCGGGTGCGCACGACCTCTTCGATGCCGCGCAGCGTGCGCAGCGCACGCTCGGTGTAGCGGTCGAGGAACTCGGGGTGCGAACCGCCCGCGAAGGGGTCGGCCAGGGCAGGCAGCAGCTCGAACGCGACGTACTTGTCGTAGTTGATGTCGATGAGCGCATCGATGATCGGCCCGAAGTCCAGCAGCGCGCCACCGGGTGCCGTGCGGTCGGAGTCTGCAAGGTGGACGTGCTGGAGCACACCCTCGCTCGCCCGGAACGCCGCGGGGATGTCGGCCTCCTCGATGTTCATGTGGAACGTGTCGCCCTGCACGCCACCGTTGCTGAGCTCCGTCGCGGCCCACAGCGCACGGCACTGCTCCAGGCGGTTGAGGAAGTAGGACTCGTAGCGGTTCCACGCTTCGAGGGAGAAGCTGACACCGTGTTCCGCCGCGAACTCGCCGGCTTCGCGGATGGACTCGACCGCCCACTTCCACTCGGACTCAGGGTCGGCCAGCGCGCGGGTCTTCATGCACGCAGTCGGGTGTACGACGACGGTGGGGCAGGACATCGTCTCCGCGAACAGCACCAGGTCCTTGACGTACTGGACGGCAGCCGCCCGCCCCTCCGGGTCAGGGTGCACCAGGTCGCGCTCGGGGGTGTAGATGGAGCAGATGCTGCTCACCGCCACACCCGCGTCCTGGGTCAGCTTGGCGACATGCTTGGCGTCGATCTGCGTCGGCTCGCCGACGATCTCGATCGCGTCGTAACCGAAGCGAGCAACGCGATCAACCGACAGGGCGAGATCCTCACCGAAGTAAGCGAGGGAGTTGTAGGCGTAACGGAACTTGTCTGTCATGGCTGCCTTCACTGGGTCAACGTGGGCTGGGACGGGACGGGCAACTCCGCGGTGCGGCCACCGGGGCGATCAGGCCTGGATGTGCACCTTGACGGTGGAACGGTCGCGCTCGAGGCCTTCGATGGCCTGCACCGCCTCGTCGAGGGGGCGGACCGAGTCGACGATGAGGCTGGGGTCGAAGCGACCGCCGGCCAGCAGCTCGATCGCCCGCGGCCAGGTGTCGTAGGTCCCTGCGTACGACCCGACGATCGTCAGCTCCTTGGCGTAGATGTCGAACGGTCGCAGCTTCATGTCGGCCGTCGCGGGCGGGGCACCGTAGGCGAGGATCTTGCCGCCACGGCGGACCACGGTCACGGCGCTCTCGTACGTCGGAATGCTGCCCACAGCCTCGATGACGACGTCGGGGCCGACGCCCTGGGTGAGGTCGTTGAGAGCGTCGCCGAGATTGGTCTCGGACGGGTCGATGACGACGTCGGCGCCCATCTTCTCCGCTCGCTTCTTGCGCTCGCCGTCCAGCTCGGAGACGACGACGCGCGCCGCACCCTTGAGGCGGGACAGCGCGACGTGGGCAAGACCCATGGGGCCACCGCCGATCACGAGGACCGTGTCGCCCGACGCCACACCGATGCGGTCCTGGCCGTGCACGGCGCAGGCAAGAGGTTCGACGTACGTCGCGGTGTCGAGCGACAGCGAGTCGGGCAGCACGTGCAGGTTCGCTGCCGGCGCGACGACGTACTCCGCGAGGCCGCCGGCGGTGTGCACGCCAAGCTGAGCCACTGTCGGGCAGAAGAGCTTCTGGCCGCGACGGCAGAAGTAACAGTGGCCGCACGCAGTGTTGATGTCGACGACCACGCGGCTGCCGGTGGCCGGCCCGGCGACGCCGGCACCGAGCTCGGCGACAGTGCCGGAGAACTCATGGCCGAGCACCAACGGCAGGTTCGGTGCGGGGAAGTTGCCCTTGGCGATGTGCAGGTCCGTGCCGCAGATGCCGCAGCGGTGCACCTTCACCAGAACCTCGCCCGGACCAGGCTCGGGGACGTTGATCTCCTCGAGTCGGAGATCTCCTGGCCCGTGCAGCCGTACCGCCGTCATGGTCTGCGCCATGTGTGCTCCATCTCAGTTGTCGTGTTGCGCTGTGCGGTGTTCACCGGCCGGCAGGTCACCGGCCGGAAGCGGCTCATGCGATCAGCAACGGCCGCAGCGTTCGGTAGGCCACCTCGAGGCCGGTCTTGACCTTGTCCTCGGTGCCGCCCCAGACCGGGTCCTCGTGCTCGACCGAGAGCACTCCGTCGAAGCCGCCCTCGTACAGCGCGTCGACCAGTCGGTTCCAGTCAACCTGACCGAGCCCGGGCACTCGGTACCGCCACCAGCCCACGTCCCAGGGGTCGGGGCGGTCCACCGCCTTGCCCGGCCAGCCGTAGCGGTTGCGCAGCTCGGGAAAGAGCTGGACGTCCTTGGCCTGCGCATGCGGAATCTTGTCGACGTAGGGCTTCACGGCCTCGACCGGGTCAATGCCCATCCAGACGAGGTGCGACGGGTCGAAGTTGAGGTAGAGCCCGAGGCCGAACATCCACTCCCACAGCTCCGGGGAGTAGGCGAGGTTGCCGGGGTATCCGTCGGGGTGCCACCCCTCCATCACGCAGTTCTCGATGATGAGCTTCACGCCCTTCTCACCGGCGTGGTCCACGAGAGCGGGGAAGACTCGCTCTGCCTCGCGCAGGTTCTCGGCCACCGACTTGCCGGGATCACGCCCGACGAATGTCCCGACCGTGGGCGCACCGAGCAGAGCCGCCGCGTCGATGCAGGAGTGCAGGTGGTCGTGCACGGCGCGGCGTTCGCCCGCGTCCGGGTGCAGCGGGTTGTCGTAGTAAGCGATCGACGACAGCGTCAACGCGTGCTTCTCGAACAGCGCGCGGACATCGTCAGCCGCAGCAGCTGAGAGCTGGTCGACGTCGACGTGGGTCGCGGTGAACGGCCGGTCCCCCAGCGCCGGCCACGCTGCCACCTCGAGGGCCTCGTAGCCCTGGTCCCCCGCCCAGGCGGCGATCTCCGCCAGCTCCATGCCGGGTAGACAGGCCGTGAGGAAACCGAGCTTCATCGAGCAACCTCCACCCAGCTGGACGTGGCATCGGCATCGAGCACGGCCTGGGTCAGCACGCTCGCCCGCCGGCCGTCCTCGAACGTGGGACGACCCTCGTGCTCCTCGCCCGCCACGGCCGCGTAGCAGTCGCCGATGAAGGCGTTGAAGCAGTCCTGGTAGCCCTGCGGGTGCCCCGCGGGCAGGATCGAGAGCCGAGCAGCCTCCGGGGACATGCTGGTCGAGCCGCGCATCACGGTGCGATTCTCGCTGCGGGCGCCGATCCACAGGCTGTCGGGGTTCTCCTGGTCGAAGCTCAACGACTCCTTGGACCCGTCGAACGAGAACCACAGGCGGTTCTTGCGACCGGGAGAGACCTGGCTCAGTACGACGGACCCGGCTGCACCTTGGTCGGTCTCGAACATCACGGTGGCGGCGTCCTCCGTGCCGACGCCCTTGGCGCTGCCCTCGCCGTCGCGCTCTGCGTACGCCGTCACCAGCTTCGCGCTCAGGCGGGTGATCCGGTGCCCGGTCGTGAACTCGAGCAGGTCGCACCAGTGGACCCCGATGTCCCCGAAGGCGCGGGACGCCCCCCCGACGGCAGGATCGACCCGCCAGTCGGTGTCCCGCTGGCTGGACAGCCAGTCCTGCAGGTACGAACCGTGCAGCAACCGCAGGTCGCCGGCCTCACCGGAGTCGACCCGGGAACGGGCGTCGCGCACCGTGGGGTAGTAGCGGTAGATGAACGGCACGCCGGTCATCAGCTGAGAGGTCTCCGCCAGAGCGGCCAGGCGGGTCGCGTCCTCGACCGTTGTCGCCAGGGGCTTCTCACAGATGACCGGTTTGTTGGCGGCCAGCGCCATCTCCGCGACGGCGACGTGCATGGAGTTCGGTACGCAGATGTGGACGACGTCCACGTCGTCGGACCGGACGAGCTCCTCGATGGAGTCCGCAGGTCGCTCGGCCTGCAGGCGCTTGGCGGCTGTGATGGCCAGGTCCGGCGTAGCGTCGGCGACCAGGGAGACGACGCCCCCGGCGGCACGCACGGCGCGTGCATGCACCTGGCCGATGAACCCGGCACCTACGATGCCCGCGCGCAGGCGATCGGCCACTCTGTCACTCTCCCGTGGTGGAGGGTGTCGGTAGCCGACGGCTTTTTCCGACACAGGATTGGTTCATACGAGCAGAACTTTGTGATGTATCTCGGCATCTAATGTTCACCGCAGACTTAAGTCAAGCCTTCGTGGTAAGTTTTGTCCACCGGAGCACCCACAAGACTGCGCTCGGGTCCGCGGAAGACGGCGATGGAGGAAGCATCGATGACAGTCCGTCTAACGCCCAGCGCCCTCGCCGACGCCGAGCAGCTGGACAACCTGCGCGCCGTCCTCGACCTCGTCCGGTCCGGCGAGGCGGTCACCCGGCCTGAGCTGAGCCGGCTGTCCGGACTGGGCCGCACCGTCGTGACCCAACGGGTCAATCAACTGATGAGCCTGGGGCTCATCAGTGACGGCTCCCTGGGAGTCTCGACCGGCGGCCGAGCGCCCCGCGAGCTGCGCTTCCGGGCGGAGGCCGGCTACATCCTCGCCGTGCAGCTCGGGGCTGCTTCGATGAGCGTCGGCGTCACCAATCTGTCGGCCGAGCCACTGGTCCTGCGCAGCGAGCCCTGGAACATCGCGAACGGGCCCGAGGAGACGCTGCAGCGTGTCGAGGAGCTCTTCGACGAGGTCCTCGAAGGATCAGTGCCCCCCGGCACGCCGGTGTGGGGCGTCGGAGTGGGCCTGCCCGGGCCGGTCGAGTTCAGTACGGGCCGGCCCATCGCGCCACCGATCATGCCGGGCTGGGACGGCTACCCCATCCGGGAGCGGCTCTCCGAGCGCTACCGAGCACCCGTCTGGGTGGACAACGACGTCAACGTGCTCGCCCTCAACGAGCTGCGTGCAGGTGCCGCACAGGGTCACGAGGATGTGATCTACGTGAAGATCGGTACCGGCATCGGCGCAGGTCTTGTCTCGGGTTCGCGTCTGCATCGCGGTAGCCAGGGATGCGCGGGCGACATCGGGCACATCGCTGTCGTGGACGACCCCGCGGTCGTGTGCCGCTGCGGGAACATCGGCTGTCTGGAGGCGGTGGCCGGCGGCGGCGCGCTGAGCCGCGATGGGACCATCGCGGCCCAAGCAGGCCGTAGTCCCCTGTTGGCGGAGGTTTTGGCGACCGGGCGGCCCATCGAAGCCTCCGACGTGGTCGCGGCGGCTGGACGTGGCGACCCCGTTTGCGTGGAGATGTTGACCAGCGCCGGCCGACGCGTCGGCGATGCCCTCGCCACCCTGGTGAGCTTCTTCAACCCCTCGCGCGTGATCGTCGGCGGTGGCGTGGCCGCCGCGGGTGACTCACTGCTCGCTGCACTCAAGCAGAGCGTCTACCGGCGGTCACTGCCGCTGGCGACCCGCGATCTCGTGATCACCCGATCCCTGATCGACGATGGACCGGGAGGCATGCGCGGCGCTGCCTTCATGGCTATCGACGGGTTGTTCAGCACGCGATACTTTGCCAGCTGGATCGCCGCCGGGTCTCCTGCGCATTCGCCGGATCAGAACGGCACCGGCACGGACGCGGATGCCCAGGCAGTTCGGGCGTCCGGCCAGCGCCCAAACCGTCAGCCCGTGCACCACTGAACAACCGGGCACCAGTGACCTCTGATCGCGCGGGCTCGGCGCCGGCACCGAGCCCGCCGTCCACTCCCGTCAGCGGTTCACCATGGTCATGTCCCCGACCCGATCACCGTGCGCGGAGCCCTTGGGCACCAGCTCCTCGAGCCGTCGGATGTCGTCGGCACCGAGCACGACCTTCTCCGCGGCGAGGTTCTCCTCGAGGTAGCGCAGCCTCCTGGTGCCCGGGATCGGGACGATGTCGTCGCCTTGTGTCAGCACCCAGGCCAGGGCCAGCTGGCTGGACGTGAGCCCCTTCTCCTCGGCCAATTGGCGGATCTGCTCGACCAGTCCGACGTTCGACTCGAGGTTCTCACCCTGGAACCGCGGATCGGTGCGGCGGTAGTCCTCCGGGGCCAGGTCCTCCGGCCGACGCCACCGCCCGGTCAGCAGACCCCGGCCCATCGGGCTGTACGCCACGAACCCGATGCCGAGCTCTCGCATGACCCCGAGGATGCCGTCCTCCGTGTCACGTGCGAAGAGGCTGAGCTCACTCTGCACGGCCGTCACCGGATGCGTGGCATGCGCCCTACGGATCGACTCCTGGCCGGCTTCGGACAGGCCGATGTGGCGAACCTTGCCGGCGCTGACCAGCTCCGCCATCGCCCCGACCGTCTCCTCGACGGGCACATCGTGGTCCACCCGGTGCTGGAAGTAGAGGTCGATGTGGTCGACGCCTAGCCGCTTCAGGCTGGCATCGCATGCGGTGCGGACGTACTCCGGCTTGCCGTTGTAGCCGACGCCGTTCTCGTCGAAGAGCAGACCGAACATCGTCGCGACCACGACCTGCTCGCGTCGGCCGGCGATGGCGCGGCCCAACAGCTGCTCATTCGTGAACGGCCCGTAGAGGTCCGAGGTGTTGAGGAAGTTGCAGCCCGCGTCAATGGCCCGTCGGATGACCTCGATCGACTCCTTCTCGTCACCCGGATCCTGGTAGACCCCGCTCATGCTCATACAGCCCAGGCCGATCGCGCCGACGGCCAGCCGGTCGTTGCCCAGATATCGCGTGTGCATGACGGACACTCCCTGAGGGTTCGGACTACGTCGTGAACAGGTCGGCGCACGCCCTGGCGCCCGCATCGGCGAGCTCCCGGTCCTCGTCGGCGGAGCCGCCGGAGACGCCGAGCGCCCCGACCAGCGTGTCGCCGGCAGCGATGCGCACTCCGCCGCCGAACACCACGAGCCGCTCGGTCTTGACCAGGCCATGCAGCAGTGCGGGCTCATCACGGACCAGGTCCCACCACTCGTGGGTGGGCAGCCCGAAGACAGCGACCGTGTGGGCCTTGTCTTGGGCAAGCTGAGCGCACAGCAGTGGAGCACCGTCCATGCGATCGAAGCTGAGCAGGTGACCCGCGCGGTCCACCACGGCGACGCAGACGGCGATGCCCCGCTCGCGAGCTGCCTCGAGTGTGGCGGCGACAGCGCGGCGAGCGGTCTCGAGGCTGATCGTGCTGACGTCGAGGAGCGCGGCCATCGGTTGCCTCCATGCCAGGCGGGTCGGGAGTGTCGGCGAGCCGGAAACTAGCGTTTAGAAACGGCGGAAGTCAATCTTCCCTATACCGAAGTCAGCCTGTACCGTACTTCTCGGGCTTCACGATGGGCAGATCTCCCACGCCCACCCGGCCTGGGCCGGCATGTTGTGCCGCCGTCAAGGTGGCCCGTACACAGACGCTTGAACGAGGAGAACGCACGTGACATCTGTGCAGGACAGCGCCACCGCGGGGGCGGAACGCTTCATCGCCGGTTTCATCCAGGCGTGGCGCGAGCATGACGGTGACCTCATCGCATCCCTGTTCACCCCGGACGGGCGCCTGTACTACTCGCCGTTGGAGCCCCCGGTCGTCGGCCACGACGCCATCCGCGAGTTCTGGGCGCAGGGCACGGCCGGTCAGTCGAACCTCGACGTCACGTTCGGCCCGCCCGCCATGGCGGGCGGGCGGGCGGTCGCGGAGTGGTGGGCCACGGTGCACAACGATGGACAGCCGACCACGGAGCCAGGCTGCGCGCTGATCACCCTCGACCAGGCCGGCAGGTGCACGGAGCTACGCGAGTACTCCTCGCTGCGCCGCCGGCACATCGATCCGCCCGCGAACTGGCTGGCGGTCGGGCCGTGAAGAAGATTCGACTTCGCTGTCCGTGCGGCGTGCTGCTCACGTCTTCCGACGAGGACGGTCTCGTCGAGACCGCGCAGGAGCATCTCGCGCAGGAGCACCCGAAGCTTGCCGGCGAGTACAGCCGCGAGCAGATCCTGTCCATGTCCTTCTGAGCCGCGCCCGCAGCGGGCGATCCCGATCCTCGGGGGGCTGGCAGCAGTCAGAGCACGCGACAGTCAGAGCACCGCGACCGGGTTCACCATCGAGCCGCTGCCATTGACCACGTACATGGGCGGGGCTGAGACGAAGAACTCGTAACGTTTCTCTTCCGCGCATGCCGCCGCGAGATCGTCCAACCAGAAGAACTCGCCACACGACAGGCCGAGCCCCGGGATCGCTGTCTGGTGGAACGGAAAGGGCGGCTCCTCGGGATCGACGAACGGCACGACATCGATGGCCCAGTTGTCCACAGCGAGCGCTGCCACATCTTTGTCGGCGCACCACTGGACACACGACGAGGCCAAGCCCGGCTGGGTGGCGAGCCACTCGGCCTCCTTGGCGCGGTCCCCCTGCAGGCCGTACCACACGCCCAGGTATCCGGTCCGGATCAGCACGATGTCACCGGGCCGGAGCTCGACGCCCTGGCTGCGAGCCACTTCGTCCAGCTCCTCGGCGTGGATCGCGTCCCCGCCCTTCATGGGCGCGCCACCCCGATGGCGGCACACGTCGAGCAGCACGCCTCTGCCGACCAGGGACTCCCGCTGGTGCTCGATTCCGTTGCGGGCTGCTCCGCCGGCAGCCGTCACCAGACCGGACCACCAGCCGTTGTACATCATGTAGTCCCGCATCAGGTGGGCGAGCCCGTCCCACTGCGTCGAACCCTGCAGGGCCATGATGATGATGTCGTCCGTCCACTGCTGGCCGGGGACCATGGCGTTCGCCGCAGGAGCGCCCACGACAAAGTCCGCGCCGGTCAACGTGTTCAGCCGCATGGCTTTGGGCCGAGTGTGGTGCACCGGTGCTTGCGAGTCGATCGGGATGGCCATCGAGAACACTCGGCCGGAGCGGATCAGTGAGGCAGCGTGGACGATGGCCTCCGGGGTGATGAGGTTCGTCGTCCCCTTTTCGTCCTGGGCACCCCAGCGTCCCCAGTTGTTGGGGATCGGTGGCGCGACGCCCACCACCTTGCCGTCGACGTCCACTTCGTACGTCGGCGGCTTCCAGGCGCTGCCGGGGTCCTGCTGAGCTGTCTGCGTCACGACACTCGCTCCCTCATTGATCTCACGCCGGGGCCCGCGACGATGTCGCTCGGGCCAGCAGCTCTTCATGTCGGACGAGCTTCACTCGAGGGCGGCCCTGCGCCGCGCCTTGGCTGCGCTCGTGCTCGTCGATCGCTTCCCATCCGTCGTAGCCCACTACCTCGACACCACGGGCGTGCAACCGCGTCGCCAACCCGTCCGGCGTGGCGTCGGGCGACCCAGAACGGCCGTCTGCGAGGTCCGCGAGCAGCCGGTCGACGGTGGC
>JAVEDJ010000068.1 GCA_030841025.1 Actinomycetota bacterium
CCCCGCACCTGCATCGGCGTGGACGGGAGCACGTAGTCCACGCGCAGGTTCCCCGGAACCGGCTCGGAGAAGTCGGCGGTGTCGAGGCGGGGGTCGCCGCGGTGGGTCAGGTTCGGACCGCCCTGCCGCCGGCCGCCTCGGCGCCGCCCTCCGACGACGGTCCGGAGTCGATCACGCGGTGCGCGGTGCGGATCTGCTCCGCCGCGCCGGGCAGGGAGTCGCCGTCGAACGGGTCGGAGTTCTGGTCACCCATGATGACGAACCGGTCCCCGCTGCCGAGACCACCGCGGCGGCCGGCGTCGTCGTACAGCGCCCGGGACCGCGACCCGGGCTGGACGTACTGGCGCCAGAACGCGATCTCGTCGGCGTTGCGCAGGCCGTTGCGGTCCTCGGGACCGTCGAACACCGGCGGCGTGGGGTGGCTGACCAGGAGGTGCACGGTGCGCCTGCCGGTGCGGATCGGCAGGTCCCAGTGGCTCTTGGACGAGAGCGGGAGGACTTGCAGCTCGGCGGGGCTGTAGAAGTCACCCAGTGCGGTTGTGCCCGGGTCGTCGGGCAGCCGTGCTCCGGGCATGTCCTTCCACAAGAACCTCTGGAAGGTCCGGATGTGGCTGCGGTCGATGGGGTAACGCGAGTAGACCGCCATCCCGAACTGTCCGGGAAAAGCGCCGAATCCCAGGGCGTCGTCGCCGTAGCCGGGCTGGCTCGGGTCGGTGACCACCTGGCCGTTGTTGTTCAGGTCGAAGCCCGAGGCGATGCCGGTGTTGGACGGCGCGGTGAAGCGATAGCGGTAGTGGATCGGCTTGGACGCGCCAAGCGTCGTGTTGCTGTGCGGGACGGACAGGTAGTTGTCCTGGAAGAACCGCAGCGCCGTGCCCTGTGCATCGAAGTCGAACTCGTTGATCAGCAGCACGTCGGGCCGGACGCGCTGGATGATCTCGGCGACGGTCCCTGCCTGCTTGTCGGCCGGAGTCGACAGGTCCGCCACCAGCTGACCGCCAGCACCGCGGTTGAGCGAGGCGTTGAACGTCGCGAAGCGGACCCTGTCGTCCCCGCGATGGCCGTGCGAGGACGTGGCCACGGCAGGCGCGGCGCTCACCAGGCCACCCAGCAGCCCGATTGCCAACGTGGCCGCTCCGTACCGACGCATCTGTCCGGTCATCTCATCTCCTCGCTCAGCCATCACTCGTCATGGCCCCATCTGATCCAATCCGGGGCCAGATGGGAAGCCCCGCAGGTTTGCCCGGCGGCACTGCGACGCAGGACGTTTTCATGAGTGCACAAGCGCAAGACCAGTCCGGCTACGTGGACGAGTCCTTCAACCGCGACACGAACTATCTGTCCGACCGCATCACCGCCGACGGCCGGGAGGGCTGGCCGGTGGAGGCCGGGCGCTACCGGCTGATCGTGGCGCGGGCCTGCCCGTGGGCCAACCGGGCCATCATCGTGCGGCGTCTGCTGGGCCTGGAGGGCGCGCTCTCGATGGGCATCACCGGACCGACGCACGACTGGCGCAGCTGGCAGTTCGACCTCGACCCGGGCGGCGTCGACCCCGTGCTGCGGATCGAGCGGTTGCGCGACGCGTTCCTGCGGCGCGACCCCGGCTACGACCGCGGGATCACCGTGCCGGCGATCGTCGACGTGCCCAGCGGCGCCGTCGTGACCAACGAGTTCCGGCAGATCACCCTCGACCTGTCCACCGAGTGGACCGAGTTCCACCGCGAGGGTGCCCCGGACCTCTACCCCGAGCACCTGCGGGACGAGATCGACGAGGTTGCCGAGCTCGTCTACCGCGACGTCAACAATGGTGTCTACAAGGCCGGCTTCGCCGGCACCCAGTCGTCGTACGAAAAGGCCTACGGCCGTCTGTTCGACCGCCTTGACTGGCTGAGCGACCGGCTCGCGAACCGGCGCTACCTGGTGGGCGAGACCATCACCGAGGCCGACGTACGCCTGTTCACCACGCTCGCCCGGTTCGACTCCGTCTATCACAACCACTTCAAGTGCAATCGCAGCAAGCTGGCCGAGATGCCGGTGCTGTGGGCCTACGCGCGCGACCTCTTCCAGACGCCCGGCTTCGGCGACACGACAGACTTCGTGCACATCAAGAGCCACTACTACGAGGTCCACACCGACATCAACCCGACGGGCATCGTGCCGGCCGGACCTGACCTGTCCGGCTGGTCGACCAAGCACGCGCGTGAGGGGCTCGGGGGTCGACCGTTCGGCGACGGCACCCCACCGCCTCCACCGGTCCCGTCCGAGCGGGTCCCAGCGGAGCACAACCCTGCCCTGGCCTGACCCCTGGGCTGAACTCAGTCGCGCGGAGCCGCGTACACCGGTCGGGCCGTCACGGCTGTCGCGACGGCGTCGACGAAACCGTCGAGCTGCGCGTCGGTGACGGCGAGGCTCAGGGCCAGGTAACCGCGGGGGGCCACGTAGTAGCCCGCCTCCAGCAGGTCCAGGAACAGCAGCTCCTTGAGCCGGCCGTCCGTCTCGAGCAGGTCCTCGGGACGGCGGATCGCCGTCGTGGTCGCGTGCACGTTCATCAGCGTGCCGAGGCCGGTCACCTGGAACAGCGCTCCCGTGTCACGGAAGACACTCGTCAGCCGGTGGCGCAGCGCATCGCCGCGCGCACTGTGCGACTCGGCAACCTCCGGTGTGTAGACCTGCGTGAGGCCGGCGTGTCCCGCCGACATGGATGCGACGTTGTTGTTGAACGTCCCGGCGTGCGGGAGCGCCCCCGGCGCAGCAGGGTCGAAGAGGGACATGATGTCGGCCCTGCCTCCGAAGGCTCCCGACGACAGTCCCCCGCCGAGGTACTTTCCCAGCGTCGTCAGGTCCGGTGCGATGCCCAGCCGCCCCTGCAGCCCACCGGCTCCGATGCGCGACGTCATCACCTCGTCGAAGATGAGCAGTGCGCCGGACCGCTCGGTCGCCGATCGGAGGGAGCGCAGGAACTCCGGGTCCCCGGGGATGCACCCGCTGGCGCCGAGCATGGGCTCGACGAGCACGCACGCCACTGTCCCGGCGTTGTCCTGCAGCAGTCGACCCACGGCGTCCGCATCGTTGTAGGGAGCGATGAGGACGTCGTACGGCGCGTTGACCGGTGATGCACCGGACGCGAACGTCAGCAGACCGCCGTGGTAGGCCCCGCTGAACACGAGCACCCGATCGCGGCCGGTGTGCGCGCGCGCCGCCGAGAGCGCCATCAGGTTGGCCTCGGTACCGGAGTTGGTGAAGCGCACCCGTTCGATCGAGGGGAAGCGGTCACAGACAGCCTGCGCCATCGCGACCTCGTGCACCGTGTGTGCGCCGGGGCTCATGCCCTGCTGCAACGCGCTCATGACCGCCCCCACGATCGTCGGGTGCGAGTGGCCGAAGAGCCCGGCGGAGAAGTTGCCGAGCAGGTCGACGTACTCGTGGCCGTCCAGGTCGGCGAAGCATCCCTCCCATGCCCGGGCAACCCGCAGCGGGAACGGTGGGTGGTAGAGCACGGTGCGCGTGTTCCCGCCCGGCAGCACGGTGGCCGCAGTGGTCTGCATCGCACAGGTCAACGGCCGCTGCTCGATGTAGCGGGATCGCGCCGCGGCCAGCGCCTGGTCCACGGCGTCTGGAGTCGGCAGCACGGTCACATCCCGACGCTATCGTCCGTCCCTGCGGCGCACCGGAATAGCCGTCCCGCGGGCCGGGTTGGCGCGGGCATGCGTATCGGACTGATCGGAGCAGGCAACATCGGAAGCACCCTCGCCAAGCTGGCGGTGGACAACGGCCACGAGGTGGTGATCAGCAACTCGCGGGGGCCCGAGACCCTGACGGACCTCGTCGACGAGCTCGGCGACAGCGCCCGCGCCGGCACCTCGGCCGAGGCGGCGACCGACGGGGACGTCGTCGTGGTGACGATCCCCTTGAAGAACTACCGTCAGGTCCCGGTCGACGAGCTCGCCGGCAAGACGGTCATCGACACCAACAACTACTACCCGCAGCGCGACGGACAGATCGCCGAGCTGGACGACGGGACCACGACCAGCAGTCAGCTGCTCGCCGAGCACCTGCCCACATCGAAGATCGTCAAGGCGTTCAACAACATCCGCTACGCCGACCTGGGCAGTCAGGGACAGTCCGCGGGGACGCCGGGCCGCCGCGCACTGCCGCTGGCCGGCGACGACGAATCGTCCAAGAAGGTGGTGTCCGATCTCGTCGATCAGTTCGGCTTCGACGCCGTCGACGCCGGTCCGCTCGCCGAGGGCCGTCGCTACCAGCCGGACACGCCGGCGTACGGCACGAGGCTCGACGCCGACGAGCTGCGCACCGCTCTCGCCGCCGGCTGAGCCCGGCCCTCTCACCGAGACCCCGGAGCCTCTGCGAGGATCGCCGACGTGGCAGATGTGAGCGTGCGCCTGGCGAGCGTCCAGGATGCGTCCGCCATCGCCGCCGTGCAGGCGTCCTCGTGGAAGGACGCGCTCGGTGGCACCCTGCCCCCGGCGGTGCTCGACCAGCTGCGGGATGCCGAGGCGATCGAGCAGTGGCGCCGCGCCGTCCTCGATCCGCCGACGGCGCGCCACCGGTTGCTCGTCGCACTCGCCGGCACGGACGTCGTCGGCTTTGCCGCGATCGGCCCCGCCGATGACCCCGACTCGGACCCGCTGACCGATGCCGAGCTGCTCGCGGTGGGCGTGCTCCCGGACCGGGCCCGCGAAGGGCACGGGTCACGGCTGGTCAACGCCAGCATCGACTATCTCCGCGACGACGGCTTCATGCGCGCGCAGGTCTGGCTCGCCGACACCGACCGCAACCTGCGGGACTTCCTCGAGGCCGCCGGCTGGGCCGATGACGGCGCGCGGCGACGGCTCGACCTGCGCGGTGACGGCGACGTGCTGGTCGACCAGCTGCGGCTAAACGCGTCGATCAGAGACACGGCATGACGGCCTTCACGGGGATCCCCGTCGCGGCACTGGACTTCTATGAAGACCTCGAGGCGGACAACAGCAAGGCCTGGTGGCTGGCGCACAAGACGACGTACGACGAGTGCGTGCGCGCACCCATGATTGCGCTCGCCGACGAGCTGGCGGCGGAGTTCGGCGACGCCAAGGTCTACCGCCCGCACCGCGACGTGCGCTTCAGCAAGGACAAGACGCCCTACAAGACCCATCAGGGCGCCTTCATCCCGACAGCTGAGGGCGTCGGCTTCTACGTGCAGGTCAGCGCTGCCGGCCTGATGACGGCCGCCGGCTGGCGCGCCCGCCCCGACCAGGTCGCGCGGTACCGCGAGTCGGTGGCCGGCCCGAGCGGCGTGCGCCTGGCCGCCCTCGTCCGCACCGCGGAGCAGGCCGGCTTCTCGATCACCGGTGACCGGCTCGCGACGCGACCGCGCGGCATGGCGCCGGGACATCCCCGCGAGGAGCTGCTCAAGCACAAGACACTCTTCGGCCGTCGCGACTGGGGATCGCCTGACTGGCTCGCGACCCCGCAGACGGTGACTCGCGTCCGCGACGACTGGCGGGCGCTCCGGCCGCTGGCGACGTGGCTCGCCGACCACGTATCGGGCGCGGCGGACCGCAGCTGACGTCACACAAGTTCGGTGATTACGGACGGCACCAAGCGGGCACCTCATCCGTCTAACCAACAACAGAACGCAGGGTCCTGAACCCGATAACGAGGTGCCGATGTACGTCGTCCTGCCGATGCGCCACCGCGTGACCCTGGCCGTGGTGCTCTTCTTGGTCTCGCTCGTCAGCGGCGCATGGGCGTCGACCCAGGTCGGCGACGCGTACCCGACCCTCTGGGGGGTCACTGCGGGCTCGGTCGCCGGCGTGGTGCTCGCCGGATGGCTGCTGCGCAGAGGCGGTAGCGTCGCTGCATGATCGTGGTCGCGCAGCTCAGCGACACCCACCTGGACGGCAGCGACGCGCGCACGGAACGTGCAGATCGAGTCATCCGCTACTTGCAGCAGCTCGACCCGCCGGCCGACGTGGTGCTGCTGACCGGCGACATCGCCGACCACGGACTGCCCGAGGAGTACGACGCCGCGCGGGCGCTGCTCTCGTCGTACGGCCGCCCGGTCCTCACCTGTCCCGGCAACCATGACGAGCGCGCGGCGTACCGCGAGCGACTGCTCGGTGCGCCACCGTCGACGGACCCGGTCAACGAGGTGCACGACGAGGCCGGTGCGCTGTTCGCGATGTGCGACTCATCCATCCCCGGTGAGGCAGACGGCTACCTGGCCGACGAGACGCTCACCTGGCTGGACGCCACGCTGTCGACTGCACCCGAGGTGCCGGCCTTCGTCTGCTTCCACCATCCGCCCGTGATCCTGGCCATCCCCTACGTCGATGCCATCCGCCAACGTGGCGAGCAGCGGCTGGCGGAGATCATCGGTCGGCACCCGCAGGTCGTGGCCGTCATCTGCGGTCATGCGCACGCGGCGGCCGCCAGCACGTTCGCCGGGCGGCCGCTCCTCGTGGGGCCCGGTGTCGTCTCGACCCTGACGCTGCCGCGGGAGCCGCGGGACACCGTCGACCACGACCTGCCGCCCGGCATCGCCTTCCACATCCTCGACGAGGAACGACGGCTGACGACGCACTATCGCGTGGTCCCGTGACCCGGCCCGGCTGCCGACGCTGAGCGACTCGAGGGCTCGTACGATGGAGCTGTGCCCGGTTCGCCTCAGAGGCCCCGCAAGTCCTTCGGTCAACGCATCTACGACTTTCTGTTCCGCTTCCTCGGGCCGGCTCAGCTCGGGCGGCCGGACGAGCCGCCGCCACCCGTCGTCGACCCCAGCACGACCATCTGCCCACGCTGCGGCCGGCCGATGACCGAGCACACTTACGTCGAGACCGCGCAGCGCCGTCGGCTGCGCTGCCCCGGCTGACGCTGCCCGCCCTGGCCGGCCCGGCCGACCTGGCGCGTCGCGCCGGCTCAGTGCAGGTCGAGCAGGTGCTCGAGGCCGACCGTCAAGCCGGGACGCGAGCTGATCTGGCGGACCGCCAGCAGCACGCCGGGCATGAACGAGGCGCGGTCGAGCGAGTCGTGCCGGATGGTGAGCGTCTCCCCCGTCGTGCCCAGCACGACCTCCTGATGCGCGACCAACCCGCGGACCCGGACGGAGTGCACGGGCACGCCGTACACGTCGGCGCCGCGCGCCCCGTCGACGGCACTCGTCGTGGCGTCGGGCTGGTCGGGGAGCTTGGCCTCGGCACGAGCGGCGGCCACGATCTGCGCCGTACGTCGCGCCGTGCCGCTCGGGGCGTCGGCCTTGTCGGGGTGGTGCAGCTCGATGATCTCGGTGGACTCGAAGTAACGCGCGGCCTGCCCGGCGAAGTGCATCATCAGCACCGCACCGATGGCGAAGTTCGGGGCGACCAGGACGGCGACCTCCGGGTGCGCATCGAGCCAGGACCGCACCGTGGACAGCCGGTCGTCGTCGAAGCCGCTGGTGCCGACCACAGCGTGGATGCCGTGCTCGATGCAGAACTGCAGGTTGTCCATGACGGCGTCGGGGCGGGTCAGGTCGACCGCCACCTGGGCGCCCGAGGACACCAGCTCGTCGAGCGAGTCACCGGACCCGAGCGTGGCGACCAGCTCGAGGTCATCGGCAGCCTGGACCGCGCGACTGGCCTCGCTGCCCATGCGGCCCGAGGCCCCCAGGACCGCCACCCGCAGCGTCATGCGACGGCGCTGGTGAAGTCGCGGTCCTCGTCGAACGGTCCGACCACCGCCAGCGTGGGCCGTGCCGCGAGGACGTCGGCGGCTACGGCGCTGACGTCGTCGAGAGTGACGTCGTTGATGCGGTTGATGATGTGGTCGACCGAGAGCAGCTCGCCGTAGACCAGCTCGGCCTTGCCGATGCGGCTCATGCGCGAGCCGGTGTCCTCGAGCCCGAGGACCAGCGAGCCTCTCAGCTGCCCCTTGCCACGGTCGAGCTCGTCGAGGTTGATCCCGTGGTCGGCAACCTTCTGGAGCTCCTCGCGGCAGATCGCCAGCACGTCGTCCACCTTGCGCGGCACGCAACCGGCGTAGACCCCGAAGAGCCCCGTGTCGGCGTACTGCGCGTGGTAGCTGTAGACGGAGTAGGCGAGGCCCCGCTTCTCCCGGACCTCCTGGAACAGGCGCGACGACATGCCCCCGCCGAGCGCCGCGTTCAGCACTCCGAGCGCGAAGCGACGGTCGTCGCGACGGCTCATGCCCGGGGTCCCGAGCACGACGTTCGCCTGCTCCGTCGTACGCCGGACGACCCGCACGCCGCCGATGCCGGCGGGTGGGCGGTTACCGATGCGCGGCGGGGCCGGCGCGGCCTGCACGCCATCGAGGCCGGCCTTGTCGAAGGCCTTGCGCACGAGACGCACGACGGCGGCGTGCTCCACGTTGCCAGCGACCGCGACGACCATGTCCTGCGGCTGGTAGCGACGCTTGTAGTAGCCGGAGATGGCACTACGGCCGATGCGCTCGATCGACTCGACCGTGCCGAGCACGGGGCGGCCGAGCGGTCCGTCACCGAAGAGAACCTGGGCGAACTGGTCGTGCACCATGTCGGTCGGGTCGTCGTCGTGCATGGCGATCTCTTCGAGGATCACACCGCGCTCCGACTCGACGTCGGCGGACCTGATCACCGACGAGGTCACCAGGTCGCACACGACGTCGACAGCCAACGGCAGGTCACTGTCGAGCACCCGGGCGTAGAAGCAGGTGTACTCCTTGGCGGTGAACGCGTTCATCTCCCCGCCGACTGCGTCGATGGCCGACGAGATGGCGAGCGCGTCACGGCGCCGGGTGCCCTTGAACAGCAGGTGCTCGAGGTAGTGCGAGGCACCTGCCAGCGAGGTCCCCTCGTCGCGCGAGCCGACGCCGACCCAGATGCCGACGGTCACCGACCGGACGGTCGGCATCGCCTCGGTGACGATGCGCAGCCCGGAAGGCAGGACGGTGTGGCGGACCACGCCGCCGCCACCGTCCCCCTTCTCGAGCGTGCGGGTGGAGGTTCGCGGCAAGGTCAGCCCTGAGCCGGGGACGGTGCTGCGTCGGCGTTCTCGCCCTCGGAGCCTGCCGAACCGGAACCCGCAGCCGAGGCGCCCTCCGCCTCGACGGGGACCAGCGACAGCTTTCCGCGCGAGTCGATCTCGGCGATCTGCACCTGGACCTTGTCGCCGACCTTGACGACGTCCTCCACGTTGTCGACGCGCTTGCCGCCGGCCAGGCCGCGCAGCTTGGAGATGTGCAGCAGGCCGTCCCGGCCGGGCACCAAGGAGACGAACGCACCGAACGTCGTGGTCTTGACCACGGTACCCAGGTACCGCTCCCCCACCTCGGGCATCGTCGGGTTGGCGATCCCGTTGATCATTGCCCGGGCCGCCTCGGCCTTGGGCCCGTCGGTCGCGCCGATGTAGATCGTGCCGTCGTCCTCGATGCTGATCTCGGCGCCGGTCTCGTCCTGGATCTGGTTGATCATCTTGCCCTTGGGCCCGATGACCGCGCCGATCTGGTCGACCGGGATCTTGATCGAGATGATGCGCGGCGCGTGCGGCGACATCTCGTCGGGCTCATCGATCGCCTCGTTCATCACGTCGAGGATGTAGAGGCGGGCCTCCTTGGCCTGGGTCAGCGCCGAGGCGAGCACCGAGGCGGGGATGCCGTCGAGCTTGGTGTCGAGCTGGATCGCGGTGACGAACTCCTTGGTGCCGGCGACCTTGAAGTCCATGTCGCCGAAGGCGTCCTCGGCACCGAGGATGTCGGTCAGCGCGGCGTACTCCGTCTTGCCGTCCACCTCGTCGGACACCAGACCCATGGCGATGCCCGCCACGGACGCGCGCAGCGGCACGCCGGCGTTGAGCAGCGACATCGTCGAGGCACAGACCGAGCCCATCGAGGTCGAGCCGTTGGAGCTCAGGGCCTCGGACACCTGCCGGATCGCGTAGGGGAACTCCTCGCGGGCCGGCAGCACCGGCAGGAGCGCCCGCTCGGCGAGTGCGCCGTGGCCGATCTCGCGACGCTTGGGAGACCCCACGCGTCCCGTCTCGCCGGTCGAGTAGGGCGGGAAGTTGTAGTTGTGCATGTACCGCTTGCGGTTCTCGGGGTTCAGCGTGTCGATCATCTGTTCCATGCGCAGCATGTTGAGCGTGGTGACGCCCAGAATCTGCGTCTCGCCACGCTCGAACAACGCCGAGCCGTGCACCCTCGGCACGACCTCGACCTCGGCTGCGAGGGGGCGGATGTCGGACAGGCCGCGACCGTCGATGCGCACCTTGTCGCGCAGGATGCGCTGGCGCACGAGCTTCTTGGTGACCGCACGGAACGCCGCGCTGATCTCCTTCTCGCGTCCCTCGAACTGGCCGGCGAGCTTCTCCTTGGCCGAGTCCTTGATGCGGTCGAGCTCGGTCTCGCGCTCCTGCTTGCCCGCGATCGTCAGCGCCTGGGCCAGCTCGTCCTGGACCAGATTGAAGACCGCCTCGTGCACGTCGTCCTGGTAGTCCAGGAAGCGGGGGAACTCGAGGGTCGGCTTGGCGGCCTTGCCGGCCAGCTCGGCCTGCGCCTCGCACAGCGTGCGGATGAACGGCTTGGCGGCCTCGAGGCCCTGGGCGACGATCTCCTCGGTGGGAGCGGCCTTGCCCTCGTTCTTGATCAGGTTCCAGGCAGTCGTGGTCGCCTCGGCCTCCACCATCATGATGGCGACATCATCACCGGCGATGCGGCCGGCGACGACCATGTCGAAGACGGCCGAGTTGATCTGCTCGTGGGTCGGGAAGGCGACCCACTGGTCGTCGACGAGGGCCACCCGGGTGGCGCCGACGGGGCCGCTGAACGGCAGGCCCGAGAGCTGCGTCGAGGCCGACGCGGCGTTGATCGCGATGACGTCGTAGCGCTCGGCCGGGTCGAGGGCCAGCACGGTGATGACGACCTGGACCTCGTTGCGCAGGCCCTTGGCGAACGTCGGACGAAGTGGCCGGTCGATCAGCCGACAGGTGAGGATCGCGTCCTCACTGGGACGGCCTTCCCGACGGAAGAACGAGCCGGGGATGCGGCCCGCGGCGTACATGCGCTCCTCGACGTCGACCGTGAGCGGGAAGAAGTCGAGCTGCTCCTTGGGGTGCTTTCCGGCCGTGGTGGCAGAGAGGAGCATCGTGTCGTCGTCGAGGTAGGCGGCGACCGAGCCGGCGGCCTGGCGGGCGAGACGCCCGGTCTCGAAACGGATGGTACGGGTGCCGTGCGAGCCGTTGTCGATCACGGCTTCGGACGTGTGGATGGTCTGACCCTCCATGGGTCACTCTCCTGTTCCTCGAGGGAGCAGGCCGCGGCGGGCGGTGGTACTGCCGGTCTTCGATGGAAGCCCACGCGGCGTCACGCCTGCGGAGGCCACTACCGAGGACCGGCCGGCTGTGGCGGCCCGGCTCCGGATCTGGATCCGTGTTCAGTTGTGAGACATGACGTTCGGTCGGGAAGCACGACACCAGGGAGTGGCCGCGAGGCTCAGCGGGAGCGCAGCGGCCACTCCCTCGGGTACGTCGTGCTAGCGGCGCAGGCCGAGCTTCTCGATCAGCGCGCGGTAGCGGTTGATGTCCTTGCTGGCCAGGTAGTTGAGCAGCCGGCGGCGGCGGCCGACCAGCAGCAGGAGCCCACGGCGCGAGTGGTGGTCGTGCTTGTGTTCCCGGAGGTGCTCGGTGAGGTCGCTGATGCGGCGCGACAGCATCGCGACCTGGACCTCGGGAGAGCCGGTGTCGGCCTCGTTCTCGCCATGCTCGGCGATGATCGTCTTCTTGGTCGTGGTGTCGAGCGCCACGTCACTCCCTTTGGATGTTCGCAGTGAGCTCCACCCGGTCTTGATCACGGGGGATGAACAAGGCTCACGCCGTAGGCACGGCAGTGTCCGAGGCTACCAGTCCCGGGGGCCGGTCCCGCAATCGGCGCCGGCAGCAGTCGACGGCTCCTCGGCCTGCATCAACGCAGGTCAGGGCCCTGATGCGGGGCTTCCCTGGCGCGGCACAGGGCCAGGTAGGCCGCCCGGACCCCGATCGCCTTCTCCAGCTCGTCGGTGATCGCGGTGAAGAACTGCTCCCGGTAGGTCGCATCGGTCACGGCATAGACCGTGAAGTAGAGGCCCGAGAAGGCCGCCAGGAAGATCGACACCTGCAGCAGCTCGTCCGAGAAGCCCAGCTGTTCGAGCACCGATGTGTAGTGCGGCGACCCGGGCCCACCCACCCAGCTGCGGATCACGCTCTCGCTGATCGCGACCCGGCCGAAGGCCAGGAAGAACCCCCACACCGCGACCGACAGCAGCAGCACCTGGGCGATCTGGGTCACCAGCAGCACCAGCAGCAGGTTGACCCGCTGCCGGCGGGTCAGCGGCTGGGGCGGTACGTCGGCGAGCTCCCCGCCGTACGGCTCGAGCGGGGTCCCGGCCACTGCGCGCCGCACCACCGCGGGGTCGAGCTCGTCGTTGACGGCGGCCACCTCCTCGGGCAGCCGCGCCAGCAGGAAGCCGACGGCCAGTGCCCCGAAGAACGCCACCGCCAGCCACAGCACCGGCGGCGAGAGCGCCGAGGACACCTGCCACACCTCGGTGTTGATGAACAGGAAGGTCGTGAACAGCAGCAGCATCGGCAGGGCCCGAGTGACGAGGGGGAACAGCGAGCCGAGCTCGGCGAAGGTCCGGCCGAGCGCCCAGCGCGCTATCGGGCCGAGGTCCAGGATCTCGGCCGCGGCGACCACGGCCAGCACGGTGACGTCGCCGAGCAGCGTGCCAAGGGCCAGCTCCGCATCCTGGCGCAGCACCGCCACGGCTGCGGCGGGGCCGAGGGCGAACACCGCGATCTCGACGGCGCCGACGCGGCGCGGACGCTCCAGCGCACGGTGGCGGCGTGCCAGGTTGCTCACCGCCCAGACGGCGAGCAGCAGGAGCAGCCCACCCGCGGAGTAGAGGAGGCGCGCGGGCCACGACTGGCCGCTCGGGACGGCCAGCAGCAGGGAGCCGAAGTAGGCGAGCACGAGCACGACGAGGGACCGGCCGCGCACCAGGTCGTCGACCTTGATCTCGCGACCCTCGACGAAGAACGGCAGGCCGTGCCGCCGGAACCACTGCTCGGTGGCCTCGACGGCGCCCGCGCGACTGTCCGTCACGGGCGCAGCAGCGCGCGAGCCTGGTCGACGTCCTTGGCCATCTGCACCAGCAGGTCGTCCACGCCGTCGAAGGTGAGGGTGTCGCGCAGGCGCTGGACGAAGTCGACGGCGACCCGCTCGCCGTACAGCTCGAGATCGTCACGGTCGAGCACGTAGGCCTCGACCCGCCGATGGGTGCCGCCGAAGGTGGGGTTGGTGCCGATCGAGATCGCGGCGGGCAGCCGCTCGCCGGAGGCCCGGGTGAGCCAGCCGGCGTAGATGCCGTCGGCGGGGATCGCCGTGCTCGGGTCGAGCTCGAGGTTGGCCGTCGGGTAGCCCATCCCGCGGCCGCGCTTGTCGCCTTCCACGACCGGTCCCTCGACGCGGTGCTCCCGGCCGAGGGCGGCCGCGACCTCGCCGACGTCGCCCTCGGCCAGGCACTGCCGCACGTAGGTCGAGGACCAGACGGCATCGCCGGCGCTCTCCAGCGGGGCGGGGTGCACCGCGAAGCCCTCGGACCGGCCCAGCTGCCGCAGCGTCTCGACGGTGCCGCTGGCGCGGTGCCCGAACCGGAAGTTCTCGCCGACGTGCACCTCGCGGGCGTGCAGTGCACCGACCAGCACGTCGCGGACGAACTCCTCCGGGGACAGCCGGGCCAGCTCGGCGGTGAAGGCCAGCACGAGCACGGCGTCGATCCCACGCTCCTCCAGCAGGGCCAGGCGGCGTTCCAGCGAGGTGAGCGCCAGCGGCCCTCCCCCCGGGTGGATGACCGACATGGGGTGCGGGTCGAAGGTCACGACCACCGCCGTGTGGCCGGACGCGCGGGCCCGGGTGACGACCAGGTCAATCACGTGCTGGTGACCGCGGTGCACCCCGTCGAAGTTGCCGACGGTCACGACCGAGCCGGTGACACCCAGCACCTGCTCGACCGAACGCCAGACTCGCACCGCGCGGTACCTCCCTGCACGTTGACCGGGCGTGTGGACCGGCGCCAAGCGTAGGGGGCGCTGCGCGAAGCTCGCCGTGGGTCCCAACCTTTCCGAGAGTTCTGGTCCATAGCCTCTGGAAAAGAAGGTGCAGGGTACGTGGGGGCGGGCGGGTGTGATGGCAGGGAACGGCGCGGCGCCGTGGACCGGTTCCAGGGGCGCGCGGGCGGACAGCCCGAGCTCTGGGAGCCGGCTGGCCATGGTCGGGGTCGCCCATCAGCGTGCCCCACTGCACCTGCTCGAGCGGGTGTCGGTGCCGCGTGCCACACGGCCGGCATTCCTCGCTGCCCTTCGGGACGCCGGCTTTCCCGAGGCGGTGCTGCTGTCCACCTGCAGCCGCACGGAGATCTACATCGGGCCCAGCGCCGGGGACCCGGCCGACCTGTTGCGCGTCCTCGCGCAGCAGGTGGATGTCCCACTGGCAGAGCTGCAGAAGACCGCCGAGATCCGCACCGAGCAAGCCGTCGTCGAGCACGTGATGCGGGTCAGCGCGGGGCTGTCCTCGCGGATCATCGGCGAGGTGGAGATCCACGGCCAGGTGCAGCGCGCGTTCCGTGAGGCGCAGACGGCAGGGATGACCGGCTCGACGCTCAACCCGCTGTTCTCCGCGGCGCTGCGCTGCGGACTGCGGGTGCGCGAGGAGACCACGCTCGGCGCGCAGGGGCGCTCGCTGGCCCGCCGGGCAGTCGAGATCGGCCTCGCCTCGCTCGGGGACGTGCCCGACGCGGTGATCATGGTGGTCGGCTCCGGTCGGATGGCGAGCACCGCGATCGAGCACCTGATCGGGCTAGGACGGCGACCGCACGTGTCCGCACGGAACTCGGAGCACGCCGCGCGGCTGGCCGGGCCGGAGTACGTGTGCCCGTTCGCGGCGCTGGCCGACGGCATCGAGCGAGCCGACCTGCTGATCTGTGCCACCTCGGCGGCGAACCACGTGGTCACCCTGGAGCACGTGGAGCAGGCGATGGCGACGCGTTCCCGTGCCCTCACGATCGTCGACCTCTCGGTGCCGCGGAACGTCGAGCTCGGCATCGCCGCCACACCGGGTGTGCGGCTCATCGACCTGGAAGGCATGAACGACGACGCCACGACCGACGCTGCGCTGGCCGAGGCCCTGGACGCGGGCACTGAGATGGTCAGGGAGGCCGTGCAGCGGTACGCCGAGAGCGTCGCAGCGCGAGATGCAGGACCGGTCATCGCTGCGCTGCGCCAGCGCGTGGAGGAGACCTGCCTGGCGGAGCTGTCCAAGATGGCGACTCGGCGAACCATCGATCACGCGGACCTGGCTCGAGCGGCGCACGCGGTCGCCGGCAAGCTGCTGCACCGCCCCACGGTCACCGCTCGTGCGGCGGCAGCCGCAGGCGACGCAGACGCGATGCGGGTGCTGTGCGAGATCTTCGGCATCGAGTGGGCCGCGGGCCCGGCCTAGATCGTTCAGGTGACCGTGGTCTGCACGGCGTACCGCTCGTCATGCTGCTCCTGCGCGGTCACCGCCGCGACCAGCTGCTCCACCGCGGTGACCACGTCGACATGCCGCACGTACAACGGGCCGAAGCCCAGCCGGACCAGATCAGGCTGGCGGAAGTCACCGATGACTCCTCGTGCGATGAGCGCCTGCACCACGGCGTAGGCCTGCGGGTGGCGCAGTGACACCTGGCTGCCCCGCTCGGCGTCAGCACGCGGCGTCACGACCTCGAACCCCAGGGGCGTCAGCACGTCCTCGGCCAGCGCGATGAACAGCCGGGTCAACGACAGGCTCTTCTCCCGCACCTGCGCCATGTCGAGGCCGTCGAAAGCGGCCAGCGCGGCGTCGAGGGCCAGCAGGGACACCATCGGTGGCGTGCCGCAGCGGAACCGGTCGATGCCCGCCGCCGGCTCGTAGGACCCCTCCATCGCGAACGGTCGCGCATGGCCGGTCCACCCCGGCAACGGCGTCCGCATGGAGTCGTGGTGGCGGGCCGCCGCCATGACGTAGGCCGGAGCACCGGGGCCACCACTGAGGTACTTGTAGCCGCAGCCGACCGCGAAGTCGACGTCGCACTCGTTCAGGGCGACGGGCAGTGCCCCCGCCGAGTGCGACAAGTCCCACACGATCAGCGCGCCGGCGTCGTGCACCTGCTGCGTAACCGCCGCCATGTCGTGCGCGCGGCCGGTGCCGTAGTCGACGTGGGAGTAGGACACGAGAGCGACCTCGTCATCGAGCGCTGCGCCGACGTCACCGGGCTCGACTCGACGCACGTCCAGGCCGAGCAGCTCACCCACCGAGTCGGCGATGTAGAGGTCGGCCGGGAAGTTGCTCGGCTCGATGAGCAGCACCCGGCGGTCTGGTCGCAACCGGGCGGCGGCGACCAGCACCTTGAACAGGTTGACCGACGTCGAGTCGGCGGCCACGACCTCGTGGTCTGCTGCGCCGATGAGCGACGCGATCCGCCCGCCGACGCGACGTGGGGCCATCCACCAGTCGTGCTCGTTCCAGGAGGTGATGAGGGCCTGCCCCCACTGGCGTTCCACGACGTCCTTCACCGCGGGCGGCACCGCAGCCGACAGCGCGCCGAGTGAGTTGCCGTCGAGGTAGACGATGTCGTCCGGGAGCACGAAGCGGTCGCGGGCATGTCCGATCGGATCGGCGAGGTCGCGGGCGACCGCCTGCTCACGCGCCTGGGTCAGGTCCACGCGGTGCAGCCTAGGACGCTCTGCAGGATCAGGTCGTCACGAACACCGCGGTCGGCTTGGCGACACCGCCGACCTCTTCGACCAACGCGAGGAACGTGTTGTCCGGACCCAGGACCGCCACCGGCCCGGGGCCCAGGCCTGCGGCGGGCAACGGCCCACCGTGGGCGACGATCCGTGCCTCGTCGACGCCCACCTCGCGGACCGGGAACGCCGCGCGGACCGCTTCGGCGATCGGCAGTACCTCGAAGGACGATTCCAGCTGCTCCAGGGTGCGAGCCTGCGCAAGCAGGTACGGACCGACGCGGGTGCGACGCAGGGCGGTCAGGTGCCCGCCGACCCCGAGGGCGGCCCCGAGGTCGCGAGCCAGCGCGCGCACATAGGTGCCGGTGGAGCACTCGACGGTGACGTCCAGGTCGACGGCCTCGAGGCCGTCGGCACGGCGCGTGGTGTGCACGTCGAACCTCGTGACGGTGACCTGACGGGCCGCGAGCTCGACAGTGTCGCCGGCCCGGACCCGCTTGTAGGCGCGTTCACCATTGACCTTGATCGCACTCACCGACGAGGGCACCTGCTGGATGTCGCCGGTGAGGTGGGCGACCGATGCGGCGATGTCGGAGTCGGTCACCCCCGTCGCCGAGGCAGTCTCGAGGACCTCACCCTCGGCGTCATCGGTGACGGTGGTCACACCGAGGCGGATCGTGGCGTCGTACGCCTTGTCGGTCAGTGACAGGTGCCCGAGCAGCCGGGTTGCCCGTCCGATGCCGAGGACCAGGACTCCGGTCGCCATCGGGTCGAGCGTCCCCGCGTGTCCGACCCGGCGGGTGCCGGCCAGCCGACGGGCGCGCGCGACGACGTCGTGCGAGGTCCAGCCGGCCGGCTTGTCGACGACGACGAGGCCGTCAGCAGCCATCGAGCTCAGGACTGGTCACTGCTGTCATCGTCGGCCTCGACCCGCGGCGCACGGTAGGGGTCTGCGTCGCCGGCGTAGGTCGCGCCCGCAGCCACCCGGTGCACCTCGGCATCGGCCGCAGCCACCTTGGCGAGCAGGTCCTCGATGTGCGCAGCGTTCTCGGGCACCGCGTCGGCGAAGAACGTGAGCGACGGCGTGTGCCGGACCCCCGTCTGCTTGCCGACCTCCGAGCGGAGCACGCCCTTGGCGCTCTCCAGCGCATCAGCCGTCTCGGCCTTCTGGGTCTCGTCCCCCAGCACGGTGTAGAACACGCTGGCCTGTTGCAGATCCCCGGTGATGCGGACGTCGGTGATGGTCACGAAGCCCAGCCGCGGATCCTTCACGCGCGTCTCGAGAGTCTCTGCTACGACGACCTTGATGCGGTCCGCCAGCTTGCGGGCCCGGGCTACGTCCACCATGACTACTCGTCCTCCTCACTCACGAACTGCCGTCTTGACGAGAGCAGCTCGACCTCGGGTCGCGACGCAACAAGCCTCTCGCACGCGTCCATCACCTCGACGCAGTGGCCCCGGTTCGTGGCCACCACGGCGATTCCCACCAACGATCTCCGGTGCAGATCAACATGACCTGCCTCCGCGGCCGCGACGTCGTACCGCTTGCGTAGCTCAGCCACGATCGGCCGAACCACCGAGCGCTTCTCCTTCAGGGAGTGCACGTCGCCCAGCAGCAGGTCGAGGCTGAGCACACCGGCGTACATCTGCTCCCCTCACCGACGAGAGGGCTGGGGGCGCCGCCCTGCGGCAGCGCCCCCAGCTGACGGATCTCGCTACGCGCGGGCCTTCTCACGCATCTCGAACGTCTCGATCACGTCATCGACCTTGATGTCGTTGAACGATCCGAGACCGATACCGCACTCGAAGCCCTCCCGCACCTCGGTCGCATCGTCCTTGAAGCGACGCAGCGACTCGATGGTGAGGTTGTCGGCCACGACGGCACCGTCGCGGACCAGGCGCGCCTTGCTGTTGCGCCGGATCTCGCCACTGCGCACGAGGCAGCCGGCGATGTTGCCGAACTTGCTCGAGCGGTAGACCTCGCGGACCTCTGCCGAACCGAGCGACGCCTCTTCGTACTCCGGCTTGAGCATGCCCTTGAGGGCAGCCTCGACCTCGTCGATCGCCTGGTAGATGACCGAGTAGTAGCGCACGTCGACGCCCTCGCGGTCGATCAGGTCGGTGACCCGCTCGGCCGGCCGGACGTTGAAGCCGATGATCACGGCATCGGACGCCACCGCGAGGTTGACGTCGTTCTGGGTGATGGCACCGACGCCACGGTCGATGATGCGCAGGTCGACCTCTTCGCCGACGTCGATGTTCAGCAGCGCGTCCTCGAGCGCCTCGACCGAACCGGAGCCGTCGCCCTTGAGGATGAGGTTGAGCGTGTCGACCTTGCTCTTCTCGAGCCAGTCCTCGAGCGAGACCCGCTTGCGGGCCTTGGCCAGCGCCGCGTTGCGGTCCATCGCCTGACGCTTCTCGGCGATCTGCCGCGCGATGCGGTCCTCCTCGGCGACGAGGAACTTGTCGCCGGCATCGGGCACGGACGTGAAGCCGAGCACCTGCACCGGACGCGACGGGCCGGCCTCGCTCAGGTTGTCGCCGTGCTCGTCGAGCATGGCGCGAACGCGACCGAACGCGTCGCCGGCAACGATCGAGTCGCCGACCCGCAAGGTGCCGCGCTGCACGAGCACGGTCGCCACGGGACCGCGGCCGCGGTCGAGGTGAGCCTCGATCGCCACGCCACGGGCATCCTGGTCGGCCACCGCACGCAGGTCGAGCGCGGCGTCAGCCGTGAGCAGGATCGACTCGAGCAGCTTGTCGATGTTCAGGCTCTCGCGGGCCGACACCTCGACGAAAATGGTCTCGCCTCCGTACTCCTCGGCCACCAGGTTGTACTCGGTCAGCTGCTGCTTGACCTTGTCCGGGTTGGCGCCTTCCTTGTCGATCTTGTTGACCGCCACCACGATCGGCACGTCGGCCGCCTGTGCGTGGTTGAGCGCCTCGATCGTCTGCGGCATGACACCGTCGTCGGCCGCCACCACGAGGACCGCGATGTCGGTGACCTGCGCACCGCGGGCACGCATGGCCGTGAAGGCCTCGTGACCCGGCGTGTCGATGAAGGTGATCGCGCGGTCTTCGCCCTCGTGCACAGTGTGCACCTGGTAGGCACCGATGGCCTGCGTGATGCCGCCGGCCTCGCCCGAGATGACGTCGGTCTTGCGGATCGCGTCCAGCAGGCGGGTCTTTCCGTGGTCGACGTGACCCATGACGGTCACGACCGGCGGGCGGGACACCAGCTCGTTCTCGTCGACCTCGTAGAAGTCGATGTCGAACGAGTCGAGCAGCTCGCGGTCCTCGTCCTCGGGGCTCACGATCTGCACGACGTAACCGAGCTCGGCGCCGAGCGTGCCGAACGTGTCCTCGTCGAGCGACTGGGTCGCGGTCGCCATCTCACCGAGGTGGAACAGCACCGTGACCAGCGCCGCGGGGTTGGCGTCGATGCGGTCGGCGAAGTCGGTCAGCGACGAGCCACGAGCCAGCCGTACGACGGTGGAGCCGTCGCCGCGCGGGACCTGGACGCCACCCAGCGACGGAGCCGCCATGTTGTCGAACTCTTGACGGCGCTGCTTCTTGGACTTGCGGCCGCGCCGCGGCGGGCCACCGGGCCGGCCGAACGCACCGGCCGTGCCACCACGACGGGGACCGCCACCGCGGCCGGCGAAACCGCCGCCGCCACCACCGGGGCGACCGGCACCACCGGGGGCACCGCCGCCTCC
>JAVEDJ010000121.1 GCA_030841025.1 Actinomycetota bacterium
TCACCTCGTGCGAGTACGCCTCACGCATGACGTGCGGCCCGCAGTTCGGGGCGCCGCCGGGATGCGGCGGCGCGGGCCGGCCGGAGAAGCGCGTGGTAGCCAGATCGAGTCCGCCCCAGAACAGATGACCGGGCTCGCTTTGCCGACGAAGCCGCTGCGGAACCGTTCGAGCGCCGGCACCATGCGGGTGAGCGCAAGCCAGAAACGCTGCGCCTGCTCGGGGTCGTAGGACGTGTGCTGATCGTCATCGGTGAAGGCAATCGCGCCCGGGATCTCAACCGGCATCGGCCACACTCGCGTTCCCAGGCCGAGGCTATCGAGTTGGCTCATAAAGTCGCCGTAGAACGCCGACACCGGCCCGGCCTGCAACGGCATAGACCGCTGCGGACCTGAGACCGTGGTGATGTGCAGCGCGTGCTCGCGCAGGTCGATGTCGATCTGGAAGCCTTCGCCGCTCTGATGCCACATCAACGATGTGGTGAGTCCGCGAGCAGTGACGTAGAGCGGGACGTTCCACCAGTGGTTGATCAGCGGTGTGTTGCCCATGCGGACCTTGCCGATGATCTGCAGCCACAACTGCAAGGTGTCGCGGGTGCCCCGCCAGTCCGCTAGGGGAAGTGGCGGCCACACCTGCGACCCACTCACGACATGTCGTCGAGCGTTTCGACGGACTGAATGTGCTCCTCGCGGGCCCGCAGGATCGCGTCCTTGCCGCGGAAGATCACGAGCCAGCCGTCCTCGCGTTGCAGCTCGACGTCGTTGAAGGTCTCGCGCACGACTTGCTCGCCGTCGCCGTACACGATCCGGTAGTTAGCCATCTGCTCCTCCTTGGGCTCGTGCTAGGCAGCCTGGCGCACCGCGCGGAGCGGGGCCAGGGCGGTGCTCCACGCGATAACCTGATCCATGAGCGTCCCGAGCGCCTGCACCTGGTGCTCGCCGGGGTGCAGGTCGGTGAAGTTGACGAAGTCGCTGAACATCGACAGCGCGACGTTGGTCCGGACGTCGGCCATCTGGAGCTCGCCGGCGATCAGGCGCAGGTGCTCCGCGGCGCGGGCGCCGCCGACCGCGCCGTAGGACACCACACCCATCGCCTTGTCGTTCCATTCGGCGTACAGGTAGTCGATCGCGTTCTTCAGAACGCCGGACGTCGAGTGGTTGTACTCCGGCGTGATGAAGATGAAGCCGTCGTACTTGGCGATCGTCGCCGCCCACTGCTGGGTGTGCGGATTCTGGTACTGGCCCATCGATGGCGGCAGCGGCTCATCGAGGTGCGGCAGCGGGTAGTCGGCGAGGTCGATCAACTCGAACTCAGCGTCAGCCCGGTTCTTGGCCTGCCCCATCACCCAGTCGGCGACCTGCGCGCCTCTGCGGCCGGGGCGGGTGCTGCCGAGAATGATCCCTATGCGTGTCATGACCGTGCTCCTTAGGAGTAGTTGCGGGGGGTGAGCTGGTCTGCGGGGATGACGCCGAGCCGGCCGGCGTGGTAGTCGTCGACGGCTTGCCCGATCTCCTCGCGGGTGTTCATCACGAACGGCCCGTAGTGCGCGATCGGCTCGCGGATCGGTAAGCCGCCGAACAGCAGGACGTCGAGCGCGGCCCACCCGCCGGATATCTGCTCGGCGGCGCGCACGACGACGTTGTCGCCGGGGCCGAACACCACGAGATCGTCATCGCGGATGAGCCGTTCCGTCGGGCCCGCTGCGCCCTGGCCGGTGAGGACGTAGGCGAACGCGCTGAAGTCAGGGCTCCAGGGCACGCTCAGCTGGGCGCCCGGCGCGATCGTCGCGTGGACGTAGCTGATGGGTGTGTGCGTGACGCCGGGCCCCTGGTAGGACCCGAGGTCACCGGCGACCAGCCGCATCAGCGCGCCACCGTCGTGGCTGCTCAGCAGGGTGAGGTTGTCGCGGGTGATCGCTTGATACCGGGCCGGGGCGAACTTGAGGCTACGGGGAAGGTTGACCCAGAGCTGGACGGCGTGGAACGGCCCACCGTGACGGTAGGCCCTCTCGGTGGGCAGCTCGTCGTGCAGGATCCCGGCGCCGGCGGTCATCCACTGGGTCTCGCCTTCACCGATGACCCCGCCCCCGCCGTTCGTGTCGTGATGGGAGATCTCGCCGTCCAACACGTAGGAGACGGTCTCGAACCCGCGGTGTGGATGCCACGGTGCCCCGCGGGCTTCCTCAGGTCCGTTGACGAGCGGCCCGACATGGTCGAGCAGCAGGAACGGGTCCGACTCGGCTAGCGAGAGCGGCCCGGGGAAGGGCCGTGCGACCTGGAAGCCGCCGCCCTCGGTGTGCTGCACCGACGCCACGACCTGGCGCACCGGCCGGTCCGTCGTACGCCCAGGCCCAGGCCGCGGCACCCGCGGCAGGACGAGAGGGTTCTCGACGGTGATGGCGGGCATCGCGGCCTCCATGACTTGAGGATTCAAGCGAGACTGCCATCAACGACTTGAAGCGTCAAGTCATTCCCCTAGCCTGGACCCATGACTGACCGAAAGCCCCGGAACCGACAAGGACAAGCCGAGCCGACCCGCTGGCTCACCGCCGACGAGGAGGCGGCGTGGCGGGCGTTCGCCAGCCTCCTCGTCCGGCTGCCGTGGGCGCTCGAATGCCAACTCCAGCGTGACGCCGGCCTGAGCTTCATCGAGTACCACGCATTGGCAATGCTCTCGGAGTCTCCCGGACACACCCGGCGAATGAGCGACCTCGCCGCGGTCACGAACGCATCGCTCTCCCGGTTGTCCCACTTGATCAAGAGGCTGGAGATCCGCGGCTTCGTCCGCCGCGAGCCCGACCCGACGGACGGCCGCTACACCAACGCCGTCCTCACCACGGCGGGGCACAAGCACCTGGTCGCCTCGGCGCCCGCCCACGTCGCGACCGTGCGCCAACTCGTCATCGACCCATTCGCCAAGGCCGAGCTGCGAAAGCTCCACAACGCGGCCGAGCGTGTTCTCCGCGGCATCGCACAACAGACCGCTTGACGCCATCGGCGAGGAGCGCACGACTCCGGCGGCCGCGGCGCGTCGTTCGCTGAGCACCTGCGCAGGCGCCACGACCGCTAGAACATCATCCGCAACCAGGGGCGTTGTCCATAAAGCATCGCCGTGACCGCAGCTGCCGCGTCGACGATCTGGGCTGCGCCGGGAGACAGGCGCGTTCGAGCACGTCGCCCTCACGCTGGCGGCCGCGCAGCTTCCCTGCAGATGGCCTCGTGACCATCCGGCCAGCATGCCACCGGGTCACGGACTACGGGTTTTCGGGATGCGATCGCGCGGCCGCGGGGGAACGATCCGGACATGACCGAAACGACGACGACCGATCAACGCCTGGAGACCGTATGCGAGTTCGTCGCCCGGCATTCCGGCAAGCGGCCGGCCGGTGCAGTGGGACGCGGTCGCCATCTACCCCCTCACCGACGACGGACAGATCAGCGAGCAGTAGTCCCCATGGCTGCCATCGGCAGTCATGAGGGCGCGTTCACGGTGTCATGGGAGGGCTAAGACGATGAGCACACCCGACGGTCCATCCCTGCCGGACCCGGCGCTCGGGCATCACGAGCCCGACCCACACCGCTGGCTGGCGTTGGCGCTGGTGTGCGTGGCGTTCTTCATGACGGTCCTCGACGGCACGATCGTCACCGTCGCACTACCCTCGATCAAGAACTCGCTGCACGTGTCTGACAGCAGCCTTCAATGGGTGCTGATCGCCTACACGATCACGTTCGGCGGCCTCCTTCTGCTCGGGGGGCGGGCCGCCGACCTGTTCGGCCGGCGGCGGATGTTCATGATCGGCGTTACGATCTTCTCGGCGGCGTCTCTCGTCTGCGGACTTGCCAACACGATCGGCGTGCTGATCGCAGCGCGCGCGGTGCAGGGGGTCGGAGCGGCGATCGTCTCTCCCGCGGTGCTGTCGATCATCACGACGACGTTCGAGGAAGGCTCGGAGCGCAATAAGGCGCTCGGCATCTGGGGTGCCATTGGCGGTAGCGGCGCAGCGGCCGGCGTGCTCTTCGGCGGGATCCTCACGAAGTACGCAGGGTGGGAGTGGATCTTCTTCGTCAACGTCCCGATAGGCGCGCTCGTCCTCGCGCTGACGCGCCCGATCGTCCGCGAGAGCCGGATCCCGGCGCTGAGCGGCTTCGACGCGGGCGGAGCTGTCACGATCACGTCGAGTCTCTCGCTGCTCGTCTATGCGATCTCGAAGGCGCCTGACGTCGGCTGGGGGACCGGCCGCACGATCGGGCTGCTGATCGCCTCCGCAGCGCTCTTCGTCGCGTTCCTCGTGATCGAGAGGCGGAGCCCGTCGCCGATGGTCCCGTTCGAGATCTTCCGCATCCGCACCGTGACCGGCGCGAACGTGTGTGGGCTCTTCCTCGGCGCGGTCGTGTTTTCGAACTTCTTCCTGCTGACGTTGTACGTGCAGCAGGTGCTCGGCTACTCGGCTCTCAAGACCGGCCTGACGTTCCTCGCAACAGCCGGGACGGTGGTCCTGCTGGCAGGCATCTCGCAGGCGCTCGTGACGAGGGTCGGGCCCCGGCGGGTGATGGTGGTCGGCCTGGCGCTGATCACGGGCGGGATGCTCTGGTACACGCAGATTCCGGTGGAGGGCTCGTTCGTCACGAACCTCCTGCCTGGGTATCTGTTGGTCGGCGTCGGCATGGCGTTCTCGTTCATCCCGATGTCGATCGCCGCGCTCGCAGGCGTCGAGCCACAGGAGGCCGGGCTCGCGTCGGGGCTGATCAACGCATCGCAGCAGATCGGCGGCGCGCTCGGCGTCGCGATCGCCGCGACCGTCGCGTTCACGCATACGAAGACGCTGCTCGGGTCGGGAGACTCGTCGGCGCAGGCGGCGACGAGCGGCTTCGCCCTCGGCTTCTGCAGGCTTTGCAGAGTACGCACGCCAAACCACTGGAATCCGCACCATTCCTGTGCTCGAACTTGCGCGGGCGTAGCCCACGTCCCTAAGACCGAGCGATAGTGGTTCCCCTCTGTGTCAAGACACAACAGCAGCGATGGGCGTAGCGTCGTGGTTGAGCCCGGGAAGTGACTGCTCCGAAGTGCTGGCCATGGGGATCAGGTCAGCCGCGCTGGATTGAAGAGACGCCCCCACGTGTCCTCCCGGGCTCCTAGCTGCCAGGTCGGCGAGCAGGCACCGGTGGGCGGCGTCGGATAGGCGTCGCTTCAGGCAGCGCAACGCTTCGAGGTGAGTCTTGCCCTGGTCGCGCTTGCGCCGGTAGTACTCGTGGCCGGGGCCGGGCATGCGGTACTGCACGAGGGCGGCGATGTGCAGTGCGTGGTTGAGCCGGCGGTTGCCGCCGCGGTTCAGTCTGTGCCGGTTGTTGTCTCCGGAGGACACGTCGATCGGTGCGGTGCCGGTGTAGCTGGCGAAGTGATGGCGACTGCGGAACCGGCGGACATCGCCGGTCTCGGCGAGGATCTTCGCGGCGTTGATGGGTCCGACCCCGTTGACCTCCAGCAATGTTGTCGGGTGCTCGGCCAGCACCCCAGCGATGCTCTTCTTGAGCTCCTTCAGCCGTGCGTCCAGCCGCTGCAGCTCGGCGGCGTAGTCCAGCGCGAGCTGCTTGCGGGCCTTTCCGACCGCGTCCCGGGGTCGCACCGCCGAGAGCAGCGGCCGGGCCTTGGTCGAGGTCAGGTGCCGTTGCGCACCACCGGGAATCAGCTGACACAACACCTCGTGCAGCCGGTTCACCGTCGCGATCCGCAGCGCCACGACCTCCTGGCGGCGGGTCG
>JAVEDJ010000015.1 GCA_030841025.1 Actinomycetota bacterium
CTATGGATGTCCAGGGCATGTAAGGTAACGTTTCCGCAATGGTGCCGATCACTGGAGGGTGCTACCGTGACAACGGTGTCAGGCGGCCCGCGCACCTCTCCACGCACCGCAACCATGCGGGACGTCGCGGCCGTCGCCGGCGTCAGCCTCAAGACGGTCTCGCGCGTTGTCAACCGCGAGGCGGGCGTGTCCGAAGATCTGGAAGAGCGCGTCATCGACGCCGTCCAACTGCTCGGCTATCGGCACAACCTGGCCGCCAGCAGCCTGCGTCGCACCGACGGCAAGACGGGCACGATCGGCCTCCTCCTGGAGGACGTCGCCAACCCATACTTCTCAACGCTGCATCGCGCCGTCGAGAACGTCGCGCGTCGGCACGGCAGCCTCACCTTCGCCGCCAGCAGCGATGCCGACCCGCAACGGGAACGAGAGCTGCTGCACGCACTCGCGTCCCGCAAGGTCGACGGGCTGATCGCGGTGCCCGCCGGACAGGATCACGCCGGACTGCTACACGAGCACCGGCTCGGCACGCCCGTCGTGTTCGTGGACCGCCCGGACCTTTCCGGCGTAGCCGACAGCGTGACGGTCGACAACCGGGCAGGCGCGGACAGCGCCGTCCGCCACCTCCAGGCCCACGGCCACCGGCGCATCGCCTACCTCGGCGACCGGCGAGAAATCTGGACCGCCGACCAACGCTACCTAGGCTATCGCGAAGCGTTGCTTGCCGGCGGGCTCAGCCTCGTTCCCGAGCTGGTCCAGCACGACATCCTCAACACGGCCGAGGCCGAGGCCGCTGCGATACGCATGCTCGCCCTCGACCAGCCCCCGTCGGCCTTCTTCGCCGCGCAGAACCTGGTGACCATCGGCACCTTGCGCGCGCTGCAAGCGGCGCAGCTCAGCCGCACCGTAGCAGTCGTGGGGTTCGACGACTTCACGCTGGCTAACCTTCTTGAACCCGGCATCACCGTCGTATCCCAAGACGTCAACCTCATCGGAAGGAAAGCGGCTGAGCTGCTCTTCGGGCGCATCGAAGGTTCCGCTGCTGCGCCTCAACACATTGTCACGAGGCCCACTCTCATCCCGCGCGGGTCCGGTGAGATCGCCCCTTCTTGATCGCAACTGGGCCCTCGTCCGGATCCGACCGCGTTGGCTTGGGCCGTCTGTGGGCCGTCACAGCTCGGCCTTTCGCGGTTTCTTTCGGTGAAGCAGGGTAACCCTCAGAACAGTGTTTTCCCAGGTCAGAGGGGTGCGACGGTGCGATCGCGCTGATCAGCGGCTCGAGAAAACCCCCGCGGACAGATCCCGCTTCAACGTCTAGCGCTCTTCTCCTGACCAGTGGCGTGGTCCAGCAGCCTGCCGCTGACCTGCATGAACATGTCCAGCCCGGTCCCGTCCGTGCCCGCCTGTTCCTGCCCCTCTTGCGGACTGGTGGCGGACCGAAGGGCTGCGATGCTGTCTAGCGGTCGATTCCGCCAAGGACGGGTCGCTGCCCGGCTAGAGCGGGCGGTTGGCCACATCAGCACCAAGGCTTGCGCGCAGTAGTGATCCCAGAGACACCAGCGCCCACACGGCCTCGAGAAGGAGGAAGCCCCACTGGTGTCCGTGCGCCGCGTCGATGGCGAGGATCGTCGAGCCCACCAAGTTGAGGGACATGAAGGCCTTCGAGCTCGTTGCCATTCGGCCGAGCTGCGCCAGGACGAACGGCACTAGGACGAGGAACGAACCGAAGATCTGGACGACCTGACTCATGGGGTGCTCCTGCTCGGTTCTGAAAGAAGTGCGCCCCACCCCGCCCGGCGAGAGGCAGGGTGAGGCGCGGCTCGTCGCCTTCGACGGGGTCACAAGCGAACGGTTCGTCTCCGCGAAGGGAGATCACGCCGGACCGGTCTGGACGATGCTGTGCGGGACCTCACGCCGTGCGCGGCGCGACGGGGCCCCTGGCGCCATTGTGCCGACATGTGCAGGCCTGTCCGCTCTGTCGTCTCACCAAGTGGATCATGCACGGGTGAGCGGTTGTCCTCGGAGGGGCGAGGGCACCGTTGCGCTACGGCCCGGCGGCGGCCCGCGCACCCATCGAGCAAGCTCGGTGGTGGTTGCACACGTGGGCTGCCGGGCCGGCCAGGCCTGTGCCTGCTGGTTGGTGCGGGCGGAACGTGACCGCCCGCTGACGCAGCGAGGTCCTGCCACCGGTCCTCGTGACAGCGAGCTGAAGCAGGCGCAGGCTGGTGAACGGCTCGCCGCTTCATCGGCCCCCTTCACTGCGCACTAGGGGGTGACGGGCCAGCCCGCGCCGCCATATCCCCCCCATGGCGGCGCGAGCCTGAATTACGCTGCACTGCCTGGTCCTGGTGTCCTGGTCGGCGCCGACGGGGTGCGCGCCGAGCAGGTCCCGCAGCCGCGCAGCTCGGACTAGCCTCAACCGCTGTGGCCGACCATCCCGGACCGCTGCCGGGCCGCCTCGTGGTCACGCTCGGCGTCGCCATGGGCTGCGTGGTCCTGGAATCCCTTCGTGGACGGTGACTTCTCTGCCCTGTGGCGCTGGCCGCCGGGGTGCCTCTCGGCCAGCCAGGTTTGGCCCCATGACGTCGTGGAAGATCCACTTCGCGCTCAGCGCTCGATGCGTGGCCGTGGACGCCCGCGTAACTGGGAGGGGTCACCATGCCGTACGTTCCGCCGCCGGGCTGGGTCGAGGAGTTCCGGGTAGAGCAGGCGCACTCGCCGGAAGACAGTCGCATCGTCACGAGGTTCCATGCCCGCACCGACTGCCCGCGCGTCCACGATGTGACCGCGCTGCGCCAGGTAGACAAGCCGTACAGCGCGCTGCGCTGCACCCTGTGCGCAGACGAGCTCACGGAGCCGCGGACATGGCGCGTCCCTCAGGCTGGCTCGGACAAGCAGCTGGCCTGACGCTCATGCCGCAGTCCTAGCGCAGGGCCGACCGCTCCCGCGCACGACAGCAGGTACGGGCCCGAGGCGACCAGCAAGCTGGTGGTGGGCTCTGTCGACGAATGACTACTGCGCGTAAGCCGTGTGCCCACCGGAGCCGTGTTCGAGCCAAGGGGCGCGGCACGGTGCGCCTGGAGGGCAAGCACTGCGTGATGGCTGGCGGTCACGTCGTGGAAGTCCGCTTCGACGCGGGACCGGATGCCTTCCAGACGTCTCAGTTAACGCAGGGTTAAGGCCGCCGGGCTTGGGTTTACCCATACCGAATGCGGTAAACGACACCGGTCTCAACGGGGAACGAAGTTCGAACGCTTCCTACCCAAGGCGCGGACAGCTGATCATGACTGGTCGTCGATTCGGTAAGGCAGTACCCGGCCTCACGGGGTGCGTCTGATGGAGGCGCTGATCCTCGCTGCCGGTGAGGGCTCTCGGCTGGAAGTTGATGTCCCCAAGTGCCTGGTCGATGTCGGTGGCCAGCCGCTGCTCAACCGCCAGCTCGATGCGTTGGAGGAAGTCGGCGCTGACGAGATCACTGTGGTCGTGGGGCATGAGCACGAGCAGGTGCGCGAGGTCGCGGACAAGCGCGCGCGCATGGTGGTCAACGAGCGGTACGCACAGACGAACAGCCTTTACTCCTTTTGGCTCGCCCGGCACCGGGTGCCGGACGAGCTGTTGCTGCTCAACAGCGACGTGCTGTTCCCGACCGCGCTCGTGCATCGCCTGCTGACCGTTCGCGGTAGCGCGTTGGCCTATGACTCCAGCTCGGGAGACGACGAGGAGCACATGAAGGTGCGCCTGAGCTGGGGTCGGCTTCGTGGCATGAGCAAAGCGATGCCGCAGACCGACACCGACGGCGAGAACGTAGGCATCTTGCGGCTCGCTACCAGCGAAGCGGAAGCCGCCTTCGCGGCGGCAGAAGGCCTGGTCCGCGAGGGTTGCGTCGACGACTGGGTGGGCGCTGCGATCAGCGAAGTCGCGCGCCGACACGTGATCACCTGCCTGGACGTCGCCGATCTGCCGTGGGTCGAGATCGACTTTCCGGAGGACCTCGCCCTCGCCCGAGATGAGGTGTGGCCGGCCATCGCCGCACTCGGGACCGCCGCTGCTGGTGGCGCAGGCCTGCGGAGCACGGGCTGGCAAGAGACTGCGAGAGAGGTAGCGATATGACCCGAATCCTGTTCACCGGGTACGCGCCCGTGCACTTCGTCTGCTTCCGCCCTTTGTACGAGGCACTGTCCGCCGACCCGAGCAATGAGGTGCTGGTCTCGGGAGGAACACGGCACGTAGACGAGGCCGGGAACAGGCAGCACGACACAGCCGACATGTATGCATCCTTCGACCTGCCCCCAGAGAGCGTCGTCGACTACGACGAGCTTCCTGATCTCGATGTCGACGTACTGGTGTCGGCCTGCACCAAGCCGATCAAGCCGCGCAGCTATGCGGAGACCGTGCAGATCTTCCACGGGCTGTCGTTTCGAAACCGTGCCATCCGCAGCCAGAACACCCACTACGACAACTACCTGATGCTCGGCCCGTACATGGTGCGAACCTTCGAGCGACGGGGTCTCTTTGCGAAAGGAGATCCTCGCGTCTCAGAGATCGGATTTCCCAAGACCGACCGCCTCCTCAACGGGACTCTCGACCGTGCGTCGGTGCTGCGGGAGCTGGGCTTCTCCGGCGATCGCCCAGTGGTGATGTTCGCCCCGACCGGAGCGCACGGAAACGCCATGGAGGTGCATGGCGAGGAGCTGGTGAAGTACTTCACCGAGACCCAGGAGTACGACCTGCTGGTGAAGCCCCATGACCATCCCAAGGCCGACGTCGACTGGTTCGACCGTCTGGCGCCGCTGGAGAGTGAACACACCCGCTTGCTTCGCGAGTTCGACTCGATCCCGTCCTTGTTCGCCACGGACGTCCTCATCAGCGATGCCTCGTCCATCGCGAACGAATATCTGCTGCTCGATCGGCCGCTGGTCTTCCTCGACGTTCCTGCGCTGCTGGAGTCGGCCGCTGGCGAGGATGACCGGTTGGACCTGGACACCTGGGGACGCAAGGGCGGAACCGTAGCGCATGACGTGGCGGAAGCGGAACGGGCCGTCGCGTCCGCGCTTGCGGACCCCGACCGGCTCTCCTCCGTGCGCCAGTCGATCACCCAAGACCTGTTCTTCAACCCAGGCAGCGCCACCGAGGCTGCCGTAGCCTGGTTCCGTGACCAGGCGAGGTTGAGTGCATGACCGATCTGCTCAAGTCGGGCCGTCAGGCGCGTTCGGCGTACCGCTTCCTGAAGTCCTACGGCCGGCCGCACCGCCGCCACCTGACTGCGGGCGCTGCCCTTACCGTGGCGCTGGTCGCGGCCCGGCTGGCGTTTCCGTGGCCGTTGCGTGGACTGATGGAGATCGTCTTCCACCAGGGGGCCCCCGGCCGGGCCACCGGAGTCGTCGACGTCGTCCCGCAGGCCGGCGACCCGAAGTACTGGCTCATCGGAGCCTTCCTTGTGATCGTCTTGATCTGGGGTGTCTCAGAGTCTCTGCAGCGCCTACAGTTCACCAGGTTTGCCGTTGGGCTCGTGCACGACGTTCGACGCAAGGCGATCGGGAAGGTGTCGGCTGACGCCACGACCGCTTCGCCCGGCGACCTGATCTCCACCATCACCGGAGACACCAGTCGTCTCAAGAGCGGCATCACCTCGATCCTCATCGGCGTCTCACGCAACGGCATGTTCTTCCTCGGTGTCGCCGTCATCGTCACGCTGATCGACCCGGTGATAGGGCTGGTGTTCCTCGGCGGGGGACTTGCCACCGTGGCGGCCAGCGCCATCGGCGCGGCGCGCTCGAGACCCATCAGCCGCAAGTCACGCCTTCGCGACGGAGCATTGGCCGAGGACCTGCACCGCTACCTTGCAGGCGAAGCCGACCTGGAAAAGCCACAGCCCCGCCGTGGAAAGCCTGACTCCAAGACCACTCGGGTCGAGGGGCTCACGACCTTCGTGGTGCACGCCATCCTCGGCATCTCCACGTGCATCATCCTGATCCTGACGATCCAGGCCGGTCAGAGCGGGAAGCTTTCGCCCGGTGCGGTGTTCACCGTGCTGGCCTACATCCTGCTGATGCACAACAAGACCGTCAGCCTTGGCCGCAGCGTCGTGCGCGCGGGGCGGGTGCTGCCGAGCATCAAGCGGATCTCCACGCTCGTGCGGAAGTCGAACGGGCCCCCTGGAGACGCCGGTGCCGACGACGACCGCGCCTGGCCGGCTCCGCGGGACGGCAGACACCCCGAGTCGGCCGGGCAGCACCGGCGGTCTTAGCAGGCGTCGACCGCACTTCTGGAGCGACCGGTCCCGCAGCTATCTCGGCCTCCGACCGGCGTGGCCTCCAGCACGGTCGTTCGGCGACGTGCCAGCCTCGATACCACGCCCGTCACCGCGCGCACCCCCCGCTCGCGGTGGCGGGTGCTTGGATGTGGCTATGGGCGACAGGGCCGAGGACTCGGTCGTCGGGGTCCTCCGTCGCTGGGAAGACAGCGGCGGGGTGTGGCGGGTCGTCTCCCGGTCGGCCACCCGCCTCGACCTCGCCCTGCTCACCTGCGACGCCGGAGAAGAGATGGAACGGGTGACCTCGACGGATCCCGCGGTGCTCGCGTTCGTCGGAGCGCGCGCGGGCAGCGATGATCCTGCCCCGTAGGCTGGTCATGCCGGTCAGCTACAGCTTCACGGACACGGGCTGCCGCTCATGCAGCTGATCGGGTTCCTGGGCGGTATGAGCTGGGAGTCCTCCGCGGAGTACTACCGGCTGGCCAACGAGATGGTCCGGGACCGCTGCGGCGGTCTGCACTCGGCTCGCTGCCTGCTGTACTCCGTGGACTTCGCTGCCATCGAGCGCATGCAGGTCGACGGGCGCTGGGACGACGCCGCGACCGCCCTCGTGGAGGCCGGCGGGGCGCTGCAGGCGGCTGGCGCAGACTTCATCGTGCTGTGCACCAACACGATGCATCGCGTCGCTGACACCCTCGCAGACGCGGTCGACGTACCGGTCCTGCACATCGGGGACACCACTGCGGCCGCCGTGGTCGGCGCCGGGGTGCACCGGGTCGGGTTGTTGGGCACGGAGTTCACCATGGCCCAGCCGTTCTACGCCGACCGACTCGCCAGCCACGGTCTGGAGGTCCTCGTTCCTGATGAGGCCGATCGGGCCACGATTCACCGCATCATCTATGACGAGCTCTGCCTGGGCATGGTGCGTGAGGAGTCGCGAGACGCCTACCGGCAGGTTATTCGCCGGCTCGTGGCCGCGGGCGCCGAGGGCGTGATCTACGGCTGCACCGAGATCGAGCTGCTCGTCGGGCCGCAGGACAGCCCCGTTCCCGTGTTCCCGACCACCCGACTACACGTCGAAGCGGCGGTCGACAGGGCAGTCACCGGTGCCGTGGTCCGGCGGCCCGAGCTGCCGTAGGGAGCCGGTCGGCTGGGCCCGGCCGAGCGCCCTGATGACAGAGCCCCGAATCCGAGGCAGAGTGACAGAAGCTCGACGCTTCATCGGTCCTCGAGTAGTCAGGGGCGGTGGGCTAGCCCGCGTCGCCAAGCGGTGACCCATTGCCGCACCGGGGAGAGACGATGTCACGACGGCCCGATCCGCTGATCAGTGCGCGCCGGGACCACGCGGGCTCGGTGCTCCTGTCAGCGGCAGTTGCGTTGCTGCTGGCCCTGGCCGGCTGCACCGGCAGCGCCGGCGGAGAGTCGCGCTCGACGGCGTCGAGAGGTAGCACCACGGACAAGCAGGGTACGGCGGCCTCCGTGGCGGGCGCCGCGCTCGCGGCTGCGCCGTCCGGCGAGCCGATGCCGCGCGGGAACGTGCCGGGTTGGACCAAGGTCTTCGCCGAGGACTTCGTGAGGGATGTGCCGGTGGGCCGCTTCCCCGGCAAGGTGTACGGCGCCCGGTGGGGCGCCTACAAGGACGGCTGGAAAGACACGACAGGACGCGGGACATACCTGCCCTCCAAGGTCCTGTCCACCCGGGGTGGTCTGCTGGACTACTCCATCCGCACCGAGAACGGCGTGCACATGGTGTCGGCCCCGACACCCAAGCTGCCCAAGGGCGCCTACGGGCGTTACTCGGTGCGCTTCCGTGTGGACCCCCTGCCCGGCTACAAGACGGCCTGGCTGCTGTGGCCTGACTCAGGCAACTCCCCACCCGACGGCGAGATCGACTTCCCCGAAGGGAACCTGAATGGTCCGATCAGCGCCTTCCTGCACCATGCCGACCGGTCCGGGCGACAGGAGAGTTTCCCCACCCGGGCGCGATACCCGACGTGGCACACCGCGACCACCGAGTGGGTCAAGGGCAGGGTGACGTTCATCCTCGACGGACGGGTCATCGGCAGGTCGACGACGAAGGTGCCGGACAGGCCGATGCACTGGGTGCTGCAGACCGAGACCGCGACCGAGGGCAGCAAGCCCAGCGCCAAGACGGCCGGTCACGTGCAGATCGACTGGGTGGTGGCCTACCGGCCGGCGAGCAGGACAAAGCCGTTGCCAGCGCTCGGGAAGGGCGCGCTGCAGGTCGCGGCCGTCGGGGACATCCAGCCTCCGTCCCGCAGCAAGAACTCCGCAGGCACCGCCGCCGTGGCAGCCAAGGCGGACTTCATCCTGGGCCTGGGTGACTACCAGTACGAGAACGGAGCGATGTCGCAGTACAACGCCTACTTCGACAGGGACTGGGGCCGCAACGTCGCAAAGACCTACCCGGTCCTTGCGCCCAACCACGACCAGGACTGGAGCGGTGGCGATCCGCTCCGCTACTGGAACGGGGGAGGGGCGAAGGGCTACCGGGCACCGGTGCGGCTCAAGCCGCACCAGTCGTACAGCTTCGACAGAAATGGCTGGCACTTCCTCGCGATCGACGACGCGTGCTACCGCGCCCCGGACAGGTGCTCGCCCGACAGGTTGCGGGCGTGGGTCAAAGCCGACCTGGCCGCCCACCAGAGCCGGTGCACCGTGGCCTACTGGCACCAGCCCTACTTCACGAGCACAGCCGGCCACCCCGCCTACGAGCCGATGAAGCCAATCGTTCGACTGCTGCAGGCTCGTGGTGTCGACATCGTGCTCCAGGGCCACAACCACAACTACGAGCGGTTCGCACCGCAGACGGCCGACCGGGTCGCGAGCCGCCGAGGCATGCAGGCATTTGTCGTCGGCACGGGTGGTATCGGGTTCTACGCCTTCAAGGACAAGGCAGCCAACTCCGTCAAGCGCACCGACAGCACGTACGGCGTCCTGCGGCTGACGTTGGGCAAGGGCCGCTACGGATGGCAGTTCGTCCGCACGGGAGGAACTCCCTTTGCCGACAGCGGGACCGCGAGGTGTCACTGACCTCGCGATGCCTGCCGCGGACGATCATGGCGGTGGGCGCGCTTGCCGGGTGCGCTGTGTGTGCGGGTGCGCCGGTCGCAGCATCCTTGGCATGGTCAGGTGGCGGCGCCGCCAGCACCATCGTCGACCGGCGTATCCAGGATCGCCTGATCACCGAGTCCAGCGGGTTGGCTCCGTCGGGCCGCGTGCCCGGGGTTCTGTGGACGATGAACGACAGCGGTCATCGGCCCGTTCTCTATGGCATCGGGCCGGACGGTGACACCGTGGCGAGGCTCGTGGTGTCAGGCGTCCGCGACACCGACTGGGAAGCCCTGGCTGCAGGCCGCGACGAGAAGGGTCGTCCGGTCCTGTGGGTGGGCGACATCGGCGACAACGGCGGTAGCCGGCGCCAGGTCCTCGTGCACCGCGTCGTGGAGCCCGCGAAGCTGAAGGACACGCGAGTGCAGCCCCAGTCGTTCCGGTTGGCCTTCCCGGGGGGTCCCCGCAACGCCGAGGCGATGATGGTCGACCCCCGCACCCAGCGTTTGTATCTCGTGAGCAAGGCCGCCACGGGTGCGAAGGTCTACGCCGCACCCAAGCGCCTGGACAGCCGGAAGGTGAACAGACTCACACCGGTCGCGACTGCGCCGGCAACGGTCACCGACGCGGCGTTCCTGCCTGACGGGCGCATCGTGATGCGCAACTACCAGCGCGGTTTCCTGCTCTCCGGCCTCGGCGCGACGCCGACGCCCTTCCGGCTGCCCCGACAAGAGGCCGGCGAGAGCCTCGCAGTCACACCGGACGGTGTTGCCGTGCTGGTCGGCCAGGAGGGCGCGGACCGGTCCATCTCTCGGGTCAGTCTCCCCGCGACCGCACAGCCCTCGTCAGCCGCGCCCGCGCCGCCGGTGGCCTCCGTGAAACCGTCGTCGCGTCCTGCGGTCCCCGTGGGGCACGAGGAGGGCGTCTTCGCGCGGGCCAAGACGGTGGCCATCATCGTGCTCAGTGCCATCCTGGCGCTGCTCGTCTCCCGAGAGGCGACGTCAGGGCGGCGCCGTGGACCTCCGGCCACGTCAGCCGTAGGCGATGACGGCCTCGTCCAGTCGCCCGGGAAAGAACTCGGCGCCGGGGTAGGCGCCCACGATGACGGGGTTGCTGTTGCTGATGGAGCCGACCGCGGCGTTCTTGGTGAAGCTCGCCCCGTCGACCGTGAGCCGGACGAGTGACGCCGTCTTCGCGCAGGTGATGGTGTGCCATGCCCCGTTGCTGACCGATGGGCCGGCCGTGAGCTCGGCGTACCCCCTGGAACCCTTGAAGCCGCAGGTGGCCTTGCCCGAGGGTTGGTACTCCACCTTCCACTCGCCCCCGGCGCTCGAGTAGTAGCCCTTGCGGATGAGGTCGAAGTCGCCGGTGCCAGTAGGCCTCCGGGTCGTGTTCATCCGGATGGTCACGGTGACGTTGCGCGAGCCAGGGTTGAGGTTGGCATTGGACGGCACCGACACATAGCTCGAGCGGCCGTTGAACTCGTAGGCCGTGCCGGCAAACCCGGGCCGGCCGACCGCGACCGAGTGCAGGGTGCCGTGGTTGGCGCCGACCGAGTCGGCCATCACTGAACCGCTGGTCTCGTCCATGTGCCATTGGGCCACCGTGACGCTGGCCGCGGACGCGGGGTGGGCGCCGAGCGCCACGCCGAGCGCGGTCATGGCGACCACTGCCGCGTAGCTCCTGGCCCTTCGGCCGGACCGGATTGAACGCAAGGGATGAGCCATGACGGTGCCCTTCGCCTGGTGTCTTCAGTCCGAACTATGGGCGCCGGAGAGGGGTCGGTCCATCTGCACCTGACGTAGTCGGCCCGTACGTTCGGGTTGGCTCCCTAGAGCACGCCGAGAAGGATCAGGAGCAGGATGGTCAAGAGGGCTGAAACGACGAGCGAGCCGAGGCAGCCGAGCCGGTTCGAGAAGAAGAAGAACACGTCCCGCTCGCTACCCCACGGCAGCGCACCCATACCTGCGGCGTCTGGTCGCGCTCACCAGAAGATCATGCTCAGTACGACGACGACCACCGCGACGGCGGCATAGAAGCCGGCAATCAGCTCGTAGTTCCTCGGTGCCGACACCTTGTGCGTCCGCCTCATTCGGTTTCCTCCGCTCGCCCCACCCCTCGCGGGACCCGACCCTCAGCATTGCCAGGAATCGGTCAGGTTGCGAGCCCCCGGTGAGGGAGCCCTGCACCCCCAAGGTTGGGGGTCCAGGGCTCCGGCGCGCCTCGCTGGCCCGGCAGGCGCGGATGCAAAGGTGCCTTTCCGGCTACAACGGTTTGGCGGCAGTCAGCCGCCTCTCCTCGGCCTCTTGCAGGTCGATGACCCGCTGGTCCTCGGCGTCGACCCGGCGCGGCATGAGCAGCAGCGCTGCCATGGCGATCACGCAGCACCCGATGATGTACCAGCTGATCCCGGTGGTGGACCCCGTCGACTCCAGGATCTTTGCCGCAATCAGCGGCGCCGGGCCACCGGCGATGACAGAGGCCAGCTGATAGCCCAGGCCGGCGCCGGAGTAGCGCAGGTTGGTGCCGAAGTTCTCCGAGATCAATGCGGCCTGCGGGCCGTACTGCATGTCGTGGAACACGAGCGACAGCACGATGGCCAGGAGCACCAGGCCGGGACGTTGAGTGTTGAGCAATCCGTAGTAGGGAAACGCGTACGCTGCGGTGCCGATGATGCCCAAGGCGTACATCGTCCGTCTGCCGATGATGTCGGAGAGGGCGCCGAAGAGCGGGACCGAGATGAGTCCGACGGTCGCGGCGATGAGCGTGTCGTTGAGCAGCTCACCCTTTTCGAACTTCAGCTGCGTGGTGCCGTAGGTCAGCACGAACGTGATGAAGATGTAGAAAGGCGCCTGCTCCGACATCCGGACCAGGGCCGACGTGATGATCTCCCGGGGCTGGGTGCGGATCACCTCGAGAAGCGGCTGCTTGATGACGCGCTCCTCCTTGCGCACCGCGGTGAACTCCGGGCTTTCGAGGACCCGCAGCCGCACATACAGACCGACCCCGATCAGCACGATGCTGAACAGGAACGGGATGCGCCAGCCCCACGTGTCGAAGTTGTCCCCGGTGAGACTCGACGTGATCTTGACCGCGCCGGTCGACAGGATGAGCCCGAGGGGAACCCCCATCTGGGGCCAGCTCGCCATCAGGCCACGCCGCTTGTGCGACCCCCACTCCATGGACAGCAGTACGGAGCCGCCCCACTCCCCACCGACCCCGATGCCCTGGGCGACACGCAACAACGTCAGCAGGATCGGCGCGGCGACCCCGATCGTCGCGTAGGTCGGAAGGAGGCCGATCAAGAAGGTCGCGATGCCCATCAGGAGCAACGTGATGACCAGCGTGCCCTTGCGCCCGACACGGTCCCCGAAGTGACCGAAGATGGCCGCTCCGATCGGTCGCGAGGCGAAGCCGACGAACTGGGTCCCGAACGACAGCAGAATGCCGGTGAACGCCGCCTGGTTGGGGAAGAAGAGCGACGGGAAGATCAGCGCCGCCGCCGTACCGTAGAGAAAGAAGTCGTACCACTCGATCGTGGTGCCCACCGTGCTGGCAAGCACCGCACGCCGGCGTTGGCTTCGCTCGAGAGCGGTCAGCGTTCCGGCATGTGCATCGGTCATGACGCCTCCAGGCGGGGCCTGCCAGGCTCCCTGTCGGCAGGGCCACCCTGCGGGGTTCCCAACCCGCCGCTCCCGCAAACGGCCTTGCGTGCCGTTTCCTGCTCAACGGCCGGCTAGGGACCCCGCTGGCTGGAGCGGGCGGTCAGGCTGGCGGATCCTGGACGGTTCCGGAGAGCACCTGGTCGATGCGCGCCGCCAGCTCGACGTCCTTGTCCGTCACCCCACCGTCGCTGTGCGTCCACAGCGTGAAGCGGGTGACGCCGGAGGAACGGTCGACCTGGGGGTGGTGGTTGAGCTCGTCGGCGGCCTTGGCCACAGCGCCTTCGAGGTTGTCGGCCGCGTCGTCGTCGACCTCCACCTCCTTGACCAGGGTGTTGGCGACCCGCTCCCACCCCGCGAGAGAGGCAAGGGCGGTCGTGATGGCGTCGTCATCGAGGCGCTGTGCCATGTCGTCCTCCTGGGTCCGGTTGGTCTGTCATGGTGTTCCACCGTGCCGACCGTGCGTAACACCGGCGTACCGCCGCGGCGCGGGCCCCGGTCTGTCAGAGTTGCGCCTCATGACGGTGTGCGTGGTGGGGGCGGCCATCCTGGACGACCGTGGCCGTCTGCTCGCGGCTCGCCGCAAGGAGCCTCCAGCGCTCGCCGGTGGCTGGGAGCTGCCGGGCGGCAAGGTCGAGCCCGGGGAGGACGACGAGAGCGCGCTGGTGCGGGAGTGCCGCGAGGAGCTGGGCGTCGTGATCGAGCCGATGCATCGGGTCGATGGGGACTGGCCCATGTCCGGGGACGCGGTGCTACGCGTCTGGACCGCCCGGGTTGTCCAGGGCGATCCCGAGCCCCTCGAGGACCACTCCGAGATCCGATGGTTGGAACCCGGTCATTGGTTCGACGTCGACTGGCTGACGGCCGACCTGCCCGTCGTCCGCGCGCTGATCGATCAGTCGACGTCGTGACGCAGATCAGCTGCTGACCACGTTCGCTCAGGTGGCGGCCACGCCCATGTCCCGGACGGTGTCCTGTGCCGTCCGCAGGCGCGGGTTGTCCGGCCACAGCGAACGGGCCTCGCGCAAGGCCGAGGCCGACTCCTCCTCCTGTCCGAGGCCGGCCAAGGCCTCGGACAGGGTGACGAGGTCGTCGGCGCGTCGCGGGCGGTCGACGTCCCACTGGATGGCCTCGCGGGCGTGCTGGGCCGCCTCGGCCAGTCGGCCGTGCACCAGGTGGTGCAGCGCGTGCGCGCCGGCGAGCACCGTGCCGGTGCTCGCCAAACGCTGGGCATCCTGCAACGTCGCGGCGACCTCGTCCTCGTGGCGGTCGAGGCTGAGCTGGCCGGCCTCGATGCCGAACAGCAGCGCGAAGACGTGCGCCGTCAATGCGTCGAGGCGGGCGCCGCGGCTGCGTCCGGCGTTGTCGACCAGCGTGCGGGTCGCCTTCGCGGCCTCGTCGAAGCGACCCTGGCCGCGCAGCGAGTCGGCCAGGGCCAGCAGCGCTGCGGGATCTGTGGGCTTGCTGCGGAGCCGGTCCCGGGCATGCAGCTCGGCCTGCGCCAGGTCACCCTGCTCGAGCGCCTTGTTGGCGGCCGAGGCGGAGCGGCGCGGGATCTTGCTTCCGAGCCACACCAGCGGGTCGTACTGCGTGTCCACAACGCGCTCCTTCATGGGGATGATCGCGTTGTCTGTGATCTTGATGTGCTCGGGGCAGACCTCGGTGCAGCACTTGGTGATGTTGCACATCCCCAGTCCGTGCTGAGACTGCGCCTCACGCTTGCGGTCGCGGGTGTCCAACGGGTGCATGTCCAGCTCGGCGAGCCGGATGAAGAACCGCGGGCCGGCGAAGGCCTCCTTGTTCTCCTCGTGGTCACGGATGACGTGGCACGTGTCCTGGCACAGGAAGCACTCAATGCACTTACGGAACTCCTGGCTCCGCTCGACATCCACCTGCTGCATGCGGTACTCGCCCAGGGCCAGGTCGGCCGGCGGCGCGAACGCCGGCACCTCGAGTGCCTTCTGGTAGTTGAACGACACATCGGTGACGAGGTCCTTGATGACCGGGAACGTCCGCAGCGGCGTGACGGACACGACCTCGTCCTCGGCGAACGTGCTCATGCGCGTCATGCACATCAAGCGGGGACGCCCGTTGATCTCCGCGCTGCATGAGCCGCACTTCCCGGCCTTGCAGTTCCAGCGCACCGCCAGGTCCGGCGTCTGCGTGGCCTGCAGCCGGTGGATGATGTCGAGCACGACCTCGCCGTCGTTCACCTCGACCCTGAAGTCCTCGAGCTCGCCGTCCCTGTCGTCACCGCGCCACACCTTGAATCGTGCGTTGTAGCTCATCAGGCGTTCCCCTCCGGCAGGATCGCGAGCTCCTCGTCGGTCATGTACTTGTTCAGCTCGTCTCGTTCGAACAGTGAAAGCAGCTCCGGCGGCATCACCGGGAGCGGCTGCTGATCGATCCGGACGCCCTCGTCCTCCGGCCGGCAGACCAGGTTGACCTTGCGCCACTCCGGACTCATGGCCGGGAAGTCGTCCCGCGTGTGCCCGCCTCGCGACTCCTCACGGATGAGGGCCGACCGCGCGATGCACTCGGAGACGATCAGCATGTTGGTCAGGTCGAGGGCCAGGTGCCACCCGGGGTTGAAGATCTTGTCGCCGGCGACACTGATGCGCTTGGCCCGCGACTTGAGGTCCTCGAGCTTGGCCAGCGCCTCCTCCATCTCCTCGCGCTTGCGGATGATGCCGACCAGGTCGTTCATCGTCTGCTGCAGGTCGGAGTGGATCGTGTAGGGGTTCTCGCCCCCGTCGCCGTCGAAGGGCGCCTCGGCGGCCCGCCGCGCCTCCTCGACGTCGCGGTCGCTGACCGTGGGACGAGCAGTGCCCAGGGAGTCGATGTAGGCGCTCGCGCCCGCCCCCGCGCGGCGCCCGAAGACCAGCAGGTCGGAGAGGGAGTTCCCGCCCAACCGGTTGGAGCCGTGCATGCCGCCCGAGCACTCGCCTGCGGCGAAGAGGCCGGGTACGACGGCGGCCGCGGTGTCGGGGTCGACCTCGATGCCGCCCATGACGTAGTGACAGGTCGGGCCGACCTCCATGGGCTCGGCCGTGATATCGACGTCGGCAAGCTCCTTGAACTGGTGGTACATCGAAGGCAGCTTCTTGCGGATCGCCTCGGCGGGCAGCCGCGAGGCGATGTCGAGGAAGACGCCTCCTGCCGGCGAGCCGCGCCCGGCCTTGACCTCCGAGTTGATCGCACGGGCCACCTCGTCGCGCGGCAGCAGCTCAGGTGGTCGGCGGTTGTTCTGCGGGTCCTCGTACCAGCGGTCGGCCTCTTCGGGCGTCTCGGCGTACTGCTTGCGGAAGACCGCGGGCACGTAGTCGAACATGAACCGCTTGTCCTCGGAGTTCTTCAGGATGCCGCCGTCACCACGCACCGACTCGGTGACGAGGATGCCCTTGACGCTCGGCGGCCACACCATGCCCGTGGGATGGAACTGCACGAACTCCATGTTGAGCAGGCTCGCGCCGGCCTTCATGGCGAGAGCGTGCCCGTCGCCGGTGTACTCCCAGGAGTTGGACGTCACCTTGAACGACTTCCCGATGCCCCCGGTGGCGAGGATGACGGTCGGCGCCTCGAAGACGACGAAGGTGCCGTTCTCCCGCAGGTAGCCGACCGCGCCCGCGATCCGGTCACCGTCCTTGAGCAAATCCGTGACGGTGCACTCGGCGAAGACCTTGACCATCGACTCGGCGTCGCCGTACTCACGCTGATCTTCCTGCTGCAGCGACACGATCTTCTGCTGAAGGGTGCGGATCATCTCGAGCCCGGTGCGGTCCCCGACATGTGCCAGCCGGGGGTACTCGTGACCGCCGAAGTTGCGCTGGCTGATCTTGCCGTCCTTGGTGCGGTCGAACAGCGCGCCGTAGGTCTCGAGCTCCCACACCCGGTCGGGTGCTTCCTTCGCGTGCAGCTCCGCCATGCGCCAGTGGTTGAGGAACTTCCCACCGCGCATCGTGTCGCGGAAGTGCACCTGCCAGTTGTCGTTGGGGTTGACGTTGCCCATGGCGGCTGCCGCGCCGCCCTCTGCCATGACGGTGTGCGCCTTGCCGAACAGTGACTTGCAGACGATGGCGGTGCGCCTTCCCTGCAAGCGGGCTTCGATGGCCGCGCGCAGACCGGCACCACCGGCGCCGATCACCACGACATCGAAGGTGTGGCGTTCGATCTGGGTCATCCGTCTTTCTTCCTCGTCAGTCGGTTGAGCGGGCAGCGGGACCGTGCTCAGTTGAAGATGCGCAGGTCATCGATCGTGCCGCTGGCGACGAGCCAGACGTAGGCGTCCGCGATGACGATGGAGTACATCGACGCGAACGCGAACAGGCCGTGTCGGGCGTTGAGCTTGGAGACCTGCGACCAGATCCAGTAGCGGATGGGGTGCTTGGAGAAGTGGTTGAGCCGCCCACCCGTGATGCTGCGGCAGGAGTGGCAGCCAAGGGTGTAGGCCCAGATGAGCACCACGTTGATCCACAGGATCACGGTGCCCAGGCCCACGCCGATGCCGCCGTCCTTGCCGTGGAAGGCCAAGACGGCGTCGTAGGTGAGGATCAGACCGATGAGCACCGCGGCGTAGAAGAACCAGCGGTGGGCGTTCTGGAAGATGAGCGGGAAGCGCGTCTCTCCGGTGTACTTCTTGTGCGGCTCGGCCACGGCGCAGGCGGGCGGAGACAGCCAGAAGGCTCGGTAGTAGGACTTCCGGTAGTAGTAACAGGTCGCCCTGAACCCGCCCGGGAGGGCCAGGATGATCATGGCCGGCGACAGCCACGCGGGCAGCGACCCGACCGGCGTTCCCAACGGCGAGGTGCCGGGGACGCAGTCATCGGACAGGCAGGGGGAGTAGAACGGCGCGATGTAGTGGAAGTCCTCGACGAAGTAGGACTTGTCCCAGAACAGTCGCACGGTTGCGTAGACCAGGAAGGAGCCCAGCGCGAGAGCGTTGAGCAGGGGGGGGATCCACCATCGGTCGGTACGCAGGGTGCGGGCCGGGATCTTTGCCCGCTTCTCGCTGAAGATGCCAGTGCTCATCGCCGTCCCGCTGCCGTCTCGTGCCGCCCGCCGCGAGTCACGCGACGGGTCTGAACTGCTGGTCCGGTCGGTCAGTTTGTCACCCCCCCGACTTCTGCTCGATACCAGGAGGGTGTGAGGTCAGTCACGGGCAGGACCTGACCCCCGCTGCTGGGGGTGGCGTCCGGTTGGAGTACGGCGGCCGGCCGGCTACGCCGTACCATGGTTCTGCGTGCTGGGCTCCGTACAGCCGTGCGCCCCCCACCTCCGATCAGGATCGAGCACCTAGCCATGCCCCGCTCTACACGTGACGACCTCCGCAACGTGGCCATCGTCGCGCACGTCGACCATGGCAAGACCACGTTGGTCGACGCGATGCTCTGGCAGAGCGGCGCCTTCTCGACCCACCAGGCCGAAGAAGGCTCGGTCAACGAGCGGGTCATGGACTCGATGGACCTGGAGCGTGAGAAGGGCATCACGATCCTCGCCAAGAACACGGCGGTCCGGCACGGGGACCTGACGATCAACATCATCGACACGCCTGGGCACGCCGACTTCGGTGGCGAGGTGGAGCGAGGCCTCTCGATGGTGGACGGCGTGGCCCTGCTGGTCGACGCCAGCGAAGGCCCGCTCCCGCAGACGCGGTTCGTGCTGCGCAAGGCACTGGCCCTGAACCTGCCGGTCATCCTGATCATCAACAAGGTCGACCGCAGCGACGCCCGCATCGCCGAGGTCGTCGACGACACTTACGAGCTCTTCCTGGACCTGGACGCCACCGAGGAGCAGATCGACTTCCCGATCGTCTACTGCCAGGCCAAGACGGGCCAGGCGTCGCTGAACCGGCCGGCCGACGGCGAGAGCCCCGACAGTCCCGACCTCGAACCGCTGTTCCAGGTGATCCGAGAGACCATCCCGGCGCCGACGTACGACGAGGAGATGCCGCTGCAGGCACACGTCACCAACCTCGACGCGTCCCCCTACCTGGGTCGCCTCGCGTTGTGCCGCGTCCACAACGGCTACCTCAAGAAGGGCCAGACCGTCGCCTGGTGCAAGCAGGACGGCACCATCGACCGCGTCAAGCTGACTGAGCTGCTCGGCACGGAGGCCCTCGACCGCGTGCCCATCGACCACGCGGGCCCGGGCGACATCGTGGCCATCGCCGGCATCCCCGAGATCACCATCGGCGAGACCCTGGCCGACCCCGAGGACCCGCGTCCGTTGCCCGTCATCACCATCGACGAGCCCAACATCTCGATGACCCTGGGCATCAACACCGCGCCGGTCGCGGGCCGGAGCGGGAAGAAGCTGACCGCCCGGCTGGTGAAGAACCGCCTCGATGCCGAGCTGGTCGGCAACGTGTCGATCCGCGTGCTGCCGACCGAGCGGCCCGACACCTGGGAGGTGCAGGGGCGCGGCGAGCTGCAGCTGGCCATCCTCGTCGAGATCATGCGTCGCGAGGGCTTCGAGCTGACGGTCGGCAAACCGCAGGTCGTGACCCGCGAGATCGACGGCAAGCTTTGCGAGCCCATGGAGCGGCTGACCATTGACGCGCCGAGCGACTACCAGGGCGTGCTGATCCAGCTGATGGCGCTGCGCAAGGGGCGCCTCGAGCAGATGGTCGACCACGGAACGGGTTGGATCCGGATGGAGTACATCGTCCCGGCCCGCGGGCTCATCGGCTTCCGGACGGAGTTCCTGACCGAGACGCGCGGCACGGGACTGCTGCATCACATCCACGAGCGTTACGAGCCGTGGCACGGTGAGCTGCGCACGCGCCCCACCGGCTCCCTGGTGGCCGACCGGTCCGGCTCCACGACGGGCTTTGCGCTGGCCAACCTGCAGGAGCGAGGGACGATGTTCGTCGGCCCGGGCACCGAGGTCTACGAGGGCATGATCGTCGGCGAGAACTCACGGTCGGACGACATGGACGTCAACCCCACCAAGGAGAAGAAGCTCACGAACATGCGGCAGTCGTCCGGCGACATCCTGGTGCCGCTGATCCCGCACAAGCAGCTCTCCCTCGAGCAGGCGCTGGAGTTCTGCCGTGAGGACGAGTGCGTCGAGGTGACTCCTGGGGCGGTGCGGATCCGCAAGGTTGTGCTCGATGCCCAGGTGCGGGGCCGGGCCAGCAAGCGGTCGCAGACAGGGCGGGCTCCGTCCGGACAGACCTCGTGACACTGCCGCGCACAACGGTGGCCGAGTTGTAATCGAATCGAAACCGTGGGGTGAGCGGAAACCCGCTGCCCGAATGGTAAGAATGCACCACTTGCTGACCGCAGGTGACCATCACCCTGCCCGCGGACGGCCATGCGTTTGGGTACACCGGACGCGCCGGAGCGGCGGTCCGAAGAAGAATCACTAGGAGGCAATACATGCGTGGTCTCTCACGCGCAGCCCGGGCAGTGGCAGGAGCGGCAACGATCGCACTTGTCGCGACGGCCTGCGGCGGCGGTTCCGGGGACAGTGGCGGCAGCTCGCCGTCCGCCGCTGGCAAGACCGGCGGCGCCATCACCTACGGCAGCTGCAAGCCGCAGAACAACCTGATCCCGGCGAACTCGAACGAGGTCTGTGGCGGACGCGTCATCGACGCCCTGTTCACCGGACTGGTGGACTACAACTCCGACGACGCCTCTCCCCAGAACGCGGTTGCCGAAAGCATCGAGTCCACCGACAACAAGCTGTGGACGATCAAGCTGAAGACGGGCTGGACCTTCCACGACGGCACGCCGGTCGACGCGGCCAGCTTCGTCGACGCCTGGAACTACAGCGCCTACGGACCCAACGCCATGCAGAACTCCTACTTCTTCGGCCCCATCGACGGTTTCACCGACGTCCAGGGCGAGGACAAGAACAAGGACGAGAAGATCGAGGCGTCCGAGGCTCCCATCAAGGAGATGAAGGGCCTCAAGGTCGTCGACGACTCGACGTTCGAGGTGACCCTGTCCACACCGTCCTCGGTGTTCCCGGTCATGGTCGGCTACACCGCCTTCTCCCCGCTCCCCAAGTCCTTCTTCGACGACCCCAAGGCCTTCGGCGACAAGCCGGTCGGCAACGGTGCCTTCAAGCTCGACAGTGGCGACGGCGACACCGGCTACACTCTGTCGGCCTACAAGGACTACAAGGGTGCGAAGCCGAAGATCGACAAGCTGACCTTCAAGACCTACCAGACGCCCGAGGCCGAGTACGCCGACCTGCTGGCTGACAACCTCGACTTCATCGACCAGGTCCCGCCGTCGGCGCTCGCCGGCGACCAGTACAAGCAGGACCTGGGCGACCGGCAGATCGACAAGGCCGTCGGCGTCATCCAGACCGCGACCGTGCCGATCTACGACAGCAAGTACAAGAGCCCGGACCTGGCCAAGGCCATCTCCCTGGCCATCAACCGTGAGCAGATCGTCAAGCAGATCTACAACAACGGTCGGCAGCCGGCCACGGGCTGGGTCTCGCCCGTCGTCAACGGTTACAAGGCTGGCGCCTGTGGCGAGTTCTGCACCTTCGACGCCGCCAAGGCGAAGGAGTTCCTGCAGAAGGCCGGTGGCTTCACGGGCACCATGACCTACGGCTACAACGCTGACGGTCCGGGCAACAAGGAGGCCGCAGAGGCCATCTGCGGCAGCATCAGCAACGCGCTGGGCGTGAAGTGCCAGGCCAAGGCGTACGTCGACTTCAACACGCTCCGTACCGACGTCGACGAGCGCAAGATGACCGGCTTGTTCCGTACCGGCTGGGTGATGGACTACCCGTCGATCGAGAACTTCCTCGTCCCGCTGTACTCGACCGGCGCGTCGTCGAACGACAACGACCAGTCGATCCCGCAGTTCGACGCGCTGGTCAAGGAGGCCGCCGCGGCGGACACCACCGAGGCTGCCAACGCCAAGTACGAGGAGGCGGAGAAGCTGCTCGCCACCACCATGGCGGTCATCCCGCTCTGGTACAGCAACCAGCAGTCGGGTTGGTCGAGCAAGGTGTCGAACGTCAAGGTCAACCCGTTCGGCAACCTCGACCTGGAGAGCGTCACCGTCAAGTAGGTGGTTCTCCCCAACTGATCAGGCAGTACTGACGTGCGGGCCGGTCGGTCGCTGAGGGCGTGTTCCCCGAAGCGGCCGACCGGTCTGCGTCACGGCTCTGTTCAGGCAGCGCACTCTGCCCGACCACGCGGCTCTCCGCGGGGGTAGGGTGCGGCAGGTTGCGTCGCCGTGCCCCTACCGGAGCGATTTTTCCCGAGGAGGTTGACGAGGGTCCATGGGCCGTTATGCGCTGAGGCGTCTCTTGCAGATGATCCCGGTGCTCCTGGGCAGCACGTTCCTGATCTACGTGATGGTCTGGGCTCTCCCGGGCGACCCGTTCGCGGGCCGGTGCGGGCAGCGGCCGTGCACGGACGCATACATCGCGGCACAGACCGCGAAGTTCAACCTGGACGACCCCCTGATCGTCCGGTACTTCAAGTACCTCGGCAACCTGTTGCAGGGCGACCTGGGCCAGACCTTCGCGGGCCAGAACGTGTCCGATCTGGTCGCGCGCGCCTACCCAACGACGTTGAAGCTGGCGCTGGTGGCGCTGACGATCGAGGCAGTCGTGGGTCTCGGCGCTGGTGTGCTGGCGGGGTTGCGGCGCGGCGGCTACTTCGACAACTTCGTCCTGGTCTCGACGCTGTTCGTGATCTCGCTGCCGGTGTTCGTCATCGGCTTCATGCTGCAGTACGGCCTGGGCATCCGGTGGGGGGTCTTCCCCGTCACCGTGTCCGCCGGCGCGCCGTTCGCAGACCTGATCCTGCCCGGCCTGGTGCTGGGCAGCCTGTCCCTGGCCTATGTCGCGCGGTTGATGCGGTCGAGCCTGGCCGAGAACATCCGCGCCGACTACATACGTACCGCCATCGCCAAGGGCCTGCCGCGCAGGCGCGTGGTGGGCGTCCACGCGGTGCGCAACTCCTTGATCCCGGTCATCACCTTCATCGGCGCCGACTTCGGAACGCTGATGGGCGGCGCGATCATCACCGAGGGCATCTTCAACATCAACGGTGTCGGTGGCCTCGTCTACCGCTCGATCCGGCTCCGGGAGGGCGCCACGGTCATCGCCGTCGTCACCCTGCTCGTGCTGGTGTTCCTGCTGATGAACCTCATCGTCGACCTGCTGTACGCAGTCCTGGACCCGAGGATCCGCTATGAGTGACCCGACCGCGAGTGCCGCCGGTGTCACCGGAACCCTGGAGGGTCACGCCGGGTCCCCCCCGACGACGGCGGAACCCGGCCGGGAGAAGCCGAGATCGCTCGGCCGTGACGCGTGGGAGGACCTCCGGCACAACTGGGTCTTCTGGATCGCGTCGGTGCTCATCCTGATCCTCATCGTCATGGCCATTGCCCCCGGCGTCTTCACCAGTGCCAGTCCGACGGCCAGCGACCTGGACGTGAGTCGACAAGGCCCGGGCCCAGGTGCGCCGTTCGGCTACGACCTGCAGGGCCGCGACGTGCTGGCGCGCACCATCTACGGCGCGCGAGCCTCGATCCTCGTCGGCATCTTTGCCACGGCCTTCGCAACGATCGTGGGTTCCTTCATGGGCATCGTGGCCGGCTACTACGGGGGCTGGACAGACACGATCGTGTCGCGTCTGACGGACGTGTTCTTCGCGATCCCGATCTTCCTCGGCGCCATCCTCGTGCTGACCTCGTTCCCCAGTGACGAGAACACTTCCCAGGTGGCCGCGTACACGAAGGTGGCTGTCGCTCTGGCGATCTTCGGTTGGACGTCCACCGCTCGGATCATGCGGTCGTCGGTGATCCAGGTGAAACAGGCCGACTTCGTGCAGGCGGCGCGGGCGCTGGGAGCGAGCAACTCCGCCATCATCCGCAAGCACGTGCTGCCCAACTCGCTCACGCCCGTCATCGTCGTGGCGACGATCTCGCTCGGTGGCTACATCGGCGCCGAAGCCGGGCTGTCGTACCTCGGCATCGGGCTCCAGCCGCCGGTCATCTCGTGGGGTATCGCGATCTCCGACGCGCAGACCTACCTACGCGTCAGCCCGCACATGATGATGTTCCCGATCGCCTTCTTGTCCATCACCGTGCTCGCGTTCATCATGCTCGGTGACGCCGTGCGCGAGGCTCTCGACCCCAAGCTGCGCTGAGGGAAGGCTGATCCATGACCCTCACTGAGACGGGCTCGCCTGCGGCCGTGCCCGCGGGGACGCCGCCCCTGCTGGAAGTCGACAACCTGCACGTCGAGTTCCGCACCCGCGAAGGCGTGGCGAAGGCCGTCAACGGCGTGAGCTACGCCATCAACGCGGGGGAGACGCTGGCCGTGCTCGGCGAGTCCGGCTCGGGCAAGTCCGTGACCGCGCAGGCCATCATGGGCATCCTGGACACCCCGCCCGGCTTCGTCACCAAGGGGTCCATCCGCTACCAGGGTGACGACCTGCTGCAGATGCCCGAGGGCGTGCGGCGCACCTACCGGGGCGAGCATCTCGCGATGATCTTCCAGGACGCGCTGTCGTCGCTGAACCCCGTCTTCAGTGTGGGCTACCAGATCGCCGAGATGTTCCGGGTGCACCGCGGCATGTCGCGGTCCGACGGCATGAAGAAGGCCCTCGAGCTGATGGAGCTGGTGAACATCCCAGCCGCGCGCGAACGGGTCAAGGACTATCCCCATCAGTTCTCCGGCGGTATGCGCCAGCGCATCATGATCGCCATGGCGATCGCACTCGACCCCGAGGTGCTCATCGCGGACGAGCCGACCACGGCGCTCGACGTGACCGTCCAGGCGCAGATCATGGCACTGCTCAAGGAGCTGCAGCGCGAGCGCGACATGGGCTTGATCCTCATCACGCACGACCTGGGTGTCGTCGCCGACGTGGCGGACAAGATCGCCGTGATGTACGCCGGCCGCATCGTCGAGCGCGCCCCCGTCTACGACATCTACGCCCGGCCGGCGCACCCGTACACCGAGGGCCTGCTGGCCTCCATCCCCCGAGTGGACATGAAGGGGCAGGAGCTGTTCGCCATCAAGGGCATACCGCCGAGCCTGATGCGCATCCCGCCGGGGTGCCCCTTCAACCCGCGCTGCGGCTACGCCCGGGACATCTGCCGCGAGCAGGACCCGCCGAACTACCCCGTGGGCGATGCGCATGACAGCGCCTGCCACTTCTGGGAGGAGGTCGTCGATGGCACCCGCCGGTGAGGCCGTGCTCGAGGTCCGGGACCTGGTCAAGCACTTCCCCCTGACCCAGGGCATCGTGCTGCAGCGCCAGATCGGCGCCGTCAAGGCGGTCGATGGTGTGTCCCTGGACCTTCACAAGGGCGAGACGCTCGGCGTGGTGGGTGAGTCCGGCTGCGGCAAGTCGACCCTGGCCAAGCTGCTCATGGTGCTCGAGCGCCCGACGGCCGGCCAGGTCAAGTTCAACGGCGAGGACATCTACTCGCTCAAGGGCAAGGCCTTCAAGGCCATGCGTCGCAACATCCAGATCGTGTTCCAGGACCCTTACTCCTCGCTCAACCCGCGCATGACGGTGGGTGACATCGTCGGGGAGCCGTTCGACATTCACCCCGAGGTGGCGCCGCGCAGGGACCGGCGGCGCAAGGTCCAGGAGCTGCTCGAGGTGGTCGGGCTGAGTCCCGAGCACATCAACCGCTACCCCCACCAGTTCTCCGGCGGTCAACGCCAGCGGATCGGCATCGCGCGCGGTCTCGCTCTGCGCCCTGACGTCATCATCTGTGACGAGCCGGTGTCCGCGCTCGACGTGTCCGTCCAGGCGCAGGTCATCAACCTGTTCGAGAACCTGCAGTCCGAGTTCAACCTGTCGTACATCTTCATCGCTCACGACCTGTCGATCGTGCGCCACATCTCCGACCGCGTCGCGGTGATGTACCTCGGCAAGATCGTCGAGATCGGCGACGAGAGCCAGATCTACGGCGCCCCCTCGCACCCCTACACCCAGGCACTCCTGTCGGCCGTGCCGATTCCCGACCCGACCCAGCGCGACCGCAAGACCCAGATCGTGCTGCAGGGCGACGTGCCGAGCCCCGCCAACCCTCCGTCGGGCTGCCGGTTCCGCACGCGGTGCTGGAAGGCGCAGGACATCTGCGCCACCGAGGAGCCCCTGCTCACGATCCGGCCCGGCATCTCGCACCCGAGCGCCTGCCACTTCGCGGAGCAGGCTCAGATCGTCGAGACCCACGACGCGGAAGAGTTCGGCCTCAATCAGCCCGTACCGACACCCGACGACGACGACCTGGTGGAGCCCGGCACGCTCCCGTAGGCGCTCAGCGATCGAGGGCGCGGTGCAGCCATTCGACCTGCAGGCGCAGCAGGTTCTCGGTGACGACCTCCTGTGGGGTCATGTGCGTGACCCCTGACAGTGGCAGTACGTCGTGCGGTGCGCCGGCCGCGAGCAGCGCCGACGACAGCCGCAGGGTGTGCGCCGCCACGACGTTGTCGTCGGCCAGCCCGTGGATGATCAGTAGCGGCCGGCGCAGCTTCGGGGCGTCGTCCAGCAGCGAGTTCCGGTCGTAGACGTCAGGATTCTTCGAGGGCAGGCCCAGGTAGCGCTCGGTGTAGAAGGTGTCGTAGAGCCGCCAGTCGGTCACGGGCGCGCCGGCGACAGCAGCGTGGAAGACGTCCGGTCGCCGCAGCACCGCCAGCGCCGACAGGTAGCCGCCGTACGACCAGCCGCGGATGGCGACCCGCGACGTGTCCAGGTCGGGGTACTCGTCCGCGACCGCCTGCAGGGCCTCGACCTGGTCGTCGAGCGTCACCGTGGCGAACTCGTGGTGCACGGCGCGATCCCATTCCGGTCCGCGTGCACCGGTGCCCCGCCCGTCGGCGACGACGACGGCGAAGCCCTGGTCGGCGAGCCACTGGGCCTCGAGCCACCGGTCGTGGGTCTTGAGAACCCGTTGCGCGTGCGGGCCGCCGTACGGGTCCATCAGCACCGGCAACCGCGTGCCTGGAACGTGTCCGTGGGGAAGCACGACACCGACGCACAGCCCGCGCGGACCCACGCGCAACAGCCGCGGCGCGGCGTCCAGCACCGGCACGTCCGCTCGTGACGCGACCGTCGCCACCTCGGCTCCGTCGCGCAGCACCTGCACCTGGACACCGGACTTCTCGAGCGTGCGGCGGACGACGACGACCGTGCCCGCGGCGCCGGTGCCGACATGGTGACCACCCGGGGACGTCAGCCGGGTGACGCTGCCGTCGAGCGATGCGCGCCACAGGTGCTGCTCGGTCGGGTCATCCGTGCCCCCGAACAGCACGCCGTCGTCGTCCACCGCGACGACGTGCGAGACCTGGAGGTCGGGGGGAGTCACGATCTCGTCGCCGAATGCCAGCCGGCGCGCGCCGTCGCGGTCGACCGTCATGAGCAGGCGTCCGTCGGGCAGCCAGCCGGGAGTGCCGGTCACGACGTCGACCCATGTGTCGTCGTGCACCTCCCGCACCACCCGCGTCGTACCCGTGGCAGGGTCGACGGCGAGAACACGCGCGTCGCGCTGGTCACGGCTCATGACGAGGAGCAGGGGGTCACCGTGCCCGGTCCACTCGGCAGCGACGAGATAGGGGTGCTCGGTGCCGTCCCAGGCCACGTCGATGCGCGACCCGTCGAGGCCGAGCAGGTGCAGGGAGACTGTGGCGTTGGGCGTGCCCGCGGCGGGATAGGCGATCTCGGCCGGCTCCGAGGCCGGGTTGGCGGGATCGGCGATGTGCCAGCGCTGCACCGGCGACTCGTCCACCCGCGCTGCCAGGAGGGCGCTGCCGTCCGGTGCCCACCAGTAACCGCGGAACCGGTCCATCTCCTCGGCGGCCACGAACTCGGCCAGGCCCCAGGTCACGTCGTCGCCGTCGGGCTCGGCGAGGGCTCTTCCGTCGGCGCCGTCGATGCGTACGACGTGCAGGGCGCCGGCGCCTGCGTAGGCGGCCCACTCACCCGTGGGGTCCGGCCGTGGGTCGATGACCGGCCCGGTGGCCGGCAGCTCGCGCGTGCCGCCGCCGCCGGTGTCGGTCACCCACAGTCGGCTGGACAGGGCGAAGGCGGCCACCGAGCCGCTGCGGTCGGTGGCATAGCCGACGATGCCCGAGGAGGCCTCCCGCGACCGCTCTCGGCGCGCCCGCTCGGCCGCCGACAGCTCCTCGTCGCCGGCCGACAGCAGTTCTCGCGGGTCGACGAGCAGCTGCTCCCGGCCGGTGGCCAGGTCCAGGGCCCACAGCAGCCCGACGGGGTCGGTGCCGCTCTCGGAGCGGACGAACAGCACTCGGCTGCCGGCCGCTGCGAGGCCGATGTTCCGCGGCAGGCCGCGCGTGAACCGCTGCGTGCGTGCGCTCTGGCGCGGATAGGACAGCTCCGACGACGCGGCTGTTGCATCGGCCCCGTGGGTGGCGGTGGACGTGGGGCTCGGGGACGAGAAGGACATGGTGGGCAACATATCCCGCGCCGATAGGCTCTTCAGACATGACGACAATGCCCGACGGACCGCTCGCCGAGGAGCCGGAGGCACGCCCCTCCAGCCCGGAGGAAGCCGTGCTCCGGGAAGCCGAGTCGGTCCTCGAGGACGTCGCCCCCGAGGCCGAGGCATCGATGGACGTTCTCGACTCGCCCCGTCGTCTGCTGCTGGTGCATGCCCATCCCGACGACGAGACGATCGGCAACGGCGCCACCATGGCCCGCTACGCCGCGTCCGGAACCCACGTCACCCTGGTCACCTGCACGCTGGGCGAGGAGGGCGAGGTCCTGGTCCCCGAGCTGACCGCGCTGGCCGCCGACCAGGAGGACGGTCTCGGCCAGCACCGCGTGGGCGAGCTCGCGACCGCGATGGAGGCGTTGGGGGTGACCGACCACCGGTTCCTCGGCGGTCCGGGACGCTTCCGGGACTCGGGGATGATGGGGTTGCCCACGAACGACCGTCCCGACTGCTTCTGGCAGGCCGATGTCGACGAGGCGGCTCGGCTGCTCGTCGAGGTGGTGCGTGAGGTGCGCCCGCAGGTCCTCGTCACCTACGACGAGAACGGGGGCTACGGCCACCCCGACCACATTCAGGCGCACCGGGTCGCCATGCGCGCCTTGGAGATGGCGGCTGACCCCCAGGTCCGCGATGGTGAGCCGTGGCAGGTGGAGAAGGTCTACTGGAACGCCATTCCCGACTCGTGGCTCCGCGAGGGCATGCGCCGGCTCCGCGAGGCCGGCGACGAGACGACGTTCGAGGGGATGGACCCCGAGGGAGAGCTGCCGATGGCGACGCCCGACGAGCTGGTGACCACTGCGGTGGACGCCACCGATTTCGTCGACGCCAAGCTCGCCGCGATGCGCGCCCACGCCACCCAGATTGCCGTCGACGGCCCGTTCTTCGCGCTGTCGAACAATCTCGGCAACGCCGTCTGGGGCGTCGAGCACTACCGGCTGGTGCGGGGTGAGGTGGCCGGTGACCGGGACCAGAACGGTCGCGAGACAGACCTGTTCGGCGGGCTGGACTAGAGGGGTCCGCCGGCGGCTACCGGCTTGTCCGGTTCGTCCATGCCGGACTGGGCTGAACGGGTGACGCGCTCGTCGCATACGGGTGAATGGGTGCGCGTGGAAGACGACCGGCCGCGCGGCCAGTGAGACTGACCGCAGATGCTCGTCCGCCAAGACATGGATCGGCAGGACCCGCGCCGGAGTTGATGCTCCGAACGGGTGAACCCGGTCATCTCGTCGTTCGTTCGACCCGACGAGTCGTCCCGCGCGGAAAGCGCGACGCGACGAAGGGCTGGAGGGGCTGTGAGCAAGGAACACGCAGAGGTGGGGGCCGCACGGACAGGGTCGATCGAGCCGGAGGGCCTCGACCTGCCGATGCGGGACGCCAACAACGCCGACGTCGGCGCGAGCCGGGAGCGACTGCGTCGCAAGCGTCTGCGCGGGCTCGCGGTCGTCCTCGGTGCTCCGACCGCCTTCCTGTGGTGGCGCATCCTCAGCGGTGACCCGATCAACTTCTTCCAGCTGCCCAGCATCGACCCGCTGATCCTCGTCCCGTCGCTGTTCTTCGTGCTCCTGGCGGTGGTCCTGCTCGGCCAGTTCGCGTTCACCGGCCGCTCGCCGCACGTCACCTACCGTCCCGAGCAGATCGAGACCCGCCTGGCCGACGTCAAGGGGATCGACGCCGTCAAGGAGGACGTCGTCCGGTCGCTCAACCTGTTCCTGGCGCACAAGACATTCGCCAGCGAGATGGGCGGTACGCCGCGGCGCGGGCTGCTGTTCGAGGGTGCGCCCGGAACCGGGAAGACCTACCTGGCCAAGGCGATGGCCAATGAGGCGGGCGTGCCGTTCCTGTTCGTCTCGGGCACGTCGTTCCAGTCGATGTTCTACGGAGCCACCGCCAAGAAGATCCGGTCCTACTTCAAGGCACTGCGCAAGGCGGCGCGGCAGGAGGGCGGGGCCATCGGTTTCATCGAGGAGATCGACGCGATCGCCATGGCACGCGGTGGTCTCAGCACGACCGCCATGCCCGGCGTGGCCCGAGCCACCCACGGCATGTCCACGCTCAACTGTGGCGGCCTGACCGGTCTGCCCGCCGGTTACGCCCACGCGGCCGGCAGCATCACGCACCCGACGACGATGTCCGAGGGCGTCGGCGGCGTCGTCAACGAGCTGCTGGTCCAGATGCAGTCCTTCGACGAGCCGACCGGCATGCAGAAGGTCCAGTCCAAGATGGTGGACCGCCTCAATCTCTACCTGCCGCCGCACCGCCAGCTGCGCCGTCCGCAGCCGCCGTCGACGAACGTGCTGCTCATCGCGGCCACCAACCGTGCCGACAACCTCGACCCCGCCCTGCTGCGCCCGGGTCGCTTCGACCGCCGCCTGACCTTCGAGCTGCCGGCCAAGGCCGGGCGTCGTACCCTCATCGATCACTTCCTTGCGACCAAGGCGCACGTTCCCGAGCTCGACGACGACGAGCGACGCGACGCCCTCGCCGGCGTGACGCAGGGTTATACCCCGGTGATGATCGAGCACCTCTTCGACGAGGCGCTCGTCAACGCCGTACGCCGCGGTGTGAAGGCCATGTGCTGGGCCGACGTCGAGAAGGCCCGGCTGGTCGAGGAGGTCGGCATGGGTCAGCCGGTCGCCTACACCGACCACGAGAAGCGCCTCATCGCCACCCACGAGGCCGGGCACGCCACCGTTGCGTGGCTCGTCGCCCCCGAGCGACGTCTGGAGGTCCTCACGATCATCAAGCGGCGCGAGGCCCTGGGGATGCTGGCGCACGGTGACCGTGACGACGTCTACACCCGGTCCCGCGCCGAGATGACCGCCCTCATCCAGATCGCGATGGGCGGCCAGTGCGCGGAGGAGATCTTCTTCGGCGATGTGTCGACCGGCCCCGGTGGCGACCTGCTCTACGCCACCAACGTGGCTGCGGAGATGATCGGGTCCTGCGGGATGGTCGACACGCTGGTCTCCTACGCCGCCATCCAGAACAGTGCGTTCTCCGACACCAACATCGTCGGGCGGGTGCTGACCGACGCCGAGGGCCGGGCCCGGGTGGAAGAGCTGCTGCAGAAGCAGAAGGTCGTGGTCGCGGGCCTGCTCGAGAGCAACCAGCATCTGGTCGCGGCCCTGCGCGACGCGCTGATCGACCGCCACGAGCTCATCGGCAGCGAGATCACCGACATCCTGACGACGGCACAGCTCGCCGGCCCGGGGCCCGACGTGATCGACCTGCGCCACAACCTGTCCGCGCGGCCTCTCGACCCGCCTGTGTAGGCCGGCACGGGCAGGCCGACAACGCGGTCGGTCTGCGTAACCTGTGCGGGTGCCCGCGCTCGTTCGTGTGATCGTGCACGGCACTGCGTTCCTCGCAGGTGTCGCGGCAGGTGGGCTCGGGTCCTTCGTGCAGGGCTACCTCTGGCACGGGCTTCCCGTCGGCCTGCTGGTCGCGCTCGCGCTGTCGGTCGCGGTGTTCAGCGCCGCCGGGCTCATGCTGGGCGCGCGCAGCGGCGCGCTGGCTGCGACGGCGGGGTGGCTGCTCGCCGTCCTCTACCTGTCGCTCCGGCGCCCCGAGGGCGACCTGATCGTCCCCGCCTCCACGCTCGGCTACTGCTGGCTCTTCGGCGGCACCCTCCTGGCGGGCGCGGCCATCGCCGTCCCCTCCGCACTGTGGGCTGCCGCCGGCAACCGCTCGGGGGGGCAGCCTTCAGGGAGCGCGCCCTCCGGTCGATGACCAGTGCATGGCTGGCCTTGACGGTGCACCGCACCTCGTCTCCGCCGGCCTCCTCCCCGAGCGGCACCTGAGCTCGGCCGGCTCCGCGCCGGCGCCGGCGCCGGCCGCGGAGGAGCTCGCCGCGTCCGGGGGCGTCCTGCTGCGTCTGGGCGGCTCCCGCTTCGTCGTCGACATGGCCGACGTCGCCGAGGTCGCCGCTCTGCCATCGGCGACCCGGCTGCCCGGGGCTCCACCATGGCTGGCCGGTGTCGCCAACTGGCGCGGTCGCGTGCTCCCGCTGCTGGACGTACGCAGTCTCGTCGGCGCGCCCGTGACCCCCCTCGCATCCAGTGCCCGGCTCGTGGTCATCGCAGGCGGCGGGCAGGGCGGGCAGAGCGAGCTCACCGCCGGGCTGGTGGCCGAGGCGGTCCCCGGTGTGTACGACGGCGCGCTCGACGTCCTTGCGGCCCCGCCGGCCACGTTGCCGGCACAGGCGGCGCAGGTCGTCCGCGGTCAGGTCGCCGACGCCCTGGGGCCGATCGCCGTCCTCGACGTCGCGGCTTTGCTCAGGCTGCGCGAGCTGGTCGACCGCCGCAGGCACGGCAGCTGAGCGGGGCGCACGCGCGTACGCGAACCCCCGTTCGGCCTACAGATGCGGTCCCGTTGGACCGATGCCACGAGTGCGTGTCGTGTCCCTCGCGGCGCGCATCGTTCCGGCTGGAGGCCTTCGGTGGAGTTCTGGAAGATGCTCAACCGCGCGTCCACGGTCACCCTCGCGGTGAGCGTGCTCGTCGCGGCGTCGGGCGTCGTGGCCGACAAGACGGCTGGCGCCGACTACTCGAGCGCCGCCGCTGCGATGTGGCTCGCGGTCGGCCTCGTGAGCGCCGGTGCCCTCGGTGCCCTCACCCTGCTCGGCACCCGCCTGATGGAGGACCGCGCCCGGCTGGAGCGCTTCCACACCGGGCTCATCGTCGCGAACATCATCTGGATCGCCGGCCTGGTCTCCGTGACGGACGGCCTCGACCGCCCCTACTGGGCACTTGTCACCGCGCCACTGCTGATCGCTGCCGTCTCCATGAGCAGGACGCGGAGCCTGATCCTCAGCTTGTTCGCGACGGCGGCCATCATGGTGGCCGTGCTCGCCTCGGGGCCGATCACGCAGCACGAGATCAGCTTCCTGATCGTCGTGCTGCCGGTCGGGCCCGGCGTGTCGTGGTTCGTCGGCCTGCTCTACGCGTCGGTCTCCAACGAGCGGCGCATCGCCCGCGAGGAGCGCGACGACCTCCGGCAGCGCGTCGACGACCTCTCCGCCGTGCTCGCGCAGGCGGCCGAAGGCGACCTCGCCGTGCAGGTCACGACCGAGGGCGCCAGCGAGTCGGTGCTGGCGCTTACCGCCTCCTTCAACAACACGTTGCTCAACCTGCGCCACCTCGTCGAGCAGATCCGCTCGGGCGGCGAGCAGATCACCGCGAGCGCCGGCGAGCTGCTCGCCACCGCCGAGGAGCACGCTGCCAGCGCCACCGAGCAGTCCTCGGCTGTCGCCGAGACCACGTCCACGATCGAGGAGCTGGCCGCCACGGCGGCGCAGATCGCCGACACCGCCGAGTCGGTGGCGCGCTACGCCGCCGAGACCCTGCGGCACGCCGAGCACGGCCGGACCGCCGTGGCGACGTCTGTGGCCTCGATGGACGCCATCTCCGAACGGGTCAACTCCATCGCCAGCCGCGCCTTGTCGCTGGGGGAGAAGGGCCAGGAGATCGGCCGCATCCTCGAGGTCATCGACGACATCGCCGACCAGACCAACCTGCTCGCGCTGAACGCGGCCATCGAGGCCGCACGCGCCGGTGAACACGGCCGCGGCTTCGCTGTCGTCGCCGCCGAGGTGCGCAAGCTCGCCGAGCGGGCCCAGGAGGCGACCGGTCAGATCCAGGCGATCGTCGCCCAGATCCAGGCAGAGACCAACGCCACCATCCTGGCCAGCGAGGAGGGCGCCAAGGAGGTCGCGGGAGGCGCGTCCCTGGCCCGCGACGTGGTGGACGCCCTGGAGCGCATCTCCGGCATGGTCGACGAGACCACCACGGCAGCCAAGGAGATCTCGATCGCGACCCAGCAACAGCGATCGGCCTCCGACCAGGTCGTGTCGGCCATGACCCAGGTCTCCGACGTCTCCCGGCAGTACGCCGTGGGCTCCAAGCAGTCCGCAGCGGCCGCCGCTCAGCTGAACGTCCTCGCCGCTGAGCTGCGATCCTCGATCGAGCAGTTCCGGGTCTCATGAGCAAGAGCTGGGCCGACGACCCGGAGCTGGTGGCAACGTTCCGCGCGGAGGTCGACGAGCGGCTCGGCACCTTGTGCGAGGGCCTGTTGCGGCTCGAGCACGACCCGTCGCCGCGGCAGCTGGTGGCCTCGCTGTTCCGCGACGCACACACCGTCAAGGGCACCGCCCGCATGCTCAGCCTCGACAGTGTTGTCGAGGTGGCGCACCGGGTCGAGGATCTCTTGGGCGCCATCCGCAGCGGTCGCATGACACCGCGCCGGGACCTCGTCGACCTGTTGCTGGTCTCTGCCGAAAGCATCTCCCGCTCGCTGCCGGGCGCCGAACGGCCGGTGGACGCCGACGAGGTCGCAGCCGTTGTCGCGGCCCTCGACTCTGCCTGCGCGGGCGAGGACCCCGTCACCGTCCCGCGGCTGCGGGTCACCGATGTCGAGGACGCCGACGAGTCCGGCCGGCCCCGCGGGGGTGACTCGGTGCGCGTCCCGACGCGGCGCGTCCACGAACTGCTCGAGGTCGTGGGCGAGGCCGAGCTCGACGTACGCCGCATCACCACCCACAGCCGCGAGCTCACTGGCCTGACCCGGCGTCAGCTGCACTCGGCGCGCGCGCTGCGCGACGCCGCCGCGGCCGACGACGCATTGCCCACCTCGGTCACCGACGCCTTGCACGCGCTGGTCTCGCTCGGCGACCAGCTCGTTGCCGCCAGCCGCGAGCTGGCCGCGCGCGCGGAGGACGCGGACGGCCGGCTTGCGCGCGTCCGCGACGGCGCGATGGGCCTGGCCATGGTCCCGGTACGTCGGGTCGTCGCCGGCTTCCCGCACCTGGTGCGCGAGCTGTCCGCGGCCGGTGACCAGCCGCGCGAGGTGCAGCTGGTGCTCTCCGGGCAGGACGTCGAGCTCGACACCCGTGTCCTGGACGCGGTTGCCGACTCGCTGCAGCACCTCGTGACCAATGCGGTCGACCACGGCTGCGAGACGCCGGCCGAGCGGGTCGCCTCGGGGAAGCCGGCCCGGGCCACCGTCACAGTCGCCGCGCGAGCTGCGGGCTCGACTGTTGTCATCGAGGTCTCCGACGACGGCCGCGGCATCGACGAGGAGAGCCTGCGGGCCGTCGCGGTCAGCCGCGGGCTGCTGCCGGAGGGCTCGACGGCCACCGGTACACCGTTGCTGCAGGTGATGTTCTCGCCCGGTTTCTCGACTCGCTCGGAGGTGACGCAGACGTCGGGCCGCGGTGTCGGGCTCGACGTGGTGCGCACCGTGGTCGAGGACCTCAGCGGTGCCATCGATGTCGCGTCGAAGTCCGGGCTCGGCACGACGTTCACCCTCACCCTTCCGGTGACCCTGGGCGTGCTGCGGTGCCTGATCGCGCGGGTGGGGACCGAGCGGTACGCCGTGCCGGTGGCGGGCGTCATCGAGACGCTCGGGCTGGCGGGTGCGGAGCGCCACGAGGTCGCCGGTGTCCCCGTGCTGGCCCGGCAGGGCGTGACCATGCCGCTGGTCGACCTCGGGCAGATCCTGGAGGCGCCGGGCGACCGTGACCCGCGGTCGGCGATCGTGGTGCATTACTCCGGCTCGGACGAGCTGCTCGCTCTCGCCGTCGACGCGCTCGAAGGGGAGGCTGAGCTGGTCGTGAAGGAGCTCGGCGGCTTCCTGGGTCGGCTGCCGACGGTGACCGGAGCGACCATCGACGGGGATGGGAGCGTCGTGCTCGTCCTCGACGTCCGCGAGCTGGCCGTGCGCCAGCTCGCCGGCGGCGTCGCCCACGCACCCGCAGCCCCGCGTCGTCGTACCTCGGGTGGGACCGTGCCCCTGCACCCCGGAGGCCGGGCGCGGGTGCTTGTCGTCGAGGACTCCGTGGGCGTCCGCGAGCTGCAGCGGGTGATCCTCGAGGGCGCGGGCTACGAAGTCGTGACAGCGGTCGACGGCATGGACGGCGCCGCGCGCCTCACCGAGGCGCCGGTCGACCTGGTGGTCTCCGACGTGGAGATGCCGCGGATGGACGGTTTCACCCTGACCCGCACGATCCGCCGTACGCGCGGCTGGGAGGACGTGCCGGTCGTGATCATGACTTCGCGCGGGGACGAGGCCGACCAGCGGGCCGGGCTGGACGCAGGAGCCAGCGCCTATCTGCTCAAGAGTGAGTTCGACCAGGCCGAACTCATCGATACGGTCCGACGACTCGTCGGCCGCTGACGCTCGAAGCGAGGATCCCGATGCCCACCGTCCTGATTGCGGACGACAGCCCCACGATGCGCCGCATCGTGTCCACGGTGCTCGAGCGCGCCGGCCACACCGTCGTCACGGCCGAGGACGGCGTCGAGGCAGTCCAGGGGGCGTTCCGCTGCCAGCCGGACGCGATCATCCTGGACGTGCAGATGCCGCGTCTGTCGGGCTATGTCGCCGCGCGGCTGCTCAAGGACGACTGGCAGACCACGGAGATCCCCATCGTGCTGCTGACGTCGCTGGACGCCGCCTCGGACCGCTACTGGGGCGCGCAGACCGGTGCCGACCGCTTTCTGACCAAGGACTTCGAGGCACCCGAGCTGGTCCAGGCGCTGGCCGAGGTCATCCGGGCCGCCGACGAGGCACGTGGGGGCCGACCTCCGCTGCGGCCCGACCCGCTCGAGCTGGGTCCGGACGAGGTGTTGGCGCGGGTCTCCGAGCTGCTCGACCGCAAGCTGTTCGAGGCGTCGCTGTCGGCCGAGGTCACGCAGATCGCGGCCGACGTCCACGGCTTCGAGGAGACCGTCGCCGGTGTCCTCGGTGTCCTCGCCCGGGTGGTCGACTACGACATGGCGGCCGTCTGCATGCTCGACGACCGGGCGACCTACCTGACGGTCGTGCGCGACAGCTCGCAGCAGCAGTACCACGAGTTCTTCGGCGCCATCGCCGACGCCGCCACCCAGGTGACCGGGACACCGGTGATGGTGCACGACCTGGTCCCACGGATCGCCGACGCTGAGGGCCGGTTGGGAGCCGACGACGAGGGCCGCATGGCGACGTTCCTGTCCATGCCGCTGCGGGCCGGCGGACGCATCGTGGGCTGCCTCGCTCTCTCGAGCGCCACCAAGAACGCATTCGGGGAGGCCTCGCTCAACACGCTGCGCCTCGTCGAGCAACCGGCCGCCGTCGTCATCAGCAACGCCCGCCTCGCCGGGCACACCACCCACGCCTGACCGCTCCCCATCCCCTCTCGCAGTTGACCACGTTTGGCAGGTGAACCGTCGCGTCAGCAGGCGCGCA
>JAVEDJ010000155.1 GCA_030841025.1 Actinomycetota bacterium
AGCGACCGTCGTCAGGCAGTTCTGTCCGGGAGCGAGCGGCGGCATTTCGAGCTGCCGAGCAGGCACGGGAGCGTCGCCGGCGGCGCCTGGTCTCGTCTGGTTCCGTAGTGGCCGTCGCCGTCATCGCCGGGATCGTCGTCGCGGTCGCGAGCTCAGGTCCCGGCGCGAAGGGGCATGCACCTACCAGCAGCGCGTCGGATGCTGCGTCGGCGACGTTGACCGGCCCGCCGGGGCCGGAGGGGATCCCGCTCGAGGAGGGCACGGTGCTGGCACCTGCGAGTAGCCCCGCTGGTGGCCGGACCGTCGACGGTATCCGCTGTGAGCCGAGTGAACAGGTCGCCTATCACATCCACTCGCACCTGACGGTCTACGTGAACGGTGCGCTGCGGCCGATTCCGGCGGGGATAGGCATCGTGCAACCGATCGCGCAGCAGACTCCGAACGGGCCGTTCTATTCGGCGTCGCTCTGCTACTACTGGCTGCACGTCCACGCCCAGGACGGCGTCATTCACGTCGAGGCACCGAGCGAGACGACCTATACCCTCGGCCAGTTCTTCGCAATCTGGCGGCAGCCTCTGTTGAGCGATCGGGTTGGCCCCGCGCGCGGCACCGTGACCGTGTTCGTCAACGGTGCCCGCTACTCCGGTGACCCTGCCCGGATTCCGCTCACGAGTCACGAGGATATTCAGCTCGACGTCGGCAGCCGTGTCGCCCCGAAGAAAGTCGACTGGTTGCGTTCCCAGTTGTGAGTCATGGGTGCCGATGTCCCAGCCCCTACTCCAACCAAGCCGCTGCAGACGAACGTCCGCACAGGCAGTGTCGGCTTGCCTGAAGCCGCGTTACCGTAGGGACATTCTCGCCAGCGCCCTGCTGCCCCGACGACGGCAGGTGCGCCCATTTCGACTCGGCCACGGAACACGGGGTGGTGTCTGCCGGCCTGGGGTGACTGAGCGCCGGCACGTATGAGAGTCCGGCTCCCAGCCCGTCGGGACACTACTGAACGTTGGACAATGGGCTACCTGCTCGACGTCGTCCTCACCCGCGACTCGTGGGTGAGGACAAGTCGTCTAGCTGCTTATGACCCGCGCCGCCTCGCCGGTCACGGCTGCTGGAAGATCGAGGTCGCGTTCGATGTCCTGCAGGCTGCGGTTCTTGGTCTCGGGAACCTGCCGTTGGAAGTACACCAGTGCGACGACGGACAGGCCAGCGAAGAGGAAGAAGGTCCCGGCGTTGCCGATGGCGCTGAGGAGGGTGAGGAAGGAGACGGTAACGACGAAGTTGGCGCCCCAGTTCGCCATGGTGGCCACGCTCATGGCCTGCCCGCGGATCTTCACCGGGTAGATCTCGCTGATCAGCAGCCAGAACACCGGCCCGAGTCCGATGGCGAAAGAGCCGGTGTAGATCAGCAGCCCGGCAATCGCGACATAGGCGGCGATCCCATGCAGCTGGCCGCCGCCGATGGCAAAGGTAAGGCCGATCAGGGCCATGGCGACCGCCATTCCCGCAGTGCCGCCCAGCAGCAGTGGCCGGCGGCCCGTACGATCCAGTAGCCGGATTGCGACAATCGTCAGGAGAACGTTGACGGCGCCGTTCACGACGTTGGCCAGCAACGCGGCGGAGTTGCCCAGACCGGCAGATGACAACAGCGTCGGCGCGTAGTAAATGATCGTGTTGATGCCGGTGATCTGCTGGAAGACCGCGAGCATGACGCCAATGGTCATGACGTGCCGCAGAGCCGGGTTGAAGACTTCACGCACGCTTGATCGGTGCGTGGACAGCTCGCGGAGCTCGGCTACCTCGGTTTCGATGGCGCCTTGATCCCGGACGCTGTGGAGCACCCTGCGCGCCTCGTCCTCGCGGCCTTGGGCGACCAGCCAGTGCGGACTCTCGTGCTGGAAGAGCATGCCGATGAACATCAAGATTGCGGGTATGGCGGCCAGGCCAAACATCAGCCGCCAATTCTCGCTGGACGCCAGTCTGTAATCGACCAGGTACGAGGCCAGGATGCCGGTGGTAATGGCCAGCTGGTTGAAGCTGACCAGAGCGCCGCGGATCCGCGGCGGAGCGATCTCGCCGATGTAGAGCGGTACGACCATCGAGGCCGAGCCGACGGCGATCCCGATGATGACTCGCGCCCCTACCAGGACCCAGTAGGTGGGAGAGAAGGCGGCGAGCAGCACCCCGACGACGAAAAGCGCCGCGGTGCCCAGCACCGTGGGCCGGCGGCCGACCCTGTCGGCGATTCTCCCCGCAGCCAAGGCACCGATCAGCGCTCCGATCAACAGGATGCTGGTCAGCAGTTCCTTGTCGAACGACGTCAGGCCGGGGAAGTCCCTGCCGATGAACAGCAGCGCCCCGGAGATGACACCCGTGTCGTAGCCGAACAGCAGGCCACCGAGCGCAGTGATCGCCGCGCCGAACAGGACGTGTCGGTGGATCGTCGCTGACGGCGCCGGCGACGGCCCGGCTGTTGTTGTCGTATGGGTGCTATTCATGGGTCCTCCCTGGCACACGAGGCGAGCTGCCCCTCGAGACCATCGTCGCCGGGACGTGAGGCGCCGTCCTCACGGTCAGCGGCCCTCTTCGGGTGACGTCAACCGCAATCTCGAAGTTCCCGCTGGCTGTAACGCCACGCGTCGGCGTCGCGGTCGACACACCTCGAGGTCCAGACATTGGCCGAGCCACTTCGCCATACCGGCCAGCGGGCATTCCCCGGTGGCACCAGCCGGACCCAAAGATGGTCGCTCGCCAGGGCGACGTAACCCCCGCGCGAAGACAGGCTTGACGGCACGCGACCGCGGTGGTGAGTGCCGCATTCACCTTCGACCGGCGACATCAAGCGAAACCGACGACCGTGCACGACTGGAAGGAGCCTTCGAATGCTCATCATCCTGGGTATCGCTCTCGTCAGTGCCGTGATGACATTCGTGCTCGCGACGAAGTCCCGCCGGACGCGTCACGCGGGACGCAATCCCTTGGCACAAGTCTTCCCGAGGCGAGAGTTCCGCCAGCTCGACGCGCACCTCGAAGCGGTCGCGCGAAAGGAACTTCGTCACCTGGAAGCGGAGCTTGCGCACTATCTGGCCGGCAGTGCGGGACACGTCGTGGTGGTTTCGAAGGTCCCGAACGGTATCGCGCTGGAGCTGTCCGACGGTCGTCGCCTGGCGCTGCACGGCATCAGCGCCCGCACAGTCGGGCTGCTCAAGCGTCGCGCCCCAGCGGACAGGCTGCGACCGGAGAGCTTTCACCGTGACGCCCTCACTTACGGACTACTTCTTCGCGGGCCCACACGCGGAGAAGTCAAGATCTATGCGCGCAACATCGTCCTCTCAGCGTGATCGAGCCGGCAACGCAAGGCATCGGTTTGCAGAGCAACGAGGTGACCACCGTCGACCAGGTGAGCCCTCTGTCGTGGACATCACGACGACGCCCGCAGGTCTTGGTTCGGGCGTCGTCTTCGACAGAGCCGGTCACATCGTGACCAATTGACCAATGATCACGTTGTGGGGAGCGCGAGATCCTTCAGCGTCGTCGTGAACGGCTCAAGAAGCCCGTGCCGGGAACTCTCGTCGGTGCCTATCCTGCCTCGGATCTGGCCGTGAACAAGGTGAACGCAGCTACGCCGCTCGCGCCGGCCAAGTTCGGCGACTCAGCCGCCCTTCAAGTAGGCGATGAGGTACTGGCGAGGGGAAACCCACTGGGTCTGGAAGGAAGCGTCAGCGAAAGAGTCGTCTCGGCGACCGGGCCCAAAGGTGGTCGGACCGACAGGCGCCGGAGCGACCTTGACGGGGGTCATCCAGCCTTCGGCGGTGATCAACCCTGGCAACAGCGGAGGCGCGCCTCGTGATGGGAGCGGTCCGGCCCCGCACCATGGCTAGGCCGCCTTCGTGCCTGAGGCGCGACGTGTCCCGCGCCGCAGGTGCCACCAGCGGGCTAGGGCCAGCAGCACCAAGAGGCCGACCACGAGAGTGCCCGTGAGGCTGAGCCGGGACAGGACCGAGCGGTAGCTTGCGCCGACGAGGTAGCCGAGCATCGCGGCTGTGACAGCCCAGGTCGTCGCGCCTACGGCGTTGGCGATGGCGAACCGTCGTGGCTCCACCCCGCTCATGCCGGCGATCGTCGGCGTGACAGCCCGCAACGACGCGGCCCACCGGCCGATGAAGACGGCGGTCCCACCGCGCCGAGCAACGAGGTCGAGGCTGCCGCGCAACCTGTCGGAGCTGCGAAGTCGACCAGGCAGTCGCTCGAGCAGTCCGGGGCCGAATCGTCGGCCGACCCAGTAGCCGACTTGGTCACCGGCGATGGCGCCAGCGCTCGCGGCAAGCACCACCAGATATAGCGGAAGGTGGCCACTGTGCGCGAGGAAGCCACCGACAACCACAGCGGACTCCGCCGGAACCACCAGCCCGACAAAGGTCGATGCCTCGAGTGCCGGCAGCAGGAACACGGCGAGCAGCACCGCCCATGGCGACAGGGTCAGCAGATGGCCGACGAGCGAACCCATCCGGCCACCTACCGAGTCGCGGGCGCCGGGGGCGGCGTGCGGGACGTGCTGGGAGCTGACAAGCCGGCGGCGTGGTAGGCGCCAGGTCCGTCCAGGGTTTCGACGTCCAGCAGTCGGCGGGCGAGTTTGTCGAGCTGCTGACGGTGGTCCGTGAGCAGCGCGACGGCCTCGGCGTAGCAGCTCTCGCTGATGTTCCTCACCTCGGTGTCGATGAGCGTGCGCGTCCCTTCTGACAACGGACCGTCATCGAACTGGTCGGCACCGACCCCCTCCAGCGCTACCGGGCCCAGGGCCGGCGACATGCCCCAGCGGGTAACCATGGACCTCGCCAGACGGCTGGCCTGCGCGAGATCGCTCTCGGCGCCGCTGCTGGTCTCGCCGTACACGACGTCCTCGGCTGCGCTGCCAGCGAGTGCCCCGACGATGCGACCGCGCAGGTACGGCCGGGTAAAGCCGTAGCGGTCCTCGTCCGGGGTGGAGAAGGTGACGCCGAGGGCGTGACCGCGCGGAATGATGCTGACCTTCCGGATCGGGTCCGCGCCGGCGGTCAGCATGCCGACCAAGGCGTGACCTGCCTCGTGATAGGCCGTGCGCAGTTTTTCCTCCGGCGAGAGCACGATCCCTCGGGCCGCGCCCAGCAAGGTTCGCTCTACGGCGTCGGTGAAGTCGCACATCGCCACTCTGCTGGCCCCGCGACGAGCGGCGTTCAGTGCCGCCTCGTTGACGAGGTTGCGCAGGTCGGCTCCTACGGTCCCCGGCGTACTCGCCGCAAGCGCGACCAGGTCAACATCGGGGCCCAGCGGCAAGTTGCGGGTGTGAACGGTGAGTATCTTCACGCGTCCGCCACGGTCGGGCGGGTCGACGGTGATCTGCCGGTCGAACCGTCCGGGTCGCATCAGCGCGGGGTCGAGAACCTCGGGGCGGTTGGTGGCGGCCAGCACCACCACGCCTTCGGTGCCGCTGAACCCGTCCATCTCGGTGAGGATCTGGTTGAGGGTCTGGCCTTGCTCGTCATGTCCGCCAATGCTGCGCGATCCGCGGGCGGCACCGATGGCGTCGAGCTCGTCGATGAAAATGATCGCAGGCGCGGCCTTCTTGGCCTGCGCGAACAAGTCCCGCACGCGGGAAGCACCGACGCCGACGATCATTTCAACGAACTCGGCCGCGGACACGGAGAAGAACGGCACCCTCGCCTCTCCGGCGACCGCACGCGCGAGCAGGGTCTTGCCGGTGCCCGGCAGCCCGGCCAACAGAACGCCTTTCGGGATGGTTGCGCCGAGCGCCCGGTAGTGGCCCGGCCGCCGCAGGAAGTCCACGACTTCCGCCACCTCGGCTTTGACTTCGTCGATGCCAGCGACGTCGGCGAACGTGACTCGCGGACCGGTACCGGCGGTGTACAGCTTCGCTTTTGACCGGCTCAGCTGACCAATGCCGCCTGTTCCACCCAGTCCACGAGTCGCCAGCCAGAGAAGGCCACCGATGAGCAGCAGCGTCGGTCCAAAGCCCAGCAGCACTCGGAACAGTAGGGGAGTGGTCGCGGCTGGCTCGCCGGTAACGGCCACGTGCTGGGACAGCAGTAAGGGCATGAGGCCGCTGTCACCGATGTCCGGCTCCACCGTGCGGAACGCGGTAACTCGGATGGTGCCGGCCGACTTTGCGGGCGCGGCGCTTGTGTCTGAACGCGCCACGCTTACCGACTGCCGAAACTTTCCGGTCAAGATGTGGCTCTGCACGCTGACAGACGTGACGTTGCCGCCCGCGAGCTCGCTCCGGAAAGTCGAGTACGTGACGGACTGCGGCTGGCCAGGGGCGAGCAGTGCGGCGCTGAGGAACCAGTTGGCGAGCAGCAGGAGGAGCGCGACAGCGATAAGACGAGACCGGCCGAGGCCGCGCGGCACCCGGCCACGTTGTGTCCCGGGTGCCTTGCCGTCACGTGGCTTTGGGTCCGGCGTCCCCGGTGGCGTGATGCCCGGATCACTGCCGACGTCACGGCTCGGCACGTGGTCGGTCAGCGGCACGTTGGGTCTCCCGGGAACAGTTCGTCCAGCTGGGTGATGCGCAGCGCCCGACGCAACGTGGGTGCGGCACCGATCAGGTCCATCCGGCCCCCCGATGCAGTGACGTGCCCGTGCATCATGGCGAGCAAGCCCAGCCCCGCTGCATCGATGAACCGCACTTCCGACACGTCGACAGTAAGTTCACGGCTCTGTGCGGCGATCGCCGCAAGCGTGCCGCGGACATGGCCGGCGAAGTGGAGATCCACATCACCGATGAACTCGATGATGTGCGACCCTCCACCTCGGATGCCGCCCCTGCCGCCGCTGGTCGCCGTGACAGAACGTGCTACTGGCCACGAGAGCGTGATGGCCACTACTGAGTCGTCGCTCTCAACTGTGGGAGCAGCGGTCACAGGTGTAAGGAGCGGTGTAGTCATGGTGTCCTCCCGGACTGATCAGGGCCCGCCGGACCCGACACTGACGCCCAGACGGGCAGGCGCATCGACACCGGGCCACGCCGAGCGAAGCTGAACGTGGCAGTCGCCAAGCTTCCGGGCCCGGGTGGGTTCGAGATGCCGGTGACAGTCACGGGAGTGGCATTGGCTTCCGGCCCGACCTGGAGCACGTGATCGGATGGGACGGACAACCCCGTCGCCGCCGTCGCGTTCCCACCGGCGACGGGACCAAGTCCCGCGACCGCACCGTCACCGAAAGACACGGCGACTAGCCGATCTGGTCCGCCTGAGCGGGTGACCAGGCCACACACCAGGCTGAATGCACCTGGCGCCGTGCGTGGTACGAGATACGCATCGAGGACGTGGAGGCCGTCGACCTGCCGGTCAACACCCGGCGAGTCAGGCAGATCGCCACCGATCGTCTGGCCTGTGGTGCTCCTCCAGTTGTACCCGGCGAAGACGATGGCGGCGCCCACGAGGACTACGGCGAGCAGAGCCCCCCCGTGAAAACCCTTTGCGCCGGCCAGGCCTTGCCCCCTCGAGGGTCTCGCCTCGACGGACTGAACGACGGGAGTCATGAGTCCTCCTTGTAGCGCATGAGAGGCCCGAGTGGACCCCCACTCAGAGTCCCCGCGCGATGCACCGCTGTCGTCACGGCCAGCGGCCGTTCGTGCTTCCCGGCGTCTGGAAGTCGGCTCTGCCTGCTAGCCGGAGTGCGTCGGCCCCCCGCCGTCGAGCAGGGCGTGGATCGCGGCGGCCGACAGGGCGGCCTTGGCCACGAACCCTTTTGCCGGGCTGGCCGCGATCAGGTCGGCGTAGTCCTGCTCGGCGTGGGTCGAGATCAGGATGATCCGGGGCGGGGCCGACTGCTCGTCGTACAACTGCCTCGCCAGCTCAAAGCCGCTCTCGCCACCAAGGTTGATGTCCACCAGCACCACGTCTGGCCGCAGCTGTTGGACCCGCTGCGCCGCCTCGGCCCTGTTCGAGGCCACGCCGACGACCGTGATGCCCTCACGCTCCAGCAGGTCGCACGCGGCGTCCAAGAAACGCCGGCTGTCGTCAACGATGAGCAACCGCAGCATCAGGCCAGCATCACCGCACACGCTGTTCGCCGGCATCCCTGCTACCTGCACAGTTGCCGGGGCCGTCAGCCGCGGGCGGCGCTCTTCTCACAGCGATGCGCAGTGCGCTCGGGGCGCCGAGCACGGAGGTCCACTACCGGCGAGCTCGACGTCCCGAGTTGATGCTGGCCAGAAGACCGGACGGCCGCCTGCAGTGATGCGCGGCGCCGACGTCACGGCGACGCTCAACGGGTGTGCGACGAGGCGCACCAGGCGAAAGGACTGCGAGATGAGCGTGCCGACGTTTGGTCGGATGGCCGGTCCGGGCCGGCGTGCGGGCAAGGGAACCACCTTGGCAAGGGCGGTCCAGGAGACGGCTGCACCACCGGTACAGCATCGCGAGGGTCACCCGCGGACCAACTGGCTGCGGGACGTCATCCTCGGCGGCCAGGACGGCCTCGTGAACATTCTCGGCATCATCCTCGGCGTTATTGCTGGCGGCGGCTCGCCCACGGTTCTGCTGGCCACCGGCTTCGCTGCCGCCATCACTGAGTCGGTCTCGATGGGGGCGGTCGGCTACACCTCCTCGGTGTCCGAGCGGGACTACTACCAGGCGGAGCGGGCCAGGGAGGCGGTGGAGATCGACACGATGCACGAGGCCGAGCGGCAGGAGATCCGCGCCATCTACGTCGCCAAGGGCTTCACCGGACAGCTGCTGGAGGACGTCGTCGACACCATCACCGACAACCGAGAGGCATGGCTGGCGACGATGATGGACGAGGAGCTGCACCTGCGGCCGGTGCAGACATCCGACATC
>JAVEDJ010000160.1 GCA_030841025.1 Actinomycetota bacterium
GACGCGTTCGCCCAGGCGTTGCGCGACCACGACGTCGAGGTGCTCTACCTCGCCGAGCTCCTCGCTGAGGCGCTCGAGGTCGAAGAGGCCCGCGAGGAGACGATCGCGGCGGTCCTCGCCGACCCGCGGCTCGGCGAGACGCTGCACGCGTACGTCGACCAGCACCTGCACGGCCTGCACCCGCAAGACCTCGCGAACGTCCTGACGGCCGGCCTGGCCCACGAGGAGATCACGCCGGTCGGTGGCCTGCCCTACCGGTTCATGGACCGCCACGACTTCGTCATCGACCCGCTGCCCAACCTGCTGTTCACCCGCGACTCCAGCGTCTGGATCCGCGACCAGGTGGCCGTGACCAGCCTGGCCATGCCGGCGCGCGAGCGCGAGACCACGCTGACCCGGGCGATCTACCGCCACCACCCGAGGTTCGCCGGCACGGAGCAGGTCTACGGTCCGCAGTTCGAGCCGGTGGAGGGCGGCGACGTGCTCCTGCTCGCGCCGGGGGTGGCGGCTGTGGGCGTCGGGGAGCGTACGACGGCGGCGGGCGTCGAGCGGCTCGCCCGCGCCATGTTCGATCGCGAGCTGGTCAGCACGGTGCTCGCCGTACCCATCGCGCAGGAACGCGCCACGATGCACCTCGACACCGTGTGCACCATGGTCGACGTCGACGCGATGGTGATGTACCCCAACATCGCCGACACCCTGTCCGCCTACACCGTCACCGACGGCGACTCGTCGCTGCACGTGAGTGGACCGGAGCCGTTCCTCACGGCGGCCGCCAAGGCGATGGGCATCGACACGCTGCGCATCATCGACACCGGCCTCGACCCGGTCACCGCCGAACGCGAGCAGTGGGACGACGGCAACAACACCCTCGCCATCGGGCCGCGGCTGGCGGTGGCCTACGAGCGCAACGTCGAGACCAACGCTCGGCTCGAGGAGGCGGGTATCGAGGTGGTGGCGATCGCGGGCAGCGAGCTCGGGAGCGGCCGGGGCGGGCCGCGATGCATGTCCTGCCCGATCAGCCGGGAGCCGCTGCGGGGCTGAGCCGAACCGTTGCATCCGGGCCAAACGACGGATTTCGTGGTAAAGGCGCATTTGACAGGCGAGATGGAGGAGCCCGAGCGCAGCAGACGGGGGATGCAGCAGCGCTCGGGCTCGGCGCCCACGATATCCGAGCCGGCCCGGTGTGCAAGCGTCCGCGCCGCGCAGGCGGGCCGCAGGGATGCGCGCGGGGCTGGCACGAAGGGCCCGCGCCGCGCGGTCAGCGCAGGGTCAGCTGGCGGCTGTTCAGGCCGGCCCGGGCCCGGCGCTGTGCGTCGTCGAGCGGGTCGGTGCTGGCCATCGCCTCGGCGAGCCGGCCGGCGAAGACCGTCACCGGGTCCTCGAGCGCGTCGGCCGTGGTTCCCGGCTCGAGATCCCACACCGGCACCATCAGGCCGTCCGCGCGGAACGCTCCCACGTAGCGCGAGTCCTTGCCGACCTTGTCCGCACCGGTCACGTGCAGCCGGGCCAGCCCGTCGAGCAGCACCTCTTCGTCGTACGGCATGACCCAGCGCAGGTGCGTCCGGTCACGGATCTGGCACCAGTAGGCCGCCTCGACGGAGCTCAGACGCGCAGTGGGTACGACGGCCTCGTTGGCCCGCTCCATGGAGGCGATGACCTCGGGCGACCGGTCCTCGACGCCCTCCAGCCAGAAGTCGAAGCCCGGGTGCACCTGCACAGGAAGCGGCGCATCGAGGTCGAGCAGGTCCTGCAGCCGGTTGCCGGGGCCAGGCAGCGAGGGCTGCATGATCGGGCTGCCGGGCTCGGCCTCGAGGGCCTGCTCGAGCGCGGCGGCGACGTCACGGCTCGGGTCGCCGGAGCCGCCGGGCACCTGCAGGCCCACGAACACGTCACCGTCCTTGCGGACCAGGCCGGGCCAGGCCATCGGCAGCACGGTGGCCAGCGTGACCGAGCGCCCCTGGCCCTCACCGGCGAGCGTCAGGCGCGCCGTGGCGGCGGGAACGATCTCGCGCATCGCCACCCAGTCGCACTCCCCGGCCAGGCCCTCGAAGGGGCGCGCGACGAACAGCTCCGCCGCCTGGCCGGCGCCTCGTCCGTGGCAGGCCTTGTAGCGCCGGCCCGACCCGCAGGGGCAGGGCTCGCGGCCGCCGACGACGGGCACCTCCTGGGCGGATCCCGCGGATCCGGCGGAGGCGGCGGGCCCGGCGGGGCGTTGCCGGGCAGTGTTCTTGGCGGCCTTCTTGGCCATTGCGGGAGGCTCCTCGAGTCGCGGTACGGCTGCCGGCGTGAGACTAGCGGGCTGGTCCGTGCGCGAGGAGCCAGCGGGGGCTGGTTCGCGAGGAGCCAGCGGGGGCTGGTTCGCGAGGGGCGAGCTATGTCGGCGAGCTGCGTCGGCGGGGTTAGTTGCCGCGCGGCGAGCGAGGTACGTCGGCCCAGACGGTCACCGAGTCGTCGGCCTCCGTGACGCCCCACTGACGGCAGACGCTGCGCACGATGTCGAGGCCGCGTCCGCCGAGCGCCGACACGGCGGCGACGACGGCGTTGGGGCGGGTTGTCGACCCGCCGTCGGTGATCTCGATGTGCAGGACGTCCGCCCGGATCGCCCAGCGCACCCGCACCGCCCCACCGGGCAAGGGAGCTGCGTGCTTGACGGCGTTGCTCACCAGCTCGGACAGCACGAGCATGGCGTCCTCGCGCTCATCGGGCGCAACACCGATGGCGGCCAGCTCGTCGGCGAACGCGTGCCGGGCGAGGGAGACACCGTGTCCTTCGTGGGGGACCGTCACGGAACTGGTGACGGTCTGCGAGCCGGACACGGCGAAACCTCCCTCCGTCGAGACACACGTATGTAGGGCAAGAAATGGGGTCTAGTCGGCCATTGCCCTGAAGACCGCACACGAAACGACCCGCAGGGAGGCGGTGTGCAAACGCCTCAACAGCAGGGTGTCAGCCGGCACTGCGGCGGACGGCCACCGTGTGCGCGGTCTTCCACAGGATCTGGATGTCACCTGCGAACGACCAGTTCTCGACGTAGTACAGGTCCAGCCGGACGCTGTCCTCCCACGAGAGGTCCGCACGCCCGCTGACCTTCCACAGCCCGGTGATGCCCGGCTTGACCTTGACCCGCCGGGCCGCCGATCGGCCGTGCTCCTCGATCTCACCCGGCAGGGGCGCGCGCGGACCGACGAGGCTCATGTCGCCCAGCAGCACATTGAACAGCTGGGGCAGCTCGTCCAGACCGAACCTGCGCAGCCAGCGCCCGACGGGCGTGATGCGTGGGTCATCCCGGTCCGTGTACGGCACCGCGTCCGCCCGATTGCGCTGCAGGTCATCAACAGGCTGCTCCTCTGCGCCGACCACCATCGAGCGGAGCTTGTAGACGGTGAAGATGTGGCCGTTCCGCCCAATGCGGGCCTGCCGAAAGATGACCGGGCCTCGGCTGCTCACCTTGATCAGCAACGCGGACACGAGCAGGAAAGGTGACGCGATCACCAGAGCGGCAAGCGCAAGGAGGCGGTCGAAGACCCACTTGATGGCTCGGCTCGGGCCGGAGAACTCTGGCTGCTCGACATAGAGAAGCGACAGGCCCGACACGGGACGCACGTGGATGCGCGGACCCGCGACATCGGTGAGGGCAGGCGCGACCACCAGGTGCACACCAGCACCCTCGAGCTCCCACCCCAGCTGCTTGAGCATGCTGGCCGAGACACCGGGTGACGCGGTGACAGCGACCGTGTCTGCACCGGTCCGCGCCACGGCTTGACGCACGTTGGACAAGCTGCCGACAACAGGCACAGAGGCCGCTCCGTCGGACCGCCCGCCCGGGACACAGGCGCCGACCACGTGCAGCCCCGCGTACGGCTCTCGAGCAAGCTCGGCGACCAGCTCGTTGACCTCTTTCCCACCACCGACGACGAGGACGCGGTGCGACCAGTCGTGCGACGCCGTCCGTGCCCGGTGCAGAGCCTTCCGCGCAGCCCAACGACCAGTGAGGAGCAGGACCATGCCCAGCGGGAAGGCGATGGCGGTGAACGTGCGGGCGACCTCGATGCGCCCGCCGTAGCAGATGATGGCGACGGCTGCCCACAGCCAGAGGCTGCTGCGGACCACGCGCTTGTACTCATCGGCTCCGATGCCGATCACCCGTGAGTCGTAGGTGCGGGCGGCGTAGAGCATCACCAACCAGGCGCACACCAACAACAGGCAGAGCGAGACGTACGACGTGACCGGCAACCGGTCGGCGCCGTCTACCGGGACCGCTCGTAGGCCGCGCCCGAAGCGGAACACGGCAGCGACGAACACCGCCAAGCTGACGAGGACGAGATCGAGGATGAACAGCCTGCGGGCCAACCTGCCGAGCCACTGCGTGTGGCGCGAACCGTCGGCAATCGTCGTACCCGCATTCGCGGCACTCGGTCGCAGGACGCTGTCCGCCGAGGAGGTCATGGTCCCTCTCCCTGAACGCGGGCGAGCCGGGTGCTGGCATGGCGCCCCGTCCGGCTGCAGGGCGCCGCAAGACTAACCGAGGCGTTGTCCGTGGCCCC
>JAVEDJ010000018.1 GCA_030841025.1 Actinomycetota bacterium
ATGAAGAACACCGGGGTGTTGTTGCCGACCAGGTCGTAGTTGCCCTCGCTGGTGTAGAACTTCAGAGCGAAGCCACGGGGGTCGCGCCAGGTGTCGGGGGAGCCCTGCTCACCGGCGACCGTGGAGAAGCGCGCCAGCATCTCGGTCTTCACCCCGGGCTGGAAGAGCGCGGCCTTGGTGTACTTCGAGACGTCCTCAGTGGTCTCGAACTCACCGAACGCACCCGAGCCCTTGGCGTGCACGTTGCGCTCCGGGACCCGCTCGCGGTTGAAGTGCGCCATCTGGTTCAGGAAGTGCACGTCGTGCAGCAGGATCGGGCCGTCCGGGCCGATCGTGAGCGAGTTGCGGTCGCGCGGCGCGGGCGCGCCGTTGTCCATGGTGGAGCCGATGCGCGCCTCCTCCGACGGAGCGGTGGCGATCGAGCTGTCGGTGGCGCGGGGCAGATCAGGCATGGTTGGTCCTCGTCTCCGTGGACTCGGTCGTCGCATCTACCCTGACCCCGCTTCCCGGAACGAGTCAAGACTCCGCGAGCCTGGCTGCACGGGACCCATGCCCTCTCCGGCTGCGCTCTTGCCCGGCTGCTCCTGGACATGACGAAGGCCCCACCGCCGCAGCGGTGAGGCCTTCGGGTACCGAGCTAGAGCTCGGCTGCGATCAGATGGGGCGAACGTTCTCCGCCTGCGGGCCCTTGGGACCCTGCGTGACGTCGAACTCCACCTTCTGGTTCTCGTCCAGCGAGCGGTAGCCGTCGGAGGCGATAGCGGAGAAGTGGACGAACACGTCCGCTCCGCCACCGTCCTGCGCGATGAATCCGAAGCCCTTTTCGCTGTTGAACCACTTCACTGTGCCCTGAGCCATTGTCTTGTCCTTCTGTGGGGCGGGTGTACAGGGGCTGAGCGTTTGCCAGGCCCTGGGCTGCTGCCGCGGTGATCGTCGTCCCACATCCGGACAGCGATGTTCGAGTCCAGAGAATGAAAACCGCCCGGCAGATGAACGATCCGCGGGCGTCCTAACGAACGTGCGAGAAACTGCAAATGCAACCGACCAGGACCTTAGCACGGTCCTCCCGGTCAGGCCACGATCCTGATCCGCCCAATTCAGGACCAGCCCCGCTGCGGGCGCCACGCGCCCATACTGGACCGCATGAGCACACCGTGACCGATCCCCGCGCGGCTGCCCTGGGCACCTACCTCCGTGCCCGAGCGGCAACGTTCTCCATGGCAGCGGACACCAGCGACGACGAGCAGCTCGGCCGGGCCGGCATGGCCTTGCTCGACGCGGCCACCACTGCCGAGTGCATGCTGACCAACGACCCGGTGCTGCGCAGGCTCTCGGAAGCCGGGTTGTTCGAGTGCCTGGCCGACGACCAGGTCGCCCTGGTCGAGACGGCCGCCGTACGCGCTGCCGTCCAGCGCCCCATCCTGGGTGCGCCCATGACCGGCGGCGAGGTCCTCGACCTCCTCGTCGTCACAGCACTCGGCCGTCCCTGACGGTGCTCACCCGCACCGGTCGCAGCACCGCTGCGGCAGCACAAATCCCGTTGAGCGCACAACAATCGTGGCCCGACAATGCGGACCATTGACCCGGAACCTGGGCAGGGCGAACCACGACTTTGTCATTGCCGGGAAAAGCATCGCGATGTCACTTGAGTCGATCACGACAGGCAGGTTCTAGTGGTCACTAGAGACACACACGGCCCGAGGGTCTGTTCGGGGAGGAACGAACGATCGAGCGTGCGCTCGGGCTTCGTCGGGTCAGAGATTTGGAAACCACGTGGGCACTATCACCAGCATCGAGGCAGCCCGCCGTAGACGGGCCATCCGCAGGTTCTGCAGCGAGTGCAGGACCCCATGGAGCCTGACGGGACTTCGGCGTGATGACGGCTTCGTCGTCATCTGCAAGCACTGTGGCCACGTGCGAGCGACGGTCCCGGGTCAGCGCCTTCCCCGCCAAGCTCCCTGACCGACTCGCGCGTCAGGCCAGCACCAGCTGAACCGTTGCGATCTGCCAGGGACGCAAAGGCAGATGCAGTACGCCGTCCTCCAGCGGCCGCTGCGCTCCCTGCCTGCCCAGCAGGTCGCAGTCCCACGCGGCCGCGACGGGGACCGCCGCCGACCCGATCACGGCGCTCGTCTCGGTCGCCGTCTCCGCGACGACACGCAGCTCGAGCCGCTCACCGCGCCGGCGCAGCGAAGCCAGTACGACGCCGTCGCCGGCCACCGACAGTCCCTCCCTCGACGTCCCCGCCAGCCTGTCGGCTCCCCTGCCCCCTCGAGTGACCGGCTCGTGCCGGAACGTCTCCGCCGCCCCGACCAGCTCGGCCTCCTGCCACGAACCGGCGTGCGGCAGCACGGCAAGTCTTGCCTCGGCCGGGCCGATGACCTGCGCCTCGGGCGTGGCCATCTGCGGGCCGGCGGGGTCGTCGCGAAAGGGGTGCACGTTGCGGCTGAGCAGGCCCACCGCGCGCAGCAGCGTTACCGCCAGCTCCCCGTCCTCGAGCAGCTCGTACTCGACCGTGCGACTCAGCAGCACACCTGCGCCGCCCGCGTCGACGAAGCCCGATGCGGGGTACGTCGCGACGGGGTGCTCCCCTGCCGTACCTGCCTCGGGAAGCAGGCCACGCTCGACCACCGCGAACTGGCCCTCGGCGTGACTGGTCGTGGCCGGCCGGCCGAGGGATACGTGCAGGCGCAGTCGGTGGTCCGTTGAACGGTTCTCCCACCGAAGGTGCAGCCGGACGAAGGGCTCGCCGCGGCGCAGCTCGACGCGGGTCACGACATCGACCGGCTCGAGCCTGCTGGACCGCGCAGCGCCGTCCGACTGCGCGGGCAGGGAGTAGCGACGGGTGACCGACAGCACGGCGCGTAGCGGTCCGCGCTCGAGCACCTCGACCTGCACCTGCTCGGGTTCGTCGACGAGCAGGTCGCGGGCGGGAGGCCCGTAGTTGTACGTGTCGCCGCAGTCACCTCCGTCGACCAGCCGGCCGACACCGTCGAGGACGGTGCCGTCGGCCGACTCGAGCCGCAGCGCACCGTCGGGACGCACAGCGACCGTGAGCAACCCGTTCGCGGCCACCGACTCCGTTGTCAGCGACACCGCCCCAGCGCCGACGTCTGCGGGCCCATCAGCCGCCACCGCTGTCGCGGTTGTCCAGCCGAGCGCCGGCACCCGCAGCTGCGCCACCAGCCGACGACGCGGCTCGTCGATCGTGCGCACCCGCCAGGTCCCGGGCCGTTCTGCCGCCGCGGCTGCAGCACGCTGCTGCTCGGCGGCCACGTCGAACGGCTCGTCGCCGCGGCGGGTCGCGACGTGGAAGGTCAGCGACTGCTCCACGATGTCGAGCTCGACGTGCGTGATCTGCTGACCGAACAGCTCGCGGTCGTGCACCCGACGGAACAGCGCCGCGAGATCGCCGGCCTCGACCTGCTCGTCGGCCAGTAGTCGCTCGTTCCGCTCGACCTCCTGCGTCGGCACCTGCACATTGCCGCCGATCACCAGCTCCACCGACGGCCAGTCCTCGGGCACGGGGAGGTCCAACGACACCAACGCGGTGCGCGGCGACGGGCTCG
>JAVEDJ010000020.1 GCA_030841025.1 Actinomycetota bacterium
CACCGGCTCCAGGTCTGCCGGTGCCGCCAGCCGACCCACCACCGCAGTGGCAGCCGCCACCAGTGGTGAGACCAGGTGCGTACGCCCGCCGGCCCCCTGGCGACCCTCGAAGTTACGGTTCGAGGTCGACGCTGCGCGCTCCCCGACCGCGAGCTGGTCCGGGTTCATGCCCAGACACATCGAGCAGCCCGCGTGCCGCCACTCGGCGCCGGACTCCTTGAAGACCACGTCGAGGCCCTCTTCCTCGGCCTGCAGCCGCACCCGCACCGAGCCCGGTACGACGAGCATCCGCACCCCGTCAGCCACCCGGCGACCGCGGACGACCTCGGCGGCCGCGCGGAGGTCCTCGATGCGACCGTTGGTGCACGAGCCGAGAAAGACGGTGTCCACCGCCACGTCGCGCAACGGCGTCCCCGCAGTGAGACCCATGTAGGTCAGCGCCTTCTCGGCGGCGACCCGCTGGCCCGCGTCCTGGAACGAGGCGGGGTCCGGCACGGAGTCGGACAGCGGTGCGCCCTGTGCAGGGTTGGTGCCCCAGGTCACGAACGGCGTCAGCAGGCTGGCGTCGATGGTGACCTCGTGGTCGAACGTCGCGTTCTCGTCGGTGACCAGAGTGCGCCAGTAGTCAACCGCCCGGTCCCAGTCCTCTCCCTGCGGCGCGCGGGGACGACCCTGCAGATACGAGAACGTCGTCTCGTCGGGCGCGATCATGCCGGCGCGAGCACCTGCCTCGATCGACATGTTGCACACCGTCATGCGGGCTTCCATCGACAACGCCTCGATGGCCGGACCGCGGTACTCGAGCACGTACCCCTGCCCGCCACCGGTGCCGATCTGTGCGATCACCGCGAGGATCAGGTCCTTGGCCGACACCCCGGGGGCAAGCGCGCCCTCGACGTTGACGGCCATCGTCTTGAACGGCTGCAACGACAGCGTCTGCGTCGCCAGCACGTGCTCGACCTCACTGGTGCCGATGCCGAACGCCAGCGCGCCGAAAGCGCCGTGGGTGGAGGTGTGGGAGTCCCCGCACACCACGGTCATCCCCGGCTGGGTGAGTCCGAGCTGGGGCCCGATGATGTGCACGATGCCCTGCTCCTGGTCGCCCAGTGAGTACAGGGGCACGCCGAACTCGGCACAGTTGTGACGCAACGCGTCGACCTGGGTGCGCGACACGAGATCGGCGATCGGCTTGTCGATGTCCAGGGTGGGGACGTTGTGGTCCTCGGTCGCGATGGTGAGGTCGGTACGCCGCACGGGTCGACCCGCGGCGCGCAGACCGTCGAAGGCCTGCGGGCTGGTGACCTCGTGCACGAGATGCAGGTCGATGTAGAGCAGATCGGGCTCGCCCTCGACCCGCCGGACGGCGTGGGCTTCCCACACCTTCTCCGCGAGCGTTCTCGCCATTGAGACGCCTCCTCGGACTTGCGTCTCAGCCACTGAGACGGCAGTATCGGTACATGGACAACTCTAGCGGAGTCGGCGTGCTGGACAAGGCCGCCGTCGTTCTCGGCGCCCTCGAGGCCGGTCCGGCCAGCCTCGCCAGCCTCGTCGCTGCGACAGGCTTGGCTCGGCCGACGGCCCACCGACTCGCCACCGCGCTCGAGCACCACCGGTTGGTCGCCCGCGACATGCAGGGCCGGTTCGTGCTGGGGCCCCGGCTGCGTGAGCTGGCCTCCGCTGCCGGCGAGGACCGCCTCCTCGAGGCGGCCGGGCCGGTGCTGGCGCGACTGCGCGACATCACCGGCGAGAGCGCTCAGCTCTACCGCCGCCAGGGTGACAGCCGGGTGTGCGTGTCAGCGGCCGAGCGGTTGACCGGTCTGCGTGACACCGTTCCCGTCGGCGCGACGCTGACCATGAAGGCCGGCTCCGCGGCGCAGATCCTGCTGGCGTGGGAGGAGCCCGAGCGACTGCACCGGGGACTGCGCGAGGCACGGTTCACCGCGACGGCGCTCTCCGCGGTACGACGCCGTGGCTGGTCGCAGTCCGTGGGAGAGCGCGAACCCGGGGTTGCGTCGGTCTCCGCACCGGTGCGCGGTCCTGGCGGGCGGGTGGTGGCGGCCGTGTCGGTGTCCGGCCCGATCGAGCGGCTGTCCCGGCAGCCCGGTCGGCTGCACGCGCAGATCGTGTGCGCCGCGGCCGCCAAGCTGGGCGAGGTCCTGCAGCAGGCCGCCCAGTAGTTCGACCACGTTTGGCAGGCGCAGCTGTGCCTCAGCAGGCGTAGGGGCCTGTTGAGGCACAGTTTCGCCTGTTGTCGTGACGGAACCTCAGCCGCCGAGCGACTCTCCGTACGTCGTCTCGCGCGCCGCCGCCCAGGCCTCGACGGCGTATCGGTGCAGCAGCAGCGTCGGCGCGGCGCCGTACGTCGTGTCGGGTTGCAGCTCGCCTCGGTTGATGGCGCGGGCCAGCTCGCTGAACGAGACCCCGGCGTAGGCAGCCGCGGAGGGCAGATCCATCCAGGAGCCGTCCATCCGGGAATCGCCCGCCGACGGCCGGGCCGGCGCAGACAGAAGCGTCATGCCCAGTTCATCGACCCTCCTTGACGACTTCATGACCCGCCATTTGGGTGAGGATTACGCCCCTTTGTCGCACTCGTGCCCCGCTCCCCCGACCAGGCCAACTCCGGGACCTTTGCCCCTGCACCGCTAGCACCCGGATCGCGAAGAGTGCAGTCATGACCTACGCGGTGCGTTCCTTGGAGCTGTTGTCGCACCGCGAGTGCCTGCAGCGGCTCAACGCCGCGCACGTGGGTCGCGTGGTCTTCACGGTGGACGCACTGCCCGCCGTCGTACCTGTGACGTTCGCCGTCCAGGACGACGCCGTCGTCCTGTGCACCCAGGCCGACACCCGGCTTGCCGCGGCCGCAGACGGCAGTGTGCTGGCCTTCGAGATCGATGAGCTGGACCCGGTGTCGCGCACCGGATGGAGCGTCGTCGTGACCGGCGTCGCGGAGGTGGTGGCGGAACCGCTGACCCGCGCGCGCATTCACAGCTCGGTAGCGCCATGGGCGCCCGGTCACCACGACGTCTACGTCCGTCTGCCGATGACGATGGTGACCGGTCGCCTCATCACGACGACGGCCCCGACGCTGTGAGCAGCCCCGTGCCCGTTCCGGCGACCGGCGGTCCCTCCCGCGCTGGCACGGCGACCACGGGCGGCTCGGCGTGCGAGAGGCAGAAGTGGCTCACCGAGCCCAGGACGGCCCGGCGCAGACCCGTGTGCCCACGGGTGCCGAGCACCAGCAGCCTCGCGCCGCGCGACCGGCCGGCCAGCACCGGTCCGGGCGGGCCTTCCACGATGTCGAGCGTCCAACGTACGTCGGCGGCCGTACCGCCGAGCGTGTCGAGCACCCACTGAGTCGCGCGGGCGCGGGCGTCAGCAGTCGACGCCTCCCACAGCGGTGCCGAGCCGGGGGCCGCGGCGGACTGCAGCGCCTTCTGCTGCCAGGCATGCACCACCCGCAACGGCAGCCCGGTCGTCCGCGAATGAGCCGCGGCCCAGCGCAGCGCTGCCGCAGCCGAGGGGCTCCCGTCCAGACCGACGACGATGTCGGCTTTCGCTGTCGCCGTGCTCGCCGGACCGCGTGTCTCGTTCCTGTTCATGTCATCTCCTGTGCTGCCCCGGTCGCCGTGCCGGCGACTAGCCGCCATCGTGGCCACATCGGCGGAGCGCGCAACAGGCCCGTTCGACCTTCCTGGTTGGGCACAACGACCCTGACACCTGCGCCGCACCGGTCACATCCGGTACACCTGTTCCATGACGGACAGCCCCCACGGCGCCAGCACGCCCGCCGACGACCACCTCTCGGCCGGCGACACGGGCGGCGGTGACCCCACGGACCCCCGCATCCGCGTCTTCCTGCTCGATGACCACGAGGTCGTCCGCCGCGGTCTGAAGGACCTCCTGGAGGCGGACGGCGACATCGTGATCGTGGGCGAGTCCGGTCTGGCGCAGGAGGCGAGCCGACGGATCCCCGCGCTGCGCCCACACGTCGCCGTCCTCGACGGTCGGCTGCCGGACGGATCCGGCATCGACGTGTGCCGGGACATCCGCTCCAGCAACCCCGAGATCGCGGCGCTCATCCTCACGTCGTACGACGACGACGAGGCACTGTTCTCGGCCATCATGGCCGGCGCCGCCGGGTACGTCCTGAAGCAGATTCGCGGTACCGACCTGGTCGACGCCGTACGCCGGGTGGCCTCCGGGCAGTCGTTGCTGGACCCCGCCGTCACCCAGCAGGTCCTGGAACGGCTGCGCCAGGGGCCGCCGCAGGACTCGGCGCTCGCACCGCTGACCGACCAGGAGCGACGAGTCCTCGAGCTCATCGGCGAAGGACTGACCAACCGGCAGATCGGCGAGCGGATGTTCTTGGCCGAAAAGACGGTCAAGAACTACGTGTCTTCGTTGCTGAGCAAGCTCGGCCTGGAGCGTCGTACGCAGGCCGCGGTGTTCGCCAGCAAGCACCTCCCGCCCAAGTAGGCCACGGCTCATCGGCCACCCCGGCCGAACCCGTCCATCAGACCGGAGCCCGTCTGCGATGCGCACCGTAAGTGAAACCCAGCTCGCCGGCGTCCTGGCGGCACTACCTGCAGACCCACGAGTGGTCGCCAGCGGCAACGGCGCTGCTCCGTTTGCTGTGTTGAACATCCTGGATCTGCACGTCCACGCCTACCGGCTGTTCATGCTGAACGCCCACCCCGGGATCTCGACGCGACCCGAGGTCGTGCACGAGACACCGTTCGTCGGACCGGCCATGCGGCGCAGTCCGACGCTGGCGTACGTCCCCGCGCGGCTGTCGCTGGTCCCACGGTTGTTCGCAACAACGCTGCCGCCCGATGTCGTCTGCATCACCGTCGCGCCTGCCTTTGAGGGCAAGCTGTCCCTCGGCACAGAGGTCAACGTCCTCCCCGCCGCCATCGCGGCGTGTCGTGCGCGCGGCGGTCTGGTCATAGCCCAGGTCAACCGCGAGATGCCCTGGACCTACGGCGACGGTGTGCTCGACCCGGATGACATCGACTACGCCTACGAAGCCGACGAGCAGTTGGCCGAGCCGACGACACCAGTACCCGACGATGCGGCGCGGCGCATCGGGGAACTTGTCGCGGCACGCATCGGCGACGGGGCCACCCTGCAGCTGGGCATCGGCATGGTCCCCGACGCCACCCTGCCCGGACTGGCGGAGCGCCGTGGTCTGCGGGTGTGGAGCGAGATGTTCTCCGACGGCGTCCTCGCTCTGGACGACGCCGGTGCGCTGGACCCTCAGGCCACGTTGACGGCGTCATTCCTGTACGGGTCGCGCAAGCTGAACGCGTGGGTGGACCGCAACCCGCGCGTCCAGGTACTCCGGACCGAGACGACCAACGCACCGGCCCGCATCGCAGCGAACCGAGCCATGACCTCGATCAACACAGCGCTGCAGGTCGACTTGTTCGGCCAGGCGAACGCGTCGCGCATCCAGGCCCGTATCCACTCCGGCTTCGGCGGTCAGACGGACTTCATCGTCGGCGCGTTGCACTCGACCGGCGGGCAGGCGCTCATGGCGCTTCGTTCCTGGCATCCGAAGGCCGACGTGTCCACGATCGTGGCTCTCGTCGACGAGCCCGTCACGTCTTTCCAGCACACCGCTGTCGTGACCGAGCAGGGCGTGGCCGACGTGTTCGGGCACGACGAGCGCACCCAGGCGGAGCACCTCATCGAGCAGGCCGCTCATCCGCGGGTGCGCGAGGAGCTGTGGGAGGAGGCAGTCGCGCTCGGGCTCGCGTCCGGGCGGTAGCGGCCACGTTGGCCCTGACATGGTGGCACCCTCGAACATGCACCACCTCACGACCGGCCCGGTGCCGGGACTCGCCGAACCTGCGGAGGCAGCCATGGACCAGCAGGTGATGCGCGACATCGTCGAGCAGGCAGGCCGAGCACCGTCCATCCACAACACGCAGCCGTGGCGGTTCGTGGCACACGGGAACGCCCTCGAGGTGTGGACCGACCCCGAGCGCGGGCTGGACGTCCTCGACCCCACCGGCCGGGCGCGTCACCTCAGCTGTGGCGCCGCGCTGCTGCACGCCAGGGTCGCGGCCGCCGCCCGGGGCTACGAGACCGCCGTCACCCTGGAACCGGACCCGACCCAGCCGGAGCACCTCGCGACCCTACGTGTCACCGAAGGCGCGGGGAGAACAGCCGAGGACCAGCGTCTCGCGGACGTCATCTCCGAGCGCCGAACCACACGAGCAGCGTTCTCCACCGAGCCGCTGGCCGCCGACGTAGTCGCGGCGCTACAGCAGGCGGCGCACGTCGAAGGCTGCTGGCTGCGCCTGGTCGAGACCCCCGACGACGCGATCGCAGTGGCGGTGCTCCTCGCCCGGGCCGACGAGCTCGAGAAGGCAGACCCCGCCTACCGCGACGAGCTGCACCGCTGGACCGGGCGCGGAGACAAGGCCCGCGACGGGATACCGGCGCCGGCTGCCGAAAGCGACGAGTCCCCACGCGGGTCGACCTTCGTGCTGCGGGACTTCGTCAGCGACCGCGACATCGCGGCTAGCTCGCCCTCGCCGGAGGAGCCGCCACCCGCGGAAAAGCCGTTGGTCGTGGTCCTCGGGACCCGCGACGACGATGTCCGGTCCTGGCTCGAGGCAGGCCAAGGACTGGGACGGCTGTTGCTCACCGCCGCGTCCCTCGGAGTCGCCGCATCCCCGATGACGCAGCCGCTGGAGGTCCCTGACACCCGTGCCCGGCTGACCGCCGAGCTCGGCTTGCTCGGACACCCGCAGATGCTCCTGCGGCTCGGATACGGCGGGGAAGGCGGCGGCACGGAGACGCCCCGGCGGCCCGTGCAGGACATCCTTACCCAGCCCGACGAGTAGATCCCAGCCGTGCCGACCACGGCCAGGTGAGGAGGTCGGCCGAACGGCCCGCGGAAATCGAGGTCTTTCAGGCGCGGAGGGCGGGACCTTAGTCCCTGCTGCGGGCAGCGGCGCGAGCAGAGACTGGTCTCAGGCCCGCAGGACGGGCATCCGGCCGGTCACACCGACGGGCCGCAGAACCCGAAGGAGAAGCATCCCCATGCGCCGCAGGACATTCGATGTGTTGTTCACCGCGGGCGGGCTCGCGCTCGCCGTACTCCTACTCCTGGCCGGCGGCCTCCTCACCTGGGCCCACGGTTTCGTCACCGACCAGGTCACGACCCAGCTGACCCAGCAGCAGATCTTCTTCCCGCCGAAGGGTGAAGCCACCGCCGACCCGGCGATCGGTC
>JAVEDJ010000024.1 GCA_030841025.1 Actinomycetota bacterium
CGTACATCGAGTCCGTCGACACGGTGAGCAGCGCGACGTCCTCGTTCTCGAAGTCGGTCAGCTGCTTCTGCATGTCGTGGAGCTCGCCGCTGCACACGCCGGTGAACGCCCACGGATAGAACACGAGTACGACGTTCTTCTGGCCGCGGAGGCCGGACAGACGCACCGGCTGCCCGTGCTGGTCCTTGAGCTCGAAGTCAGGCGCCGGGTCACCCACGTGCAACGACATCGGCAGGTACGGCGGTCAGCGGCCGGACTTGCGGGTCACCAGTCGGGTGCCCGACCAGTCCGCCGCCGCGCTGACGCTGCTGGTCTGGTGGAGCCCCGCGGTCGGGGCCGCGTCGCCGATGTCTCCGGGCTCGACGTGGCCCTCACGGCCGGCCTTGGGGGTGAGCAGCCACACGACGCCGCCGTCGCCGAGCGAGATGAGTGAGTCCACGAGGGCGTCCACGAGGTCACCGTCGTCGTCGCGCCACCACAGCACCACGGCGTCGACCACGTCGTCGAAGTCCTCGTCCACGAGCTCACCGCCCGTGGTGCTGGCGATCGCCGTACGAAGGTCCTGGTCGCAGTCGTCGTCGTACCCGAGCTCCTGCACGACCTGGCCCTTCCGGAACCCCAGTCGACCTGCCAGGCCCTCCGCGTGGTCCGCGGTCGCGCTCACGCCCGTGCCTCCCGACATCCTCGCCGTGCCGCGCGGCTTGATCCGCGCGATGTACCGGCGTAGTCCACACGCACCGGGCCCGTCGCGCAACCCGAACACCCAGGTTGTGGGCATTAAGGCGCCGGTCAGGGGGTCAGGCGCGCTCTCGGGGGTCAGGTTCCAGCGTCTGGCCCGGCACCCGCCGGGCTGGCGAGGAAGGACAGACGCACTTGGCGTCGTGGGTTGTCGCCGTTGAGGTCCACCAGGCACACCGACTGCCAGGTGCCCAGCGCCATCGCGCCGGCGAGCACGGGGACCGTCGCGTAGGGCGGGCAGAGCGCGGGCAGCACATGGTCGCGACCGTGGCCGGCGGAGCCGTGCCGGTGGCGCCACCGGTCGTCGGGCGGCAGCAGGTGGCGCAGCGTCGCGAGCAGGTCCTCCTCGCTGTGGGCTCCCGTCTCGAGCACGGCGAGACCCGCGGTCGCGTGCGGAAGCCACACGTGCAGCAGCCCGTCGCCAGCGCCGATCTCACGCAGGAACGCGTCGCACTCGCGGGTGAGGTCCCGAACCGTCTCCTGGGTGCCCGTGGTGACGTCGATCAGCTGGGTGCGCATGCCTCCAGTCTGGGTGAGCCGCTACAGCCCGTCGGTCATGGCCCGCGGTTCGTGCTCCACGACGGCGTCCGGCCCCGGGTAGACCAGCGACTCGCGACCGTCGGGGTAGCGGATGAGGTACGGCGGCTCGCCCGCAGCGCCCCGCACCTCGACGATCTCGCCCAGGTGGTCGGCCTCGCCCACGACACGACCGTGGACGTGCAGGTGGTCACCGACAGACGCTTGCATGACGGGCTCCCTTCGACTCAGCACGCCGTCCCGGACGGGGACGTCGTGCAGGCTCCACAGTGGACGTCCCGTGGCACCCTGGATAGGGGTTACTGACGGGTAGAGATGCGACCGCAGGCGCCGCGTAGGACGATGTCAGCGGCGCAACAACCCAGCGCCCCTCCCAAGGGCGTGCCCACAGCACGCACCGGAACGACGCGAAGGACACTCGTGGCCTCTGACAGTGACAAGGCTGACCGCCCCGACCACCCGGCGATCATCAGTGACGGACTGCCCAGCCAGCTGCTCGACACCGATCCGGACGAGACAGCCGAATGGCGCGAGTCCCTCGACGCCGTGGTCGACAACGCCGGCCGCCACCGCGCCCGGTACCTCATGCTGTCCCTGCTGGAGCGGGCCCGGGAGAAGCAGGTCGGGGTGCCCAGCCTGCGCAGCACCGACTACATCAACACGATCCCGCCGGAGTCCGAGCCGTGGTTCCCGGGCGACGAGCACGTCGAGCGCCGGATCCGGGCGTACATCCGCTGGAACGCCGCGATCATGGTGCACCGCGCACAGCGCCCGGGCGTCGAGGTCGGCGGCCACATCTCGACCTATGCGTCGTCGGCCAGCCTCTACGAGGTCGGCTTCAACCACTTCTTCCGCGGCAAGGATCACCCAGGTGGCGGGGACCAGATCTTCTACCAGGGCCACGCCTCGCCCGGCATGTACGCCCGGGCCTACCTCGAGGGCCGGCTGACCGAGGGCCAGCTCGACGGGTTCCGTCAGGAGCTCTCGCACGAGGCCGGCAGCCTGCCGTCGTACCCGCACCCGCGCCTGATGCCCAGCTTCTGGGAGTTCCCCACCGTCTCGATGGGCCTTGGGCCGCTCAACGCCATCTACCAGGCGCGGTTCAACCGCTACCTGCACAACCGCGGCATCAAGGACACCAGCCAGCAGCACGTGTGGGCGTTCCTCGGTGACGGCGAGATGGACGAGCCCGAGTCGCTGGGCGCCATCGGGCTCGCCGCCCGCGAGGAGCTCGACAACCTGACCTTCGTCATCAACTGCAACCTGCAGCGACTCGACGGGCCGGTCCGGGGCAACGGCAAGGTCATCCAGGAGCTCGAGTCGTTCTTCCGCGGCGCGGGCTGGAACGTCATCAAGGTGATCTGGGGACGTGAGTGGGATGCGCTGCTGTCGGCGGACACCGACGGCGCGCTGGTCAACCTGATGAACACCACCCCCGACGGTGACTACCAGACGTACAAGGCCGAGGACGGCGCCTACGTGCGCGAGCACTTCTTCGGTCGCGACCCACGCACCCGCAAGATGGTCGAGCACCTCTCCGACAAGGAGATCTGGAACCTCTCCCGCGGCGGTCACGACTACCGCAAGATGTACGCCGCGTACGACGCCGCGACCAAGCACACCGGTCAGCCGACCGTGATCCTGGCCAAGACAATCAAGGGCTGGACGCTCGGGTCGCACTTCGAGGGCCGCAACTCGACGCACCAGATGAAGAAGCTGAAGAAGGACGACCTGATCGGCTTCCGGGACCGGCTCTACCTCGACATCCCCGACTCGGCCCTCGACGAGGTGCTGCCCCCCTACTACCACCCGGGCCCCGACTCCGAGGAAATGGCCTACATGCACGAGCGCCGCCGCGCGCTGGGCAACTACCTGCCCGAGCGGCGTACGCCGGCACAGCCTCTCGTGCTGCCGGGCGACCCGGTCTACGACGTGATGAAGCGAGGCTCGGGCAAGCAGGCCGTCGCGACCACGATGGCGTTCGTGCGGTTGCTCAAGGACCTGATGAAGGACAAGGAGATCGGCTGGCGCTTCGTGCCGATCATCCCCGACGAGGCCCGCACGTTCGGCATGGACTCACTGTTCCCCACGGCCAAGATCTACTCGCCGCACGGCCAGCGCTACACCTCGGTCGACCGAGAGCTGATGCTCTCGTACAAGGAGGACCGGAAGGGCGTCATCCTGCACGAGGGCATCAACGAAGCCGGGTCGACCGCTTCGTGGACGGCCGCCGGGTCGTCGTACGCCACGCACGGTGTCCCGATGATCCCGATCTACATCTTCTACTCGATGTTCGGGTTCCAGCGCACGGGCGACGGCTTCTGGGCCGCCGCCGACCAGATGACGCGTGGCTTCGTGCTGGGCGCGACGGCCGGCCGCACTACGCTCAACGGTGAGGGCCTGCAGCACGAGGACGGGCACTCGCACCTGCTCGCGTCGACCAACCCCGCCGCGGTGTCCTACGACCCCGCGTTCTCGTTCGAGCTCGGGCACATCGTGCAGGACGCGCTGCGCCGGATGTACGGCGAGCACCCGGAGAACATCTTCTACTACCTCACGCTCTACAACGAGCCCTACCCGCAGCCGCCGGAGCCGGAGAACGTCGACGTCGAGGGCATTCTGCGCGGCATCCACCGTCACTCGGTCGCCGCCGACGGGGAGGGACCGCGGGCGCAGCTGATGGCCTCGGGTGTCTCGGTGCAGTGGGCGCTGGAGGCCCAGCGCCTGCTCGAGGTCGACTGGGGCGTGCACGCGGACGTGTGGTCGGTGACGTCGTGGAACGAGCTGCGGCGCGACGGCCTGGAGACCGACGAGCACAACTTCATGCACCCCGACGAGGACCAGCGCGTCGCCTACGTCACCCGCAAGCTCGAGGGCGCGCCGGGACCGTTCATCGCGGTCTCCGACTTCATGCGCGCGGTGCAGGACCAGATCGCGCCGTGGGTGCCCGGTGACTTCGCGTCGCTCGGCACCGACGGCTTCGGGCTTTCCGACACCCGAGGTGCGCTGCGCCGGCACTTCAAGGTCGACGCCGCGTCGATCACGGTGAAAGCGCTCAGCGAGCTGGCGCGCCGCGGCGAGATCAAGCGCGAGACGGTGCGCGAGGCCATCGACCGCTACCAGCTGGGCGACGTCAAGGCGGCGCCGGTAGCCGAGGCCGAGGGAGGCGCCGAGTAGCTCGGGACGCATGACGCCGATTGGCCGCGGCGGATACGGGCACGCTCGCCGTCGTACCCGCCGTGGACCTTTCGGAGGACAACATGCAGATCGGCTACTTCCTCAGCAGCGAGGAGTACGACCCGCACCAGCTCGTCGAGCAAGCGCGGCTGGCCGAGCAGGCCGGCTTCGACGCGCTGTGGATCAGCGACCACTACCACCCGTGGAACGACGAGCAGGGGCACAGTCCGTTCGTCTGGGGTGTCATCGGCGCGATCTCCCAGGTGTGCCGACTGCCGGTGACGACCGCGGTGACCGCACCGACCGTGCGCCTGCACCCAGCCGTCGTCGCGCAGGCCGCGGCCACCGCCGCCGTACAGCTCGAGGGCCGGTTCACCCTCGGCGTGGGCACGGGGGAAGCACTCAACGAGCACATCCTCGGTGACGCGTGGCCGAGCGAGCCGGTGCGCCTCGAGATGCTCGAGGAGGCAGTCACCGTGATGCGTGAGCTGTGGCGCGGCGAGTTCACCTACCACCACGGGACCCACTACACCGTCGAGAACGCGCGCATCTACACCCGGCCGCCCGAGCCCCCGAAGGTCTACGTCTCCGCGTTCGGTGACAAGTCCTTCGACCTTGCGTTGCGCATCGGCGACGGCTTCATCACCACGCAGCCGGACGCCGAGCACGTCAAGGAGTGGAAGGCCAAGGCGGGCAGCAACAAGCCGACCCAGGCCGGCTACAAGGTGTGCGTGGCCGACACGGAGGACGAAGGCGTCGAGATCGCCCACCGCTTGTGGGCCAACGCCGGCCTGCCGGGCGAGCTGTCCCAGGTGCTGCCCTCGCCCAAGCACTTCGAGCAGGCAAGTCAGCTGGTGACCAAGGAGATGACCCGCGAGTCGACCGTCTGCGGCAAGGACGTCGACCGGCACGTCGACGCGTTCCAGCCGTTCGCGGACGCGGGTTTCGACGAGGTCTACATCGCGAACATGGGTCCGCACTACCGAGACTTCTTCGAGCTGTACGCCGACGCGGTGCTGCCGCGCCTGCGCACGTGACCCGCGAGCTAGCCCAGCTGTGCGTGCATCTCCCAGACGAGCACCTCGGCGTTGTCGCTCGCCGTGATCCGCTGACCTTCGCCGCCGGTGATGCGGGCGGCGTCACCAGTAGCGAGCGGCCCGGCACCTTCCAGTGACACGTTGCCGCGCGCGACGTACACGTGCCCGAACGGCGCGGCGGGCACCAGCACCGACTCCCCCGGTGCGAGACGCGCCGCGAAGAGGGCTGCGTGCTTCTGCGCGATGTGGATCGCCGAGCTGTCGGCGTGCCGGGCCATCCCGGACGCCACCGGCACCAGACCTCCGCGGGTGAGCTCCTCGGTGATGTCCAGCTGCTCGTAGCCGGGAGTGATGCGCGACTCGTCCGGCACCACCCACATCTGCACGAAGTGCACCGGCCGGTCGGTCGGCACGTCGGCGCGGACAAGCCCGCCGGGCAGCTGGGCGTGGTCGTTCTTCTCCGAGTGCAGGATGCCGGTGCCGGCGCTCATCCGCTGCGCGAGACCGGGGTAGATCAAGCCGTTGTGGCCGGTGGAGTCCTGGTGCACGAGTCCCCCCTCGAGCACCCAGGTGACGATCTCCATGTCGCGGTGGGGGTGCGTCTCGAAGCCGGTGCCGGGCGCGACCACGTCGTCGTTCGACACCAGCAGCAGGCCGAAGCCGGTGTTGCGCGGGTCGTAGTGGTGGCCGAACGAGAACGAGTGCTTGGAGTCCAGCCAGCCGATGCGCGTCGTGAACCGCTCGCCGGACCGCTTGACGTCGGTACCGGGGACCACCAGGTCGGTGCTCATGGCTCAGTCCTTTCCGCGCCGGGCGTTGCCGCCGGCTCGCCGTATACTAGATAGTTGCACACGCAACATCCTTCGGCGCGGCCCTGTTCCCCCATGATCGCCGATCGAGCGCGTCAGCGGTGCCGGCCGGCCCAGTCGAGCAGGTCGTCAGCGGACAGCGTGTTCACCACCCGCTCGACCGGGACGCCGCACTCCTCGGCCCGCGCGCAGCCGAAGGCCTGCCAGTCCAGCTGCCCCGGCGCGTGCGCGTCGGTGTCGATGGAGAAGCGGCACCCGGTCTCGACGGCGCGCGCCAGCAGCCGCCGCGGTGGGTCCCGTCGCTCGGGCCGCGAGTTGATCTCGACAGCGACGTCGAACTGCCGGCAGGCCTCGAAGACCAGCTCCGCGTCGAACTCGCTCTCGGGCCGGGTCCCCCGCCCGCCGGTCACCAGCCTCCCGGTGCAGTGGCCGAGGATGTCCGTGTGCGGGTTCGCGACCGCATTGACCATCCGACGGGTCATGTCGTCCGAACCCATGCGCAGCTTGGAGTGCACCGACGCCACCACCACGTCGAGCCGCTCCAGCAGCTCGTCCTCCTGGTCGAGCGAGCCGTCGTCAAGGATGTCCACCTCGATGCCGGTGAGGATGCGGAACGGCGCGAGCTGCTCGTTGAGCTCCGCCACCACCTCGAGCTGCTGGCGCAGCCGCTCGGGCGAGAGCCCGTTGGCCACGGTGAGCCGCGGCGAGTGGTCGGTGAGCACGACGTAGTCGTGGCCGACCTCCGCCGCCGTCATCACCATCTCCTCGATCGGAGACCCACCGTCGGACCAGTCCGAATGCGTGTGCAGATCGCCGCGCAGCGCTGCACGCACGTCGGCACCGCCCGGGGCGAGCGGGGCGCCGGTCTCCTCGAGCTTGGTCAGGGTCTCGGGCACCCGGCCGGCGAGGCAGTCGGCGATCACGGACGCGGTCTTGGCACCGATGCCCGGCAGCTCGCGCAGCGTG
>JAVEDJ010000041.1 GCA_030841025.1 Actinomycetota bacterium
CCGCGGTCTGCCACGAACCCCAGGCGAAGTTCTGGCCGGCCAGCGACACCCAGATCAGCAGGCACGACACGCCAGCGCTGATCAGTGCTGCGCCGAGGTAGTCGATGGTCACGACGCGCTTGGGACGCGGCGGCAGGTGCAGGGTCTTCTGCAGCAGGACAACGGCCACAGCTGCGAACGGAACGCCGACATAGAAGCACCACCGCCATCCCAACCACGACGTGTCGGTGATGACGCCACCCAGCAGCGGACCCGACACGGTGGCCAGTCCCATGACGGCACCCATGTAGCCCATGTATCGACCACGTTCGCGCGGGCTGATGATGTCGGCGATGACGACGACCGCGAGGGCGGTCATGCCGCCTGCGCCCAGTCCTTGCACCACGCGGAACGCGATCAGAACCGCGGCCGACTGCGAGAGTCCGGCCAGCGCCGAGCTGGCGACGAAGAGAACCAGCGAGATCTGCACGAGCAGCTTGCGGTTGAGCAGGTCCGCGAGCTTGCCCCAGATGGGGGTGCTGGCCGTGGTGGAGAGCAGGGTGGCGGTGATGACCCAGGTGTAGGCCGTCTGGCCCCCGCCGAGGTCGGAGATGATGCGCGGCAGTGCCGCGGACACGACCGTGCTGGACAGCAAGGTGACGAACAGCCCGAGCAGCAGACCGGACAGTGCTTCGAGCACTTCGCGGTGCTTCATCGCGGCGGGTACCTCCTGTGCCGGCTGCGGCGTGAGGTCGGTCGAAGGCATGGCGGTTTCCTCGTCTGGGAGTTCGGGGAGCTGGAGTCGGTCAGGCCGGGAGGAGGTTGGACAGGTCCTCACGAAGACGACGCAGGTCCGTCGCGACGCGCTGAAGGTGGTCCGGGTCCCATGCCTCGAGGTGGCGCTCGAAGCGCGAGACGACACGGTCGACCGCATCGGCGAGCGATGAGTGTCCGGAGGGGGTGAGCGTCAACAGGCACGCCCGGCCGTCGGCCGGGTCCCGCTGCCGTTCGACGTGTCCTGCCGCCGCCAGCTCGGCAACCTGCCGACTGGCGACGGACGCGTCGACCTGGAGGACACCTGCGAGATCTCTCATCCGCATCGGTCCTTGCTCCGCCAGGTGCCAGAGCACGCCGGCGGCTCCGGAGTGCAGGGTGGGCTCCACCGACTTGACCAGCTCCCGGCGCAGGGGACCGAGCTGGCCGATCTCCGTCAGCACCTGCAGGCAAGCTGCTGCGTGGTTGTCGTGCATCGGTGGCTTCACTTCCCACTTGGTTGCCTAAGGCAACAAGTTAGCACAACTAGTTGTCTGTAGCAACCATGTTGGATCGTGCCACCGGCACATCACCGGTCTGATGGTCACGGATGGCCGGGCGGGTCGACCAGCGGACCGGTGAGGCGCCAGCCGACCGGGTCAAGACGAAGGCCTCCGACCCGGACAGGGGTCGGAGGCCTTCGCTGGACCGGCGGCGCTGGCGCGCCCCACCGGGCCTGTCACATCTGGATCACTACACCTTGGACTCGGAGTGCAGGTCCGCTGGGGCACGCTGACTGACGATGGCGTCGCGCAGGTCGACGTCGTCGTCGGTGACCTCATGACCTTCGATGTGGATGTTCGGGAGCAGCCGGTCGAGCCAGCCCGGCAGCCACCAATTGCGATTGCCGAGGAGCTCCATCGTGGCCGGCACCAGCACCATCCGGATGATCGTGGCGTCGATGAAGACGGCGGCCGCCAGCCCGATACCGAACATCTTCCCGAACACGTCCCCACCGAGCACGAAGGACAGGAACACGGTGACCATGACAGCGGCACCGGCGGTGATGACCCGGGCCGACTTGGCCAGCCCGTCGGCAACGGCGAGCGCGTTGTCGCCCGTCTTGTCGTACTCCTCCTTGATGCGCGACAAGAGGAAGACCTCGTAGTCCATCGAGAGCCCGAAGAGGATCGCGAAGATGCCGATGGGCAGCAGGATCGGCACCGGTGTCGCCTCCGGGATGCCGACCAGGGCGCCCAACGGGCCGCCGCTGACCGCGAGTGCGAGCACGCCAAACGCAGCACAGCTGGCCAGCAGGTTCATGATGACGGCCTTGAGCGGCACGACGACCGACCGGAAGACCATCATCAGCAGAACGAACGAAAGCAGCAGCACACCGCCGAAGAACAGCGGAAGCCGCGACGCCGTGCCCTTCATGTTGTCGACATTGGCGGCGACAAGCCCGCCGACGGCGATGGTGAGGCCGGTGCCCGCGGTGGCGGCCGGGATGCTGTCGTCACGCAGCGCGCGGACCAGGTCCTCGGTCACCGTGTCTTGCGGAGATGTCGTAGGGGTCAGCCGGACCAGCGCGGTGTCGCCCGCCGGGTTGACAACGGCCGGGGCGACGAACGCGACGCCGTCGACCTTGCTCAGCGAGTCACCGACCGCGTCTGCTGCGCTGGCCAGGTCGCCGTTCGACGTCCCCTGAACGGTGAGCAGCACCGGCGCCGAGATGCCGGGCCCGAAGCCGTCGGCGAGCAGGTCGTACGCGTGGCGGGTGGTGAAGGCTGGCGGGTCGTTCTGAGCGTCGGGGAAGCCGAAGCGGATGCCCAGGAACGGTGCTGACAGTGCCAGGAGCGCAACCAGTGCGCCGGTGGCGGCCAGCCGCGGGCGGTGCTGGATGAACCGGCTCCACCGGTACCAGCGCGACGTGTCGGAGGCGTGCGTGTCCTTGCTCACCAACGGCACGTGCAGGCGTTCGATGTTGCGTCCGGCGAAACCGAGGACGGCCGGCAGCAACGTCACCGACGCTGCCATGACCACCAGCACGGCCGGCAGCACCGTGAAGGCAAAACCAGTAGTCGCCGGCTGCCCTATCGCCAGCATGCCGAGCATCGAGACGACCACGGTGAGTCCGGCGAAGAGCACGGCCCGTCCGGCGGTCGCGATCGCGGTCAGCGTGGCCTGCCGGGGCTCATGGCCCTGGGCGAGGCTGCTGCGGAACCGGGTGACGATGAGCAGGGCGTAGTCGACGCCGATGCCGAGGCCCACCATCGCCGCGGTGGCGGGTGCCCACTCCGGGACGTCGACCACCCGGCGCAGCAGTTCCCCGATCGCGGTGGCGATGCCGAGCCCGAACAGTGCGGTCAGGATCGGAAGCCCCATCGCGACCGCGGACCCGAAGGTGATGAGCAGGACGACGGCCGCGGCGAGCAGGCCGATGCCCGTCCCGCCGATCGCAGCCGTCTGCGACAACGCCGCGACAGCGCCGCCGACCTCGACCTGCAGGGTCTGGTCGCCGGCAGCGAGGACCGGCTCGACCAGCGCCTTCGCCTCGTCGGGCGTGAACTGGTTGTCGTTCTTGTCGAGCGCGACGTCGGCGTACGCCGTCTTGCCGTCGCGGGAGATCTGACGAGCGCCCTCAGCGGTGAACGGGCTGGCGACACTGACAACGTGCTCGTTCTCGGCGACGCCGGCGAAGATCCGCTCTGTGCGGGCCTTCAGCTCTGGCGAGGAGACTCCCGCCTCGGCATGCACCACGATCTGAACGGTGTCGCCCGCCCTTTGCGGGAAACGGTCCTTGAGCGTGTCCGAGGCGGCCTTGGACTCGGAGCCCGGCAAGAGGTAGTCCTGTCGGAGCTCCCCACCGAACGCGCCGGCCAAGGCGAAGGCGCCCACCAAGGCGGCAATCCATGCGACGACCACGACGCGGCGCCGTCGGTAACAGAAGTCTGCTAGCCCTACCAACATCCGGTACTCCTCGAGTTGTCGTGGGCCCTCAGCGGGCGTGCTCCCGACGTTAGGAAGGTGCCGCGGTCACCACGATGGGGCTAGCACTACGGGGACCGGGGTCAGCACCACAGCGGGTGTGGACAGCCTGGCCGCTACAGTCGCCGGCATGGCCCTTCGGGTGATCTTTGCGGATGACAACTACCTGGTCCGTGAGGGAGTGTCCGCCCTGCTGGCCGAGGTCGACGGCATCGACGTGGTGGACACTGCCGCCGATCCGCACTCGCTGATCAAGTCCGTGGCCGAGAACTCGCCGGACGCGGTCCTGACCGACATCCGGATGCCGCCCACCCATACGAACGAGGGGATCCAGGCCGCGAAGCGGATCCGCGCCGAGCACCCGGATATCGGCGTTGTGGTGCTCTCGCAGTACGTCGAGGAGGACTACGCGTTCGAGCTGCTGGCCGATGGCGTGGCCGGGATGGGCTACCTGCTCAAGGAGCGTGTGTCCGACCTCGACGAGGTCGTCCGCGCGCTGCACGAAGTTGCCCGCGGCGGGTCCGTGCTGGACCCCAAGGTCGTCGAGGCTCTGCTCGCGCGCAAGGCCGGTGACGGGCCGCTCCTCGGCCTGACCGACCGGGAGCGTGACGTCCTGCAGGAGATGGCCACGGGTCGCAACAACGCCACCATCGCGAAGGCGCTGTTCATGAGTCACCGAGCAGTCGAGAAGCACATCGGGTCGGTGTTCCAGAAGCTGGGCCTGGTCGACGAGCAGGACGTCAACCGGCGGGTGATGGCCGTGCTCGCCTACTTGGAGGCCAGCGGTTCAACCCGCTGACCACCCCCTGGCGCCAGGAGAGAGCACACTGCGCACATGCAGACCAGGCGCGTCACCGGGCGGCTGCGCCGCGGCGGGCGGATCCCGCTGGCAGTGCTGGCCGGGCTCGCCGGATTCGTGGTCGGCGTCTACGTCGTCGTCGTGCTCGGCGGCGGGGCACTCATGGGCCGCACCGACTCGCCCAGCCTGGCGCTGTCAGTGGCGGCGACCGCGGTCGTCGCACTCGGGTTCGCGCCGGTACAGTCCGCGCTCGAACGGGCTACGAACAGGTGGGGGTACGGCGGCACCCCCACGCCGTACGACGTCTTGCGCCGCTTCTCGGAGACGGTGAGCGAGGGCTACGCGACCGAGGAGCTGCCAGCACGCATGGCGATGCTGCTCGCTCAGGGGACCGGGGCGCAGTGGGCACAGGTGTGGCTGACCGTCTCGGACCGCGTGACTCTGGCGGCCACCTGGCCGGCGGACGCAGACGAGGATCGCACCCCGCCGTACCCCCAGCCCGGCGCGCGGGACGCCACCGGTGAGGGCCGACGCGCCCTCACTGTGCGGCACGGCGGCCAGCCCCTGGCGGTGCTCCGGCTGCAGGAACGACCCGGCCTGCCGCTCACGTCCGTGGAGGAGCGGCTCTTCACCGGGCTGGCCGCCCAAGCCGGGCTGGTGCTGCGACTGGTCGGGCTGCGGGCCCAGCTCGGCGGCCGCCACGAGGAGCTGCTGGCGCGAGCCGACGAATTGAAGGCGTCTCGCGAACGGCTCATCGAGACTCAGGACGCCGAGCGCCGGCGCCTGGAGCGCGACATCCACGACGGGGCCCAGCAGCACCTGGTGGCCCTGGCGGTCAACCTGCGGCTGGCCCAGACCGTGGCCGCCCGTTCGCCGGAACGCGCGGGCCGCATCCTCGCCGAGCAGGCCGGCGCGGCTCGCGATGCGATCGAGACACTCTCCTCGCTGTCCCGCGGGATCTATCCGCGACTGCTGTCCGACGAAGGCCTGGTGCCGGCCTTGCGGTCCGCGGTGGCGACCAGCGCGATCCCGGTCACCATCCAGAGCGCCGGCGCGGGGCGGCTTCCCGCACCGGTCGAGGCTGCTCTGTACTTCTGCTGCATGGAGGCGGTCCAGAACGCCGCCAAGCACTCCGGCGCCGACAGCGTGACGGTGCGCCTGGACGAGGACCACGGGTCGTCGCGACTCACCGTCACCGACGACGGAGCCGGCTTCGACCAGGCGCTGGTCCAGGCCGCGGCGGCCGGCGCCGGCCTGGTCAACATGCGCGACCGGCTGGACGCCGTCGGTGGAACGGTCACGGTCGCATCGACAGGCGCCGGTACGACGGTCACCGCCGTGGTCGCGCGTACAGACATTCCCGAACCCGTCACGCACATCCCGGCCCCCCGCCAGGTGAGTTGACGTGCGCGCCCGGATCGCGTGGGGGCTGGTCGGCCTGATAGCAGTCGCCGTCGGCTTGGACACAGCGATCACAGCGGCTTACCGCCCCCTCATGAGCGAGGCGACGTGGGTGCAGCACGGATGGCCACTCGCCAGTCTGGCCGGCATGGGCTGCGCACTCATGGGGGCGCTTATCGTCGCGCGCTACCCGCGGCACCGGCTCGGCTGGCTGCTGTGCGTGGGAAGCCTCATCTCCGTGACGCTGGCCACCGAGGCGTACAGCCTCTGGGTGCTCGACGGGGATGGACCCGGTTCGCCGTACTGGGCACACGTGTCCGCGTGGGTGTCGTCGCTGCTGGGCTGGCCGGCCTTCACCGCGGTCATCATGGTGTTCTTCCTCGCGCCCGACGGTCACCTGCTTTCCCCCAGGTGGCGCTGGGGGATCGGGGTGACGCTGACCGGCCTCGCCCTGCACACGCTTGGCACGCTGACGATCCGCCCCGGCCAGTTCGTGTACGGCGAGCCGTACGGCGACCGCAACGTCTCGGGGGCGCTGCTCATCGTCGGCGTCGTGTTGGTCGCAGCCGGTCTGGTCGCCTCAGCCGTGTCCATGGCGTTGCGCCTGAGGCACGCCAGGGACGACGTACGGCGCCAGCTCCTGTGGATCGCATCGTCGGCCGCCGCCCTCGCGTTCGGTGTGGTGTTCGTGCTCGTGGTTCCGCTCGTCCAGGGCAAGGACGGGACCTGGCTGGCCGCCCTGCCGATGTTCGTCGCCTACTTCGCGTTGCCCCTCTGTGTCGCGGTGGCGGTGCTGCGCCACCGGATGTTCGACATCGACGTGATCGTCAACCGCGCACTCGTGCTGGCCCTGGCCACCGGGCTGGTGGCGGTCGGCTACGTGCTTGTCGTCGTGGTGGTGGGCCTCGCTGTCGGCGGCACGACCGGCGGTTTCTGGCCGTCGCTGTTCGCGACCGCCGTGGTCGCCATGGCGTTCCAGCCGGTGCGCCGCCGGGTGGTCGGGGTCGCCGACCGGCTCGCGTTCGGCGCTGCTGCCGCTCCCTATGAAGCACTCGCCGACTTCAGCCGGCGCCTCGGGGACAGCCCCGCCGCCTCGGCGCTGCTGCCGGCCGTGGCCGAGGCGGCCGCGCACGCGGTCAACGCCAGTCGGGCCACCGCACGACTCCACGTCGAGGGTGGTCCCGACCTGCTAGGGGTCTGGCCACTCGCCGCGGGCGGCACGGCACCCTCCGGTGTCGAGGTGCGGGTTGTCGACCGGGGGGAACGGCTCGGCAGCATCACCGTGGCAATGCCGGCGGGGCGTCCCCTGCGTGACCGGGAGAAACGACTGCTGGCCGACCTGGCCGACCAGGCCGGGATGGCCTTCCGGAACGCCCGGCTGACCGCCGAGCTGTCGAGCCGGGTGGAGCAGCTCGGCCATCGCACCCGCGAGCTGACGGACTCCCGCCAGCGGCTGATCAGCGCCGGTGACGCCGAACGGAGCCGGCTGGAGCGGTCCATCGCCCGGCAGGTGGTCCTGCACCTGGCGCCGCTTCCGGAACGCCTGCGGCAGCTGTCCGACGTCGACCGCGACGCCCCCGCCACTCTGGACCCGGCGCTGCTGGAGCCGCTGGTCGCGTCGTCGAACGCGGCACTCGAGGGGCTGCGCGAGATCACCCGGGGCGTCTTCCCCGCCCAGCTCGGCCGCTCCGGCCTGGCTACTGCGCTCGGCTCGCTGCTCGCCCGGACCGGCGGCACGGGGCGAGTGGTGGTCGGAGACTCCGCCGCCGGTCGCCGCTTCGACCCACGGGTCGAGGCAGCGGCGTACTTCTGCGTGGCTGAGGCGACGCGCGACCTCGGCGCCCCGGTCATCGTGGTGCTGACGACGCACAGCGACGAGCTGCGCCTGGTCGTCAGCGGCAGCGATGGGAGCGGTCTGCTGCTGGGCCACATGCGGGACCGGGTCGAGGCGGCAGGCGGCACAGTGACGATGACGGGGCCGATGACTGGACCGATGACCCGCGAGGACGGCCATACCGTCGTCGAGGTCCGACTACCCGCGAGCGGTCAGCGGACTGCGGCGAACCAGGCGTCCTCGAGCCGGCGGGGTCCGAACGCCGACTTGGTCACGTAGGACGCGGCCCCGGACTCGGCCACGAAGTCCTCGCCGGCGTCCTCGTCATAGGTCGAGAGCAGCAACACCACCGGAGGGGTGTCGGTCGCACGCAGCCGACGGGTGGCCTCCAGCCCGTCGATGCCGGGCAGGTTCACGTCCATCAGCACCAGGTCGGGGAGCACCTCGGCGGCGACCTCGAGGGACTCCTCCCCCGACGATGCCTGGCCGACGACCTCGAACCCGGGAGTCTCCGCGACCACGGAGGTCATGGCACGCAGGAACGGCGCCTGGTCGTCGACCACGAGCACCCGTACGGCCATCTGCGGCACACCTCCCCGGACGATCATGCCGGTCCACGGTGCCGGCCGGGAGGGGGTCGGCCGCACGGCCGCCGGGGGGCAGTCCTCACGCAACGGGACTTGGCGCCGGCGCGGGGACGTCGGCCACTGTTGCGACGGCGGTCTGCGTCGGGCTGCGCCACCGGTCGGGATCGGGGTCGTAGCTCGCGAGCAGCGTCCCCGCGCCCCACAGGAATGTCGGCGAGAAGAGGGCGGCCGTGGACCGGAAGAACTGCTCGTCGGTGGCAGACCACAGATCGCGGACCGAGCCGAGGGGGTTGTTCATGATGACTCCTGCGGTGCTGGCCCGGCGGATCCGGTGCCTGGCCATGACGCTAGGCATGCCGTGACACCGTGCCGATCGGGCCAACCGCGCATCGCGGGATGCGGCCCACCGAGCGGGAGTGGTGCCATCCCCACCTCGACCGGGGTGCCCCCCGGGCACTGTCCCCCGACCGGGACCTCAACCCCGCCGGCGGAGGCGCAGCAGAAGGTCAAGATCGACCGCCGGACACACAGAAGTGCCCGTCCGGCCGGCATAGCGGCCGCAAGCCCGCGCTTCTGTGTGCAGCTGGGTCGATCTTGGCGCGCCAGGAGGCAGGCTCGGCTCCGCGCCTCAGCCGCGCCGTCGTACCGCCCAGCCCGTGACCGTGGCTGCCACCTCCGCCGGGCTGGAGGGCGGCTCGTCGCCCCGCCACCCCACGTGCAGGTCCGGGCGCAGCAGCAGAAGGTCGGCGCCGTACGTCGCTCGCAGGTGCCGCTCGTCGAAGTCGAGCACCTGCAACGGCGCGCCGAGCGCCCGCAGCTCGTTCTCCAGCGCCGTCGTGTCGGCGGTGGTACCGCCGAGCCGCAGGAGCGTGTAACCGTCGCCGCAGAGATCCTGCATCGCGTTGTGGCCGTCGACCCACAGGTGCGGCAGCCGGGCCCCGGGGTACGCCGTCGGCTCGTACGCATAGCTGTACGGGTCCGGCGCAGGCCCTGAGCCGTAGCAGACGACCGGCGAGTCGACGTAGCGATAGCCGGCCTCGATGCCGAGCATCTCCTGGCCCTTGCGCTGCTCGCGGTCGGCCAGCACGGCCACCGCCTGGCGTTCCTGTCGGCCCTCGGCTGTGTCGTCCCGGATCGCGGAAGTGACCGCCTTGCGCCAGACCGCGGTCCCGTTGGCGGCGTACTCGGAAGCCTCGATCACCCGCTGCCCGACCCGACGGCGCTCGTGTCGGTAGGACTCCACGAGCTCGGGGCCGCCCCATCCCTCGAGCGCCCCGGCCAGCTTCCACCCCAAGTCGATGGCGTCGGCGATGCCGGTGTTCATGCCGAGAGCGCCCATCGGGATGACCAGGTGCGCCGCGTCGCCCGCGAGCAGCACCCGCCCTTGCCCGTAGGACTCGGCCAGCAACAGGTGCAGCTTCCACGAGGTGACCGCGAGGATGTCGATCTCGATCGGCACGCCGACCACCTCACGGATCGCCGCCTCCATGTCGGCGTCCTCGGGCAGCGCAGTGTGGAAGACGAAGTGCCGCTGGTCGTCCTGTACGACGATGAGGGTGCCGATGATTCGCGCGTCGGCGTCCGCGACGAAGAAGTGCCGGGCCAGACCGGCTCGCGGAACCCGCTCCACCAAGTCATCGCTACGGAAGAACACCTGGCGCAGTGTGGCGATCGACCCCCGACCGTGCAGCCCGATACCGAGCTGCTTGCGGACCGTGCTCGTCCCGCCGTCGCAGCCGGCGACGTAGTCCACGCGAACGGTCTCGTCGGCGCCCTCAGCGCTCTCGAGCCGCGCAGTGACGCCGTCGTCGTCCTGCTCGAAGGACGTGAGCGAACAGCCGAACCGCACGGTGACGCTCGGCAGTGCCTCGGCTGCCCGCGCGAGCAGCGGCTCCAGCGTGTACTGCGAGATGATCTGGTTGCCCTCGAGCGGCATTGAGCCGTCGTTTACGTTGGCGATGCGTGCCTTCGCCTCGTTGGGAGACGGATAGGGCATGCGCAGGATGGGTGGGTCGCACAGTCGGCTCACGACGTACACGTCCATCGGGACGTGACCCGGTATGCCCGCCGCGCGGATCGTGTCGGCGAGGCCAAGGCGCCGGTAGATCTCCATCGTCCGCGGGTTCGCGCGCTCCATCTTCGGCAGGTGCCGCGGAGTGGCGTTGCGCTCGACCACCAGGCAGCGGATCCCCCGTCGACCCAGGTCGATGGCGAGGGTCAGCCCCACCGGGCCCGCTCCCACGATGAGCACCTGTGCTCCGGTGCCGGCACTACCTGTCGTCGTCATCGCACCCCCGTAACCGGCGGACCGCCTGGCGTCCTCGCCGTCCTCGTGTCGGGTGGGCACGTATGTGTCCCGAAGTGCGAGAGCGCGGGAGATGTTAGGTCGCTGGAAATTCTAGCGTCAAGACTATTTACCCGGACGCCGGAGGCGTACCAAGATCGTGCGGTGACACCCGGGTAGACCGCCTGTGCGGGCAGACGGGGCCCGGCCCGATGACGTGGGAGGGTGCTGGTGACCGCCTCTGGCCCATCAGACGCTGCAGCCGGTGGCCAGCTCGTCGGCCGTACTGCGCTGGTCACTGGCGCGGCGCACGGCATCGGTCTCGCCTACTCCCGGGCGCTGGCCCGTGAGGGTGCCCGGGTGGTGATCGCCGACATCGACGGGCCGGCCGCCACCGCGGCCGCCAACGAGCTCCGCGACGAAGGCCTCCAGGTGATCGACGTGACCGTCGACGTGGCGGACCCGGCGAGCGTGGAGCGCTGCCGTGAAGAGGTCGGCCGGCGGCTAGGACACGTCGATGTGCTGGTGAACAACGCCGCGGTGTTCGCCACCGTGCCGATGTCCCGGGCCGGCTACCAGGACCTCGCAGTCGACGAGTGGGACCGCATGATGGCCGTCAACCTCCGCGGCGCATGGCTCATGGCGCGCGCGTTCGTACCGGCCATGCAGTCGCGCGGATACGGCAAGGTCATCAACATCAGCTCCGGAACCGCCCTCAAGGGGTCGGCCGGGCGCATCCACTACGTGACGTCCAAGGCCGGCATCCTCGGCTTCACCAAGACGCTCGCCATGGAGGTCGGAGGCGACGGCGTAACCGTGAACTGCATCGCTCCGGGCAGCACACTGAGCGAGGCCGACCAGAACGACGAGGTGATGACGCTGCGGACGTCGGCGGTCGCGACCCGTGCCCTGAAACGCGTGCAGACACCCGACGACCTCGTCGGCACCGTGGTCTTCTTCGCCTCTCCTGCGAGCGACTTCGTGACGGGGCAGACCCTGGTGGTCGACGGCGGCGCGTGCATGCACTGAACCAGCGGGACGGTGAGACAGGGAGCATCGGCCATGTCGGAGAACGCGATCCGGTTCGACACCTACGAAGCGGTCCGCAAGGCGCTCTACCACCCAGCGCTGTCCCGGAGCCTCGACAAGCGTTCGTTCGAAGAGGGCAACCCGCGAGCCGGGATCCTCAGCCTGCTGCACGGTGACGAGCACAAGGAGCGCCGGCGCTTCGACAACCAGCTGTTCCGTCGGCCGACGCTCGTCGACTATGAGCAGGCACTTTTCCCACAGGTCATCAAGGATGCACTCGCCCGGTCCGCTGTCGGTCGCGTGGACCTGTTCAACCTCGCCGGCGCGCTGAGCGTGGTGCTCGCCGCCCGCCGCGCCGGTGTCGACCATGACGGCAGCGCGGAGCAGCTCGCGGAGCTCTTCGAGCACGTCAAGGTGATCGCCCAGGCCGCGGCAATCTTCGACGTCGTGGGAGACCGTGACGGCGTGCAAGCCGAGACGATCCAGCTGCTGATTGAGTTCGACCGCAACTACGTCACGCCATCGCGAGCCCGGCGGGAGCGCATGCTCGACGCCGTAGAGGCTGGTGAAGCAGAGGACGAGCAGACGCCACACGACCTGCTCACCCTGGCGCTGCAAGGGCTCCGCGCTGACGCCGAAGTGTTAGCCGATCACGCTCTGCTTGTGC
>JAVEDJ010000051.1 GCA_030841025.1 Actinomycetota bacterium
CGACACGCCCCGGCGTGTCGCACCCGAAGGTCGCTGGCCGAGGGCGGGGAGCGCCGGGCGCCGGACCACCCGCGGCGACCTGTGGAACTTGGACTGCTCCCGCAAGTCGACCGCAAGTTTCCCCACAGACCTCAGGTCGACAGTCACACTGACCGAGGAAAGTCCTGAGGAGGACGTCATGACCCAGTTCACGCTGACCTGCCCGCGCTGCGCGGCCGAGCTGTCGCTCACCACGCGCCGGCTGTTGGTCCGGATCGACGCGGGCACCGCCACGTCGGGCGAGGTCCTCTTCACCTGTCTCAACTGCCGTCGCAGCGAGGCTGTGACCATCGACGTCGCGACCGCCGCCCGCCTGGTCACGGCGGGAGTGACCTACCTGAGCCTGTCGGAGCCGGACGTCGACCATCCCGAGCCGCAGCCGCCGGGTCCGCGGCTCACGCACGACGACCTCCTCGACCTGCACGCTGCGCTCGCCGGCGACACCTGGCACGACGAGCTCACCGGCCTCGCTGCCGAGACTCAATAATTAGCCGCGCCCGACGTTAGGGGCGTCGGGCCGGGGGGTAGTGCGGCCCGCATCGCGTGGACCGGGGAGCCGGTCGACCTGATGTGGGTGCCCTCGGTCGAGAACACGGCCGGGGGCATCCCCGGTCTGCGCCGTACGACGGCGCCGGTGCCGCGTGTGCGCGGTTCCGCCCGGTCCGCCCCGCGGCGCCGCCTCAGCTGCGAGTCGGACTGCTGACCGCGCGGCGGGTCCGGGCCAGCTGGGCCAACAGCTCGCGCTCGCGCTCGGCGAAGTCTTCGACGTGGCCACGCTCGGCCCGGTCGCGCAGGAAGGCCAGCTCGGTCGCGACGTGCTGGAAGTCGCGCAGCGCGCGTGAGCTACCACCGCCGTACGTCCGCTCCGCCCACTCGAGCGCCTGCTTGCGCCGGGGCAGGGACGAGAGCATGGCGACGTCCTCGTCAGCCAGCCAGCCCGCCTGGACGTAGACCGGCAGCCAGGTCCGGATGATGGCTCCCTCCCGCCGCCGCAGCCAGGACGTGACCAGGAACGCCAGGATGAACAACGGCACGAAGATCAGCACATAGCCGGTGAAGAAGCCCTGCAGCCCGCTGAGCGACGAGTAGTTCCAGGTCGCGTGCAGCAGTACGGCGAGCAGGTAGCCGGCCAGCGGGGCCAGGAACTTGACCACGCCGCGATTGCTGCGGGCGGCGATGCCCAGGCCGATGCCGGTCATGCTGGTGAAGAGCGGGTGCGCGAAGGGTGCCAGCACGCCCCGCAGCACGAAGGTGATGCCGGCGGCGAACAGGCCGCCGGTCACGCCGATCTCCTCGTTTCCGGCCAGGAAGGCGCGCCCGAAGTAGAGGGCGTTCTCGGTGAAGGCGAAGCCGACGCCGACGAAGCCGGCCAGCACGATGCCGTCCACCACCCCGTCGAACTCCTTGCGGCGGAACAGGAAGACGCCGAGGATCGCGGCCCCCTTGGCGGCCTCTTCGACCCACGGCGCGACGAGGACAGCGGTCGCGGCCATGCCCTCACTGCCGCCGGAGGTGCGGGCGACCGCCAGGGCGCTGGCGGTGTTGAGCAGCCCCGCGAACAGGGCGGCGACGGTCGCGCCCCAGAAGAAGGCGAACGCGAGCAGGGCCTTCGGCTCCGGCTCGAAGCGGTCGACCCACCGGAAGGCCGCCAGGACCACCGGCAGCGGGAGCGAGGCAAGGGCGACGCCGATGATGAACGCCGGCGTGCCGGTCGCGCTGGTCTCCGACGCCAGGAGGACGAGCCCGCTGGCCACCATCACCAGCACCAGGAGGCCCAGCAGGGTGCCGCGCAGGGCGCGCCGGCTCCGTCGTACGCCTTGGGGTTGCTCGGACGCGAGCCAGGCACCGGCGTCATGGGCCGACGGCGGCCAGGGAGCGCGAACGGGGACAGCCATCGCACGAGACTAACCAGCCCGCCCGGCGCGCCTGCGGCCGCGGGATTGAACCGGGAGCGGCGGGGCAAGCGTCGCTCCGGATGGGGGTCGGCTTACACGGCAGGGGACGCCGACCCCCATTCCCTTTTGTGCTCTGGCTAGCGTTCCGCCATGACGCGCATCGACCGTGAACGACTGGCTGGCCTCACTCGCGCCGAGCAAGAGCTGTTCCGGAAGCGGCACCCGCGGTCGCTCGAGCTGTTCGAGCGGGCGCGCGGCGTGATGCCCGGTGGTGTGCCGATGAGCTGGATGGCCAAGTGGCCCGGGGGTTTTCCGGTGTACGTCGACTCGGCGTCCGGCGCGCACTTCCAGGACGTGGATGGTCTCGACTACGTCGACCTGTGTCTCGGAGACACCGGTGCGATGACGGGCCACTCACCGCCGGCCACGGTCGAGACGGTGCGGCGGCAGGTGGGGGCTGGGATCACCGCCATGCTGCCGACCGAGGACGCTGCCATCGTGGCCGGCGAGCTCGGACGGCGGTTCGGTGTGCCGCTGTGGCAGTTCACCCTGTCGGCGACCGACGCGAACCGGCACGCGATCCGCTACGCCCGGCACGTGACCGGTCGCCCGCGGATCGTGGTGCACGACTACTGCTACCACGGCAGCGTCGACGAGACGTTCGCCACGTTGTCGCCCTCGGGCGAGACGGTCTCGCGGCGCGGCAACATCGGTGCGCCCGTGCCGCTGGACGCGACGACGCGGGTGGTGCCGTTCAACGACGTGGACGCCCTCGAGCGCGCCCTCGCGCCGGGAGACGTCGCCGCCGTGCTGTGCGAGCCGGCGCTGACCAACGTGGGCATCGTGCTGCCGGACCCTGGCTATCACGAGGCGCTCCGGCGGCTCACCCGCGAGCACGGCGCCCTGCTCATCATCGACGAGACGCACACCCTGTGCGCCGGGCCCGGCGGCTACACCGCGGTCCACGACCTCTCGCCGGACGTCGTGACCCTGGGCAAGGCCGTGGCCGGTGGCATCCCCGCGGGCGCGTTCGGCATGACCCAGGCCGTCGCGGACGCGATCGCGGCCCGGGTCGACCTCGAGGACATCGACGTCGGCGGCATCGGCGGCACCCTCGCCGGGAACGCGCTGTCGCTCGCAGCCATGCGGACGACCCTGGCAGAGGTGCTGACCGACGAGGCGTTCGCGCGGATGATCCCGCTGGCTGACAGGTGGGCGGACGGTGTCGATGCCGCCATCGCCGCGCACGAGCTGCCGTGGCACTGCACCCGGCTCGGGGCGCGAGCGGAGTACAACTTCGCGCCTACCGCGCCCCGGGACGGCGCAGCGGCGCATGCGGCGGGTGACTTCGGGCTGGAGCAGTTCCTGCACCTGTTCGCGCTCAACCGGGGCATCCTGCTGACCCCGTTCCACAACATGGCGCTGATGAGCCCGGCCACGGTCGAGGCGGACGTCGACCATCACACGACGGTGTTCGGCGAGGCGTTGGCCATGCTCAAGAAGTGACCCGGATGCGCCCAGAGGTAGCCCGGAGGAGCGCGGCATGACCCGGGGAGGTCAGTTGAGGAATGGCCCGGTTGGGTCATGGTGGCGCAAACCGGGCATACCTATTCTGGTGTCACCCCGCCCATGCGGTCGGGAGCTCGACCATGAGGAGGTGGCATGCCGGTGGCACGCAAGACCGACACCCGGCTGCAGGACCCGATGGTCCTCGACGAGATCGAGCTCTACGGCGAGCTGGTCATCGCCGCCTCCGCCTCCGACGCGCCGCTGTCGCGCGAGGAGGTCGACCGCGTGCTGGGCCTGGGGCAGCAGGGGGACTAGGGATCCCGGCCGGCTGACTGGCATGATCGCTGACAGACCCGGGTGTCACGCACCTGCGCCCAGCGCCTAGCATCGCGCCCGGACCCACATCCTCCCCTCGCTCACTGGAGTCCCCTGTGCGCATCAGCCTGTCGCCGCGCCAGAACACGTTCTATGCGATGTTCGCGACCTCCGGCGAAAACCTCGTCGTGGGAGCGCGGCTGCTCAAGGAGCTCCTCGGCGCCGCCCCCGCCGACCGCAAGGAGATCGCCGAGAAGATGCGGGCCGCCGAGCACGCCGGTGACGAGGCGACCCACGCCATCATGCGCGAGCTGAACGCCACGTTCGTGACGCCGTTCGACCGCGAGGACATCTACCGCCTTGCCTCGTCGCTCGACGACGTCATGGACGCCATGGAGGCGGCCGTCGACCTCGTCGTGCTCTACCAGATCGGCGAGCTGCCGCCGGAGATCGCCGACCAGGTCGACGTCCTCGAGCGGGCGGCCGAGCTGACCGCCGACGCCATGCCGCGGCTGCGCTCGATGAAGGACCTGTCCGAGTACTGGATCGAGCTGAACCGCCTCGAGAACCAGGCCGACCAGGTCTACCGCCGGCTGCTGGCCCGGCTCTTCAACGGCGACTACGACGCGCTCACGGTGATGAAGCTCAAGGAGGTCGTGGACCAGCTCGAGGGCGCGGCCGACGCCTTCGAGCACGTCGCCAACACGGTCGAGACGATCGCGGTCAAGGAGTCCTGACCGGTGGAGCTAGCCACCATCATCGCGGTCATCGTGATCGCATTGGCCTTCGACTACACCAACGGTTTCCATGACGCGGCCAACGCCATCGCCACGTCCATCTCGACCCGGGCGCTGACGCCCCGGGTGGCACTGCTCCTCGCAGCAGTCATGAACTTCGTCGGCGCCTTCCTCGGGACCAAGGTCGCGAAGACTGTCTTCAGCGTCCTCGAACCACCCTCGGGTGAGCACGCGCTGGTGGTCATCTTCGCCGCGCTGGGCGGCGCGATTACCTGGAACCTCATCACCTGGGCCCTCGGGCTGCCCTCGTCCTCGTCGCACGCGCTGATTGGTGGGCTGGTGGGCGCCGGACTCGCCGGCGGGGTCGCGGTGCAGTGGGACTCGGTCCTCGACAAGGTCGTGATCCCGATGCTGATCTCTCCGGTGGTCGGCGGTCTGCTGGCCTTCGCGTTGATGCTGGCCATCTTGTGGCTCTTCAAGGACAAGAAGCCCGGGCCCACCAACCGCGGCTTCCGGATGGCGCAGACGGTGTCCGCCTCGGCGATGGCCCTCGGCCATGGGCTGCAGGACGCCCAGAAGACGATGGGCGTCATCGTGCTGGCCCTGGTCACCGGCGGCTACCAGGAGGACTTCAGCATCCCGTGGTGGGTCGTCGTCCTCGCGGCCGGCGCGATCTCGCTCGGCACCTACTCCGGCGGCTGGCGCATCATGCGCACGCTCGGCCGGCGCATCATCGAGATCGACCCGCCGCGCGGCTTCGCCGCAGAGACGGCGGCCTCGAGCATCCTCTACACCACCGCCTACGTCTTCGAGGCGCCGATCTCCACGACCCAGACGATCACCGGCGCGATCATGGGAGCAGGCGCCAGCAAGGGCCGCAAGGCGGTCCGCTGGGGCGTCGCCGGCAACATCCTGGCCGCCTGGGTGCTGACGATCCCGATGGCCGCGCTGGTCGCCGCCGGCGTCTACGGCGTCGTCCACCTCATCCTCGAGTAGCCCCCCACCCCCACCCCCACCCCTTTTCCAAGTCGATCATGCAGCAAGGGACAGCGGCTGCGTCGTCGCAGGTCAGCCCGCCACCTCTTCGCCGTTGATCATGCAGCAAGGGACGGCGAGCCGCGCTGACACTCGCGAGGTGGCGCCTCGTCGCCGCTGCCTGTGGACGACACAGGCTGTGGAAGACGCTTTTCGCAGCACTCTGGCGCGATGTCGTCGTACCTCTCCGCCCTCGGCCCCGCGCCGTTCACCACCGCTGAGGCGCGCGCGGTGGGCATCACCAAGCGCGAGCTGCGCGCGCTCGTCGGCGCGGGCCACCTGCGTCGTGTGCTGCGCGGCGTGTACGTCGACGCGGCCGTGCCCGATGCGTTGGTCGTGCGGGCCGCGGCGGTGGCCAAGGCGGTGCCCCCCGGCGTCGCGGCGTGCCTGCGCACCGCGGCCTGGCTGTGGGGCGTGGACGCGCTGGCGATGGGGGCGCACCGGGAGATCCCGCCGGTCGACGTGATGGCACCGAGCAGCTCGGCCTCGCCGCGCCGGGTGGGATGTGCCGGTCGTACCGGTCCGCTGCCGGACTCCGACGTAGTGGAGCTGATGGGCGTGCTGGTCACCACGCCCGCCCGGACAGCAGCCGACCTGCTGCGCCTCCTGCGCCGGCCCGATGCGCTCGCCTCGCTCGACGCCATGCTGCGTGAGACGGGTGTCTCCAAGCAGGCGGTTGCGGAGGTACTCGCTCGCTTCGCGCGTCAGCGCGGCGTCGTGCAGGCGCGGCAGCTGTTGAACCTAGCCGACGGGCGCTCGGAGTCGCCGCAGGAGAGCCGCACGCGGTTGCGCTGCGTCGATGCGGGATTCCCGTGCCCGGAGCCGCAGATCGAGGTGTTCGACTCGTGCGGCGTCCTGCTTGCCCGGCTGGACATGGGTTATCGGCGGCTGCTCAGGGCGATCGAGTTCGACGGTGACGTGGCGCACCGGACGCCATCACAGCTGCTGCACGACCAGCGGCGCCGGGCGGGCGTCGAGCGCGAGGGCTGGCGCCTGGTCGTGGTGACGAGCGAGCAGGTCCTGAGCAAGGGCCTGACCTTCGAGCACGCGGTGGCCGAGCTGCTGGAGCGGGAACCGCGGCTGACGCGCGACCACCCGCGGTACGGCGGTTGGGACCGCCGGGTCCCGGGCGGCCTCTGACCCCCGGCCCGACCGCTGGTCTGACCCGCGGTCCCTTCCTGCATGATCAACGGGGAAGGGTGGGGGGTCTGACCTGCGACGATGCGAGACCCTGTCCCTTGCTGCATGATCAACTGCGAAGTGGGGGGGGTTAGCCGAAGCGGCCGGTGATGTAGTCCTCGGTGGCCTTCTCCGCAGGGCGGCTGAACATCTCCGCCGTGTCGCCGATCTCCACCAGCCGGCCCGGCTTGCCGGCCCCCGCGATGGTGAAGAACGCGGTCCGGTCGCTGACCCGGGCCGCCTGCTGCATGTTGTGGGTCACGATGATGATCGTGTAGCGGTCCTTGAGGTCCTGGATCAGGTCCTCGATGGCCAGCGTGGAGATGGGGTCCAGCGCCGAGCACGGTTCGTCCATCAGCAGCACCTGCGGCTCGACCGCCACGGCGCGCGCGATGCACAGCCGCTGCTGCTGGCCACCGGAGAGCGACGAGCCGGGCTTGCCCAGCCGGTCGTGGACCTCGCCCCACAGGTTCGCCCGCTTGAGCGAGCGCTCGACGACCTCGTCCAACACCTTCTTGTTCTTCACGCCGTTCAGCCGCAGCCCGGCCGCCACGTTGTCGTAGATGGACATCGTGGGGAACGGGTTGGGCCGTTGGAAGACCATGCCGACCGTACGACGAACGGCCACCGGGTCGACGCCGTCGTCGTAGAGGTTCTCGTCATCGAGCATCACCTTGCCGCTGACCCTCGCTCCGGGGATCACCTCGTGCATCCGGTTGAAGGTGCGCAGCAGGGTCGACTTGCCGCAGCCGGACGGCCCGATGAACGCTGTCACGGAACGCGGCTCGACGGTCAGCGACACGTCCTCCACGGCCTTGAAGTGTCCGTAGAACGCGTCGAGCCCGGAGACGTCGATTCGCTTTGCCATGTGGATTCGCGTCCTTACTTCTTGACCGTGCCGAAACGGGAGAGCAGTCGGCCCAGCACGCTGAGCACCATCACGATGAGGATCAGGGTCAGGGCCGCTGCCCACACCCGGTCGAACGCCGGGTCCAGTGCCTGGTTGTTGCGGTCCTGGTTGATGAAGGTGGGCAGGGCGGCCATGTTGCCGTCGAAGGGGTTGAGGTTGATCGAGGAGGTGTAGGGCCCCAGGATCAGCAGCGGCGCCGTCTCGCCCATGACCCGGGCCAGGCCGAGCATGATGCCGGTGACGATGCCGCTGAAGGCGGTCGGCAACACGACCTTGACGATGGTCTTCCAGCGAGGGACACCCAAGGCGTACGACGCCTCGCGCAGGTCTCGCGGCACCAACCGCAGCATCTCCTCGGTCGAGCGGACCACGACCGGGACCATCAGCAGGACGAGCGCCAGCGAGACCGCGAACGACACCCGCTGGAAGCCGAACGCCGTGACCCACAGGGCGTAGATGAACAGCGCCGCGACGATCGACGGGATGCCGGTCAGCACATCCACCATGAAGGTGACCAGCTTGGCGAAGCGGCCGCGGCCGTACTCCACGAGGTAGATGGCGGTGCCGATGGCGATCGGCACGCTGATCACCGCCGTCATGAGCGCCATCACCAAGGTCCCGACGATCGCGTGGTAGGCGCCGCCACCGACGCGACGAGAGGTGATGCCGCGCTGCGAGTTGGTCCACCACGTCGAGTCGCCGAGCAGACCGGCGCCTCGCGAGACGACGGTCCAGAGGATCCAGATCAGCGGGAGCATCGCGATGAGGAGGCAGGCGGCCATCAGGACGGTCGCCAACCGGTTGCGGGCCCTGCGGCCGGCCGACTCGGACTCGAGCAGTCGCTTGGTCGGGGCTGGAGGGGAGGAGGTCACGACGGCCATGTCAGACATCCCCTCGGCGCGAGATGAACACCCGGGCAAGCGCGTTGACCAGGAACGTCACCACGAACAGCACCAGGCCGGCGGCGATGTAGGCGCCGGTCTTCTGCGGGGTGCTGAACTCCGACGCGTTGTTGGCGATCTTCGACGCGAACGTCTCGCCGCCGTAGAAGACCGAGAAGTTGAAGTCCTCGAGGCTGCTGGGCTGCGACAGGATGATGGTGACCGCGATCGTCTCGCCCAATGCGCGACCCAGCCCCAGCATCGAGGCCGTGATGACGCCCGGCTTGCCGAACGGCAGCACCGAGACGCGGATGGTTTCCCATCGCGTGGCGCCCAGCGCCAGGGCCGCCTCGATGTTGGCGCGCGGCACCTGCAGGAACACCTCGCGGCTGATCGCCGTCACGATCGGCAGGATCATGATGGCCAGCACCACCGAGGCGAGGAAGACGTTGCCGCGAGCAACGCTGGTCGACGAGAACAGCGGTATCCAGCCCAGCGCGTCCTCGATGGCGCGGCGCGGACCCGAGTCGGTGCCCGCGATGACCGGGCCGAGCACGAAGGCGCCCCACAGGCCGTAGATGATCGAGGGCACCGCCGCCAGCAGGTCCACCAGGTAGCCCAGTGGGGTGGCCAGCCGCCGGGGGGCGCACTGCGTGAGGAAGAGCGCCACGCCGACGGATACCGGCACGGCCATGAGCAGCGCCAGCACCGACGACAGAACGGTGGTGTAGAGCAGGGCGGCGATGCCGAAGGCCGGCGGGTTCGCCGCCGGCTGCCAGACCCGGCTGGTGATGAAGTTGACGTCGTCGTCGAGCAGCGACGGCACGGACTTCCACAGCAGGAAGGCACCGGTCAGGACCACGAGCACGACGACGAGTGCTCCCGATCCGCGGGTCAGCACGGAGAAGATCCGGTCGCCGGAGCGGCCGGTGCCGCGCCCCGAGATCAGCGAGGGCGTGGCTGCGGGCGACGGCGGGCTGCTCGTCGCGGCGGTGGTCATGCTCTGTTCACATCCTGGGAGAACTGGTCGGTCGGACGCGCCGTCCACGCGCGAGACGCCCTTTCCGGGAGGGTGCCTCCCGGGAAGGGCGTCTCCGCGCCACGGATTACGTTCAGCTGATGGCCTTGATGGCCGTCTGGACCTTGCTGCTGACCTCGGCGGGAAGCGGTGCGTAGCCGATCTCTTCCAGACCGCCCTGCGTCTCGGGAGAGGCGAAGTTGGTCAGGAAGTCCTTGAGCAGGGTGGTCTTGCCTGCATCCAGGCCCTTCGAGCAGACGACCTCGTAGGTCACCAGGAGGATCGGGTAGGCCCCGGCCTCCTTCGTGGTGTAGTCGAGCTTGAGGCGCAGATCGTTGCCCGTGCCGTCGGGCTGCGCGGCGGCCACGGCCTTTCCGACGGACGCACCGCTCAGCTCGACCGGCCCTGCGCCGTTGTCGATCTGCGAGACACCGAGCCCGTTGTCCTTGGCATAGGACCACTCGACGTAGGTCACCGAGTTCGGTGTGGACTTGACGCCTTCGGAGACACCCGAGGACTTCTCGCGACCCTCACCGGCACCGGGCCAGCTCTTCGAGGGCTCGTCGGTCCAGACCTTGGGGGCGGCGGCGGCGAGGTACTTCTGAAAGTTCTCTGTCGTGCCGGACTCGTCGGAGCGGAAGAAGACCTTGATGGCGGCCGACGGCAGCGTCGCGCCCTGGTTCAGGGCCGCGATCGCCTTGTCGTCCCACTTCTTGATGTCGCCCTTCATGATCCGGGCGGTGACGTCAGGCGTCAGGACCAGCTTGTCCAGGCCCTCGACGTTGTAGGCGACGGAGATCGGGCCGGTGACCATCGGAAGGTTCCAGGCGTCGTTGCCCTGGCAGCGAGCCTTGGCCTTCTCGACCTCGCCCTTGTCGGCGTTGAGCGCGGAGTCCGAGCCGGCGAAGTCGACCTGACCGGCGGTGAACTGCTCGATGCCTGCCCCCGACCCCGTCGGGTTGTAGTTGATGGTGGCGTCCGCGCAGTCGCTGGTGAAGTTTGCGATGACCTCGTCGATCGCGTTCTGCTGCGCGGAGGAGCCTTCGGCGTTCAGCGTGCCGCTCGCACACGCGGCCGCGGTGCTCGCGCCCGTGGTCTTGTCGGTGCCGCTACCGGTTGTGCTGTTGTTGTCGCTGCCGCACGCGGTGAGCAGCAGGGAACCCACGGCCAAGGCGGCAACCACGGGGGAGAAGCGGGTGAGCTTCACGGAACTGTCCCTCCAGGAACGTCTGATGTCGTCTCGTTGACGATCCGGACGTTAGGTAGGACAGGTGACGCGATGGCCGGGGAGAGGTGAACGCCGGGTGAACAGCCGACGTGGTGTCGCTCACAGCCGGACGATCACCCCGGAGGGACATCCCGGGAGAACATCACGTCGGTCTCCCAGCGGGTGAAACCGAGCCCGGTGTAGAGCCGGATCGCGGCTGCGTTGTCGGCGTCGACGTACAGCATCGCGTCGGGCAGGCCGAGGTGTCGCAGGTGGCGCAGCCCCACCAGCGTGAGCGCGCGGCCCAGGCCGTTGCCCCGCTCGCCGGGGTCGACCCCGACGACGTAGACCTCGCCCATCGGGTCGTGCCCGTGGCCGTCGTGCACGTGCGGCGTCGAGCCGTCCAGCGTCGTGTGGGCACCGTCACCGCCGTGCACCTTGGTCCAGTGGAACCCCACCAGCCGCTCGCCCTCAGCGGTGCCGTCGCCGCGGAACGCCAGGAAGAAGCCGGCCGGGTCGAACCACGGCTCGCGCATCCGGCGGTGCAGGTCGTCCGCGCTCCAGCCGCCCTGCTCCGGGTGGTCCCGGAACGCCAGCGCGTTGAGCCGCACCCACGCCTCGTCGTCCTGGCCCGGCTCGAAGGTCCGGACCGAGACGCCTTCGGGCAAGACCGGCGCGGGGAGGGCGGCGTACAGCGAGCGACGCATCTGCCAGAGCGAGCGGGACTGCCGGAAGCCCATCGACGCGGCCATGGTCGCCGCGGCCGGGTGCTCGCCGTGGGCCCAGAGCCGCAGCCGGCCGTCGGGTGACTCGTCGACGGTGGCGGCGACCAGCAGGTGGCCGAGCCCTTCGCGGCGGTGCGCGGGGTGTACGACGACCTCCGCGCTCGCGCCTGCCACCTCGTCGGTGACGTCCAGGTGGCCGTAGGCGGCGAGCGCGCCGTCCCGGTAGACCAGCACGTTGCGCACCGGGGCGTCGCCGCCGTAGCGCAGGTGCAGGACCACGTGCTCGGAGAGCGGGCGGACCCCGTCGGCCTCGGTCGCGGCCTCGACCAGAGCCGCGACGTCGCGGACCTCGTCCTCGGACAGCAACCCGACCACCTCGACGCGGACCCGGTCGCCGGGTGACCCGGCTGCGCGAGCCCGGCCCCCTGCGTCACTACCGGCCGCGGCTCTCGTCACAGCGCGACCCTAACGGCGGCCGGCGAGAGGGAGCCGCACGACGTCCTTTTGTGACGAGATGTGCCCATAGCTCTGTCCGTACGACGCCGGAATCGATAGGTTTCGGCCGACCCAACTCGTCGCTGTTCCTTCCGAAGGAGCCCCATGTCCGCATCCGGACTCTTCCGGCGCCGGCCCGTGGCCACCGCCGCGGTGGCCGGCCTCGTGCTCGCCGCACTGCCGGTCACGGCCGCCGACGCCGCCTCGAAGTTCACGCCCCGCTACGAGCGGGTGCAGCTGCTGTCGTTCAACGACTACCACGGTCACATCGAGCCGGACTCGGGTCCCGACTCGCAGGTGACGATTCCCGGCGGCGCTGCGGTCGCCACCAACGGTGCGGCATTCCTCGCGACGCACCTGCGGCAGCTGCGCTACGGGCATGCCCACAGCCTCACCGTCGCCGCCGGTGACCTGATCGGGGGCTCCACCTTCACGTCGGGTGTCTTCCACGACGAGCCCTCCGTCGAGACGCTGAACAAGGTGGGCCTGAACGTCTCCAGCGTGGGCAACCACGAGTTCGACGAGGGTGTCACCGAGCTGCTGCGCATGCAGAACGGCGGCTGCCACCCGGTCGACGGCTGCTTCCAGAAGGACGCGAGCGGCAAGGACGTGCGCTACCCCGGCGCCAGCTTCCAGTACCTCGCGGCCAACGTCGTCAACACCAAGACCCACAAGACCGTGCTGCCGGCCACGTGGGTGAAGAAGGTCGGCAAGGCCAAGATCGGCTTCATCGGCATGACCCTCGAGGGCACCGACACGCTCGTGGCCCCCTCGGGTGTCGCGGGCTACGACTTCCAGGACGAGGTCACGGCCGGGAACGCCGCGGCCAAGAAGCTGCAGAAGAGGGGCGTCAAGGCGATCGTCGTGCTGCTGCACGAGGGCGGCCTGACCACCAGCACCTACAACGGGTGCAAGGGCATCTCGGGCCCGGTCGTCGAGATTGCCAAGCGCCTCGCGCCGAAGATCGACGCCGTCTTCACCGGACACACGCACCAGGCCTACAACTGCCTCATCGCCGACCCGAAGGGCCAGCCCCGCAAGGTCGTCAGTGCCATGTCCTACGGCCGCGTCATCAGCGAGGTGAACTTCAGGATCGACACCAAGACCCAGGACGTCGTACGCAGCAGCGTGCGTGCCGTGAACCACCTGGTGACGCGCAACGTGGTGCCCGACCCCGCGGTCAAGGCGATCGTCGACAAGTGGGTTGCGAAGGCGGCGGGTCCCGGCAACAAGGTCGTCGGCTCGATCAGCGCCGACATCAGGCGCGCCTTCAACGGCAACACGGAGAACCGGGCCGGGGAGTCGTCGCTGTCCAACCTCATCGCCGACGCGCAGCTCGAGTCGACGAAGGGCAGTGGCGCGCAGATCGCCTTCATGAATGCGGGCGGTGTGCGGACCGACCTGCTGGTCAACAACTCGCCTGCAGGCGAGGCCCCAGGGCAGATCACCTACCGGGAAGTGTTCAACGTGCAACCGTTCAGCAACATCCTGCAGACCTTCAGCATGACCGGGACGCAGATCGACGCGCTCCTCGAGCAGCAGTGGGTCGCCGGTCGTCCCGGCGGGCGTGACGTGCTGCGGCTGGGCATCTCCGACGGCTTCACGTACTCGTGGTCGCAGGCGGCGCCGTTCGGCAACAAGGTCGACCCGGCTTCCATCAAGCTGGGTGGGGTCACTCTGGACCCGGCCCAGAGCTACAAGGTCACGGCCAGCAACTTCCTGGCCGACGGTGGCGACTCGTACCCCGCGTTCGTCAACGGCACCCCGCGCCTGGGTGGCAAGGTCGACCTGGACGCCCTGATCGACTTCCTGGGCGCGCATCCCAACGTCGGTCCGCCGCCGGCCGCGCGGAGCACCGCGACGCCATAACCGGCACGCCGTGTCCGGCGTCCAACGCGAGAGGCGGTGAACCCCCCCGGGGGTCACCGCCTCTGTCGCCTTCGGAGCGGGTGGCCGGCCTCAGTGCACCGGCGTCAGGGTGCGGGCGTCAATGCACCGGCGCGGGCGCCGGAGTCGGCTGGACCGCCGTCGACTCCCGCGGCGGCAGGACGAAGCGGTAGCCGACGTTGCGCACGGTGCCGATGAGCGCCTCGTGGTCGGTGCCGAGCTTGGCGCGCAACCGCCGCACGTGTACGTCGACCGTGCGCGTGCCGCCGTAGTAGTCGTAGCCCCAGACCTCCTGCAGCAGCTGGGCGCGGGTGAAGACCCGGCCCGGGTGCTGCGCGAGGAACTTCAGCAGCTCGAACTCCTTGAACGTCAGGTCCAGCGAGCGGCCGCGCACCTTGGCGGTGTAGGTCGCCTCGTCGATCAAGACGTCGCCGCGGCGGATCTCGGTGAGCTCCGCCGCCGGCTCCTTGCCGGCCGCCAGCCGACCGATGGCCAGCCGCAGCCGGGCCTCCACCTCCGCCGGACCCGCGGTGTCGAGCAGGACGTCATCGACGCCCCACTCGGCCGTCACCGCGGCCAGGCCGCCCTCGGTGGTCACCAGGATCACCGGGCAGCTCACCCCCGTGGTGCGGATCATGCGGCACAGCGAGCGGATGTGCGGCAGCTCGCGCCGGCCGTCCACCAGCAGGGCGTCGGACGGCGGTGCCTCGAGCAGGGCCGAGGTCTCCGCCGGCGCCACTCGCAGCTGGTGGGAGAGCAGCCCGAGCGCGGGCAGCACCTCAGCCGAGGGCTGCAGGGCGTTGGTCAACAACAACAGCTGGCTCATCGGACCCCCTCCTTCGTGCGACAAGTAAACACTGTGTCCCGGCTCGCTCAGCCGATCTGTCCGCGTTGCGAGAAGATGGCTCCTCGAACGAGGAGGGCGATGGCGACCGGGACCGTGCGTTTCTGGGCGGCCGCACGGGCGGCGGCCGGCAAGAGCGAGCAGGCGTACGACGGCGCCACGCTGGGCTCCGTCGTGGACGCGCTGGGCGCCGAGCACGGACCCGAGCTGGCCCGGATCCTGGGTCACTGCAGCTTTCTGGTCGACGGCGCCCGGGTCGGCAGGGACTTCCAGCTGTCGCAGGGAGAGGTCATCGAGGTGCTGCCGCCCTTCGCCGGCGGCTGATCTGGCCCGCCCGCCTCTGGCACGATGCCGCCATGATCGCCGTCGCCGCCGCCGCGCTGGTCACGGCGACGGCCCTGGCGGCGCTGGCGGCTCCGTTCGTGCTGCTGCTGGCGGTGCTGCTCGCCCAGGGTCTGCTGGTGAGCCGGTGGTTCGTGGCGCTCGGGGTCCCGGGCGGCGGCGGTGGCGCTGTGGTCGCAGGTGGCGCCGCGCTGGCCGCCGACCTGCTGGTCGTGCTGCGTGACGAGCGCCGTGCCCTTGCCCCCGTGGCCGGGGTCCTGGGCGTCGCGATGCTGGCCGCGCTCATCCACCAGCTGGTCCGCCGCGACGGGCGCCCCGGCGTGACCGCGTCGATGGCCGC
>JAVEDJ010000067.1 GCA_030841025.1 Actinomycetota bacterium
GTGCGCGTCACACCGGGCCGGACGGCCTACACCGACATCCAGACCGACGACGACGGCGAACGCACGATCGAGTTCGAGGACTTCGGGGTCTGCTGGGACTACCGGCCCGAGCCGGCCGAGGTTCAGCGCCTGCTGACGATGCGCCATGTGCATCTCGGCTGGCTCAACGACGGCGGCGGCCTGCGACGGACGCTGACCCGTGAAGGCGTGAGTGTCTCGCAGGACGTGTCCGTCAACGCCGAGCCGGGAAGCCTCGGCGTGGGCGGGCTGACCATCGCCTTCGCGTCCGCCGGTCCGTCGTTGGAGCGGGCCGAGGTGATGCTGGCGCAGATGCTGGCGGAGGGGGCACGCCTCGCAGTGGTCACTCGTGGGGCGCTCGGAAGCATCGCCTCCGACGGCGGTCAGCGGGCGGAGACAAGCGTCGCCCCGGTCGAGGTGGTCGACACAACGGGAGCCGGAGACACCTTCATCGCCGGCTTCATCGCCGCCCACCTCCGGGGCGACGGCCTGCAGGTCGGCCTCGAAGCTGGTCGGGACCTGGCTGCGTCGACCTGTGCGCACCTGGGGGGCTTCCCGCAACCGGGCGCGGCGCTGCGGCTGCCCCAGGGCGAGCATGGACCGCGCCGAGACCTGAGGTAGCTGCCCCGGGTCGGTGGTTCAGGCGTCGATGGGCTCGGTGCGGCGGGGCATCAGCCACAGCACCAGCACACCGACGACAGCGGCCACCACGACGCCGAGGAACACGTTGTGGGCCGCGTCGTAGAGCGCCGACTGCACGAAGTCGGTCACTGCCGCAGAGCTGGCATGACCTCCGAGCACCAGGTTCTCGGCGTCCGTGCTGTCGGGGAGGTGCCCGGCGACGTCCGCGGGCGGGTGTGCGAAACGGTGCGCGAGCGTGGCGTTCGCCACGGCTCCGAAGACGGCCACACCGACGGCGCTGCCGAGGTTGCGACAGAACATGTTGGTCGCGGTCACCACGCCACGGCGCTCCCAGTCCACGACGGACTGCACGGCCACCATCGTCGGCGCGGAGCAGAGCCCGAGCCCGACGCCGACCACGAAGCAGGCCAGCGCCACGGCGAGCACCGGCGAGGTCCGGCCGAGCATCGCCACCAGGACAGTGCCGAAGACCACGATCGCGCTCCCGATCAAGGCGGTGTTCCGGAAGCCGATGCGCAGATAGATGCGGCCGGACAGGGATGCGGCCAGCGGCCATCCGACGGTCATGGCGGCCACCGCAAAGCCGGCAACCAGCGCGCCCGTGCCGAGGACACCTTGCACATAGGTCGGGACGTACGACGTGAGCCCGATGAGGACGACGCCGATCGCCGCCGAGGCGAGATTGCCCCCGACGAGCACTCGGCGCCGGAACACCCACAGCGGCAGCACGGGCTCTGCCGCGCGCCGCTCGACGAGCAGGAACGCGACCAGGGCCAGCCCGCCGACCGTGAAGACCACGTAGCTCGTGACCGAGCCCCAGCCCCAGGCGACACCGCCCTCGAGCAGCCCGAGGATGATCAGCGAGAAGCCGGCCGTGAGCAGCCCGGCGCCGGCGATGTCGAGCCGATGGCGACGACGCTGCACCTCCTCCTGGAAGCTGCGCCAGAGCATCCACGCGGCGACGCCGCCCAACGGGATGTTCACGAAGAAGATCCATCGCCAGCTGAGGTACTCGGAGAAGACCCCACCCAACGTCGGTCCGATCACCGAAGCGGCGCCCCACACGCTCGCCACGTAGCCCTGGACCCGGGCCCGCTCCTGCACCGAGTACAGGTCACCCACGATCGTGATCGTCATCGGCAGCACAGCGCCGGCACCGATGCCCTGGACGGCCCGGGCCACGATCAACGTCGGCATGCTCCAGGCCACGCCGCACAGGACGGACCCGGCGACAAAGACGGCAATCCCGAAGAACAGCACTGGCCGGCGACCGACGACGTCGGCCAGCTTGCCGTAGAGCGGCACGGTCACGGCCTGGGTCAGCAGATAGATCGAGAACAGCCAGGGAAACTGCGAGAAGCCGCCCAGGTCGCGCACGATCGAGGGCACCGCGGTCGCGATGATCGTCGCGTCGAGGGCGACGAGCGCCGTGGCCAACATCAGCCCGACCAGGACCGGCCCCCGCTCGGAGCGCAGGCCGACGGCAGAGGGCGGTCCAGGAGTGATCATCCCCCGTGCCAACCCGCGGGACGCCCGAAGGCTTCCCGTGGCGAGGCATCCGTACGCCGCCTCGGCCGGCTCGACCCGAGGGCGGCCCGGGCCCGGCGACGTCCGGCTGCCTACCCGGGCCCCTCAGTGCAGTGCGGGGGAAGCGTTTGCCGATCCGTTGCCCGATCCGGGGATCAAGTCATCGGCCGCGACGCCGATAAGCACGAGAGGAACGGGACTAAACACGGCGGCGAGGGGCGGCACGGATGCTGAGCAGGGGAATTGTGACGCGCCCTGGCGCGGCCCTGGTGACCGCGGTGATCACCCTCGGCCTGATCGGCGCCTACCTGGCCGTGCCCAGCTCGGGCGCCCGCGCCCTGGTGTGGGTGTTGGCCGGGGCCGGGACGGCAACCAGTCTGCTGCTCGCCACCCGCCACCACCGGCTCGCTGACCCGCTGCCGACTTGGCTGCTCGCGGCCGGGATCGCGCTGCTGTCCGTCGGCCAGGCCGTCGGCCTGACCGGCGCGGCGTCGCCGTCCTTCGCCGACCTCCCTCGGCTGCTGGCCTACCCGGCCATCGCGGGGGCGGTGGTGGCCTTCCAGCGCGACCGCATCCGGCACGACCGCGCCAGCCTCCTCGATGCGCTGGTCATCACCGTTGCGGCCGCACAGGCGGGCTGGCTGGCACTGCTCGAGCCGGTGCTGCACGACGACTCCGCAGACCTGGCGCAGATGGCTGTCGCCGGCGCCTACCCGCTTGGTGACCTGCTGGTCCTGGCCGTCGTGGCCCGTCTGGGCTTCGCCGTCGTGGGCAGCCGCGACAGCGCGGCCCGGTTGATCGGCGCCGGCCTCGGGATCGGGGTCGCCGCGGAGGTGAGTGCCGCCGTCACCGACACGCCCGTCCTCAGCGTCGGCTGGCTGCTGGGCTTCGCGCTGCTGACCCTCGCGGCGGCGCACCCGACCATGGCCACCGCCCCTGCCGTCGTACGGGCCGAGGGTCTCGGGTCGGCCTGGCACTTCGTGCTCCTGCTGGGCCTGGCCTGCCTCGTCTCCCCCGTCCTCTTCCTGACTCACCAGGCCGGACGCGAGCTGAGCATCGCGGTCGTCATGCTCGGTGGCTCGGTGCTCCTGTTCACGCTGGCTCTGCTGCGCATCATGACCCTGTTGGACCACCTCCGTCGCGCCCTGCGGCGCGAGCACGTGCTGCGCAGCGCCACCGCCGCTCTGGTCGGTGCCGCCGACCGCAGCGGCGTCCGGGACGCCGCGCTGGACGCTGCAGTCGGCCTGGTCGACCAGCCCGGTTCGCGCGCCTGGCGCATCGACGGCGACCCCGGCGGCACCATCGCGCAGGCCACCGACGACGCCGACGTGGCAACGTTCCTCGACGCCGCAGAGCTGGCGCTGTTCCCCAACGCGGCCACCGGCATCGACGTACTCACGGGGCCCTCGCTGCTGCACGCAACCCTCGGCGTCCCGTCGACCCAGTCCCTGGTGCTCGTCGCCCTGCCGGCTCGCGGACCCGCCCGCGAGGCTGCGGTCGTCGCCATGGACCTTGCTCCGTCCACACGGACGATCGCGTCGCTCGGCTCGCTCGCGAAGACGATGGCGCTGGCCCTCGAGCGGCTGGACGTCGGCGAGGTGATGCTGGAGCGCCGCAGCGAGCGGCGGCTGCGCCTGATGCTGCAGTACGCGTCGGACGTGATCTGCATCCTCGACCACGACCTGACCATCGTGCACGTGACGCCGGCGGTCGAGCCGATCGTCGGCATGCCCGCCCCCGAGCTGCTCGGCATGAACTGGCTCGACGTCGTGACCGAGTCCGACCGCGACGCTGCCATTGACCTGGTGAGCCGTGCACAGGGCGGCCGTCCGGCGCGCGGAGAGGTCCGACTCAACAGCGAGGACGGCCACACCCGCCACGTCGACGCGGTCGTCACCCACGTCATCGACGAGGACCTGATGGGCTTCGTCGTCACCTGTCACGACGTGACGGAGCGGCACGAGCTCGAGGAGCAGCTCACCCACCAGGCCTTCCACGACGCCCTCACCGGCCTGGCCAACCGTGCCCTGTTCCGCGACCGGCTCGGGCACGCCATGGCCCGCGCCCGAGCCGACAGCTACGGCGTGCTGTTCGTGGACCTCGACGACTTCAAGACCGTGAACGACAGCCTCGGCCACGCCGCGGGCGACACCCTGCTGCGCGAGATGACCAACCGGCTGCGTGGCTGCCTGCGCGACGGGGACACGGCGGCGCGCCTCGGCGGCGACGAGTTCGCGATCCTGCTCGAGGACGTCGAGGACGACAACCGCTGCGAGATCATCGCCCAGCGGTTGCTGGAGGCCCTCGCCGTACCGTTCGACATCGACGGCACCGAAGTGACGACCGGCGCGAGCATCGGGATCGCTATCGGACGCGGTGGCCCCGCGGCGCCCGAGGACCTGATGCGCAACGCCGACCTCGCGCTGTACGACGCGAAGAACCACGGCAAGAACCGGTACGCCGTCTTCGCGCCGACCATGCATGAGGCAGCCCTCGCCCGGCTGTCCCTGACCAGCGACCTGCGGCACGCCATCGAGCGCGACGAGATCACGGTCTACTACCAGCCGCTCGTCGACCTCGAGTCCGGGATCATCAGCGGCCTCGAGGCGCTCGCGCGGTGGGAGCACCCGGAGCACGGCATGCTCCAGCCGGGACAGTTCATCGCGCTCGCCGAGGAGACCGGCCTGATCATCCCGCTGGGCCGCAAGGTCCTGCGGACCGCGCTGTTCGCGGCGGTGCGCTGGCAGCGCACGCACGCAGATCACCAGCAGCTGCACATGGCGGTCAACGTCAGCGGCCGCCAGCTGCTCGACCCCACCATCGTCGACGACGTCAAGTCGGCCATCAAGGACAGCGGCATCGACCCGACCACTGTGGTGCTCGAGATCACGGAGAGCGTGCTGCTCCCCGGCGACACGGTCATGGTCGACCGGCTCACGGCGCTCTCGGAGCTTGGTGTCGCGCTGTACATCGACGACTTCGGGACCGGCTACTCGTCCTTGAGCTACCTGCAGATGCTGCCGGTGAACGGGCTGAAGCTGGCGCAGGAGTTCGTCGAGACGCTCCCCGGCGGCGACACCGAGTCCGGCTTGGTGCGCACCATCCGCGACCTCGCCGACACGCTGGGGCTGTCCACGATCGTCGCCGAGGGGATCGAGAAGCCCGAGCAGTGGAGCTCCTTGCTGTCTCTCGGCTATCGCATCGGACAGGGCTTCCACCTGGCCGTGCCGATGCCCGCGGAGCGGGTGCCCGAGTTCCTCAGCGGTCTGTCCAACCCCGGTGACGGCGACTGGGAACGCTCGGTGCTCGCCGCCGCGGAGGCGGCCGCGCCGACCGCGGCGGACCCCGTCACGACCGCTGAGGCACCGCAGGACGAGGACCACCAGGACCCGCAGGTCGCGGCGACCGACATCGGTGCCACCGAGGTCGCGGCCGTCGCGAGCGCGAAGTCGACGCGGGCGTAGCCGGCCTCAGCCGTCCGGGGGACGACCGTCCCGCGGGCCGGGCGTAGGCCCCGGGCCGTTGCTCGGCTCGGCGTCGTCCTCGGCCACCTTCTCGCGAGGCGGGTCGGGCAGGTCGATCTTGCGCATCTGTCGGCGCATAGAGCGGAGCAACAGCCACGTGGCGACCCCCAACGCGGCCACGACGACGAATCCGAGCAGCCCGGGGGCCGCATCGCCGTTATCGGCGGCCACCGCGAGCACGACAGTCATCGCTGTTCCCCCGCCACCGCGCCGACCGACTCCCGGATGCCCGCGAACAGGTCGTCCTCGGGAGCCGTGGTGTCGATGACGGAGCGGGCCAGCTCGAAGTCCTCCGTCGGCCACACCTGGCGCTGCATGTCGAGGGGCACGTGGAACCAGGCACCGTCGGGGTCGACCTGGGTGGCGTGGGCCAGCAGCGCCCGGTCCCGCAGCTCGAAGTAGTCGCTGCACGGCACCCGCGTGGTGATCGTGCGCTCCTCGCGGTCCTCCCACCGCTCGAGCCACTCGGCGTAGGGCGACTCCAGCCCGGCCGCGAGCATCGCCTCGTGCAGGGCCGTGGTGCGGGCCTTGGTAAACGTCTGGTTGAAGTAGAGCTTCTGCGGCTGCCACGGCGGCCCGGCCTCGGGGTAGGCGTCAGGGTCGCCGGCTGTCTCGAAGGCGTGCATCGAGATCTTGTGGCACATGATGTGGTCGGGGTGCGGGTAGCCGCCGTTCTCGTCATAGGTCGTCATAACGTGCGGGCGGAACGAGCGGATCAGCCGCACCAACGGCTCGGCCGCGACCTCCACGTCCATCAGCCCGAAGCACCCCTCCGGGAGCGGCGGCAGCGGGTCGCCCTCGGGCAGTCCCGAGTCGATCCAGCCCAGCCAGTCCTGGCGGACGCCGAGGATCTCGCGGGCGGCGTCCATCTCGCGCCGCCGGATGTCGGCCAGGTTGGCGAGCACCGACTCGTCGTGCTGTAGCCGGGGGTTGAGCACGGAACCGCGCTCACCGCCGGTGCACGTCACGACGTGGACGTCCACCCCTTCGGCGATGTAGCGCGCCATCGTCGCGGCGCCCTTGCTCGACTCGTCGTCAGGATGGGCATGGACCGCCATCAAACGCAGCTGCTCCGTCACGGCACAATCATGGCTGAAAGCGCCGACACCCGTTCCCCGAGGGCCCGATGACCCCTGCCAACCCCACCCGTCCACCCGGGCGGTACGACGACGCCCGGCGCCGCCCGCGCCCGCTGGGCGTCGCCGCGATCGTGGTGCTGGCCGCTGCGTTCGTGGCCTGGGTGCTGTGGGCGGCACTGGACGCCGCGACGCCGGACGTGCGCAGCCAGCTGCAAAGCTTCACCGTGGTCGACGAGTCCCAGGTCCGCGTGCAAGTCCAGGCCACAGCGGACCGCAGGTCACCGGTGGGCTGCACCGTCCAGGCCGAGGACCGCCACCACGAGCCGGTCGGCGTCACCCGCGTCACGCTCCCGGCGGGGAACGAGGACACCCGGGCGGCCACCGCCGTCGTACGCACCCGGTCGCGGGCCGTGACCGCCATCCTCGTCGGGTGCCGCCTGGACCGGGCCCGCCCCGCCGGTTCAGCGCACGAGTTCAGTGGATGAGATCGTTCGATTAGACGAATCCCACCGGTCGGGGGTTAGCCTCGATACTTCCGGCGCTGCTTCAGCAGCGACCGACGAGAGCCCTGCACCGCACGATCAGACCTCAGGAGCATGTCGTGACCGAGACGACCGCCAACGTCACCTGGTTGACCCAGGAGGCCTACGACCGGCTCAAGGACGAGCTCGACTTC
>JAVEDJ010000059.1 GCA_030841025.1 Actinomycetota bacterium
CCAACGCTTGGCCCGGCTGGCTGCTATGCGCCCGTGGCGCAGGCTCGCCTCATGGGGCGTTATGCTGCTGGCCTCCTTCGTGGCCATCGGCGCATCGCTCGGCTCTGCGCTCACCACGGATCAGGACCTCACGACCAATCCGGCCACTAGCAGCAACCAGCCAGTACGCCTTCAGGTAACTCATAATCCCTGGGTCGCGGATTCGAATCCGCCCACCCCTTCTGACTGGTCTTGGCGGACGTCAGGAACTGGTGAGGATGACGAGTCGCTGGGTGGCTCGGGTCATCGCGACATAGCGGTCGACCGCTCCTTCGATGCCGTTGCCGAACGCCTCTGGGTCGATGAGAACGACCAGGTCGAACTCGAGCCCCTTCGACAGCTCCGGGGTCAGCGACCGGACGCGGGCCGTCGCCGGGAACGTGCCAGCTTCGATGTCACCAGTGCCGATGACGCAGGCGATCCCGTCGGCATGCGAGGTGAGCCAGGTGTCGAGGATCGAGCCCAGATCCGAAGCAGATCCGTGCACGACGGGCACGTCGCTGCTGCGGATGGAGGTTGGCACGTTGGCGTCCGGGAGCACGGCCCGGATGACCGGCTCGGCTTCCGCCATGACCTCTTCCGGCGTCCGGTAGTTGATGGTGAGGGAGGCCAGGTTGATCCGGTCGAGCCCGATCCGCTCGAGCCGTTCCTGCCATGACTCGGTGAACCCGTGCCTGGCCTGGGCCCGGTCCCCGACGATGGTGAAGCTGCGGGACGGGCAGCGGAGCAGCAGCATCTGCCACTCTGCGTCGGTCAGTTCCTGTGCCTCGTCCACGACGATGTGCGCGAACGGGCCAGCGAGCCGGTCCGGGTTCATGCCGGGCTGCCCGGTCTGGTCGACCAGGGCGTCTTTGAAGTCCTCGCCGCGCAGCATCGTCACCAGGCCCACGCCGTACTCGTCGTCGGCGGCCGCGCTGAGGTCGTCCACGACTCTGGCCATCTGCTCGCGTTCGGCGGCGAGCGCGGCGTCGTGCCGGCGCTGACGTCGTGAAGCCTCCGGGTCGCCGAGCCGCTGCCGTGCTGCGTCCAGGAGCGGCAGGTCGGACACCGTCCAGGCGTGGGCGTCCTCGCGCTGCAGCTGCCGCACGTCATCGAGGCTGAGCCAGGGAGCGCACTTGCGCAGGTAGGCGGGTACCGACCACAGGTCTCCGACGAGGTCAGCCGCTTCGAGCATCGGCCACGCGCTGTTGAGGGTCGTGAGCAGCTCCTCGTTCTGCAGCAGCGACTTCCGGAGCAGGTCAGCCGAGGCGTCGTCGTCATGCTTGTCCATCAGGATCGTGAGCAGCTCCTCCCAGACCTGCTCGCGCGCCTCGTTGTGCGGCGTACCGGGTTCTGCCGCGTCGAACGCCGCGGCCCAGTCGTCGGCGCTCAGCCAGATGTCGGACCAGTCGGTCCCGACCGTCATCCCCTTGGTTGGCGGCTCCTCGTAGAACCTGACGGCCGTCTCGATCGCCTTCACCAGGTTCGCGGAGGACTTCAGGAGGGCCACGTTCGCGTCTTTCTCGATCGCGGCTGCGGCTCCCTCGGCGACGAGGTCCCGCAGGGTGCAGGTCTGCACGCCCTCCTCTCCGAGGCTGGGGAGGACGTCGGCGACGTAGGCCAGGTAGGGCTGGTGCGGACCGACGAACAGCACGCCACCCCGGCGGTGACCGAGGCGAGGGTCGGAGTAGAGGAGGTAGGCCGAGCGGTGCAGAGCGACGACCGTCTTTCCCGTACCCGGACCGCCGTCGACGACGAGAGCGCCGCGCGATCCTGCGCGGATGATGGCGTCCTGGTCGGCCTGGATGGTGCCGAGCACGTCGCGCATCCGGCTCGACCGGCTGCTGCCGAGGCTGGCGATGAAGGCGGACTGGTCGTCGAGTGCGGCATGCCCTTCGAACCCGTCCGAGGTGAACACCTCGTCCCAGTAGTCGCTGATCCGGCCGCGGGTCCAGCGATACCTGCGGCGGCTCGCCAGGCCCATCGGGTTCGCGTGGGTCGCTCCGAAGAATGGCTCAGCCGCGGGGGAGCGCCAGTCGAGCAGCAGCCGACGACCCGCGCTGTCCGTGAGGCCAAGTCGTCCGACGTACACGGGCTCGGGGTTCTCCGTGCTGACGATGCGTCCGAGGCACAGGTCCAGACCGAAGCGACGCAGGGCGCGCAGGCGAGCGGTCAGCCGGTAGATCTCCATGTCCCGGTCCATCGCCTCCTGCCCCACGCCGCCGGGCGCCTTGCGCTCAGCATCGAGGCGGCCGGACAGGTCGGCGATCGACTGCTCCAGGCTCTTCGCGATCGCCGCGAAGTGCTGCTCGTCGCCGGCGATCAGCGTTGGGTCGGCCTTGGGGGTGAGGTGGTCGGGAAGGTCGAACGCGCTGGTAGTGAGGAGGTGCACGTCATCAGCTCCGATCTGAGTTCGCCTGCAACCGTTGCGCGCAGCAAGGCGTCTGGACCGGCGGGAGGAACCTTATGGCCATGACGAGCGACGCTCCGCACGACGTGGACCCCGTGGCCGTTGATCCCGTGTGGCTCACGCGGAGACTGGCGGCCTTTCTCGGCTGACCGCGTCGAGCAGCAGCGTTGCGGCCACCGTCGCGCCGTCGGTGCGGATCGTGCTGGCCATGGCGGTAGCACGTGCACGGGTGCTGCCGGTCAGTGCCGTGCTGAGCGCGGCCGACAGGGACTCGGCGGTCGGAGTCGGACCGTCGTGTGCCGCGCCGATCCCCAGCTCGGCCACCCGGCCGGCCCAGTACGGCTGGTCCCCGATCTGGGGTACCACCACCTGAGGAGCGCCGGCCCGGGCGGCAGTCGTCGTCGTGCCCGCGCCGCCGTGGTGCACGACGGCGGCCACCCGGCCGAACAGTGCCTGCTGGTTGACCTCGCCGACGGCGAAGCAGTCCTCCTGGTCGTCGATCAGGGCCAGGTCGGCCCAGCCGCGGGACACGAGTGCGCGGCGGCCCTGCGCGCGGATCGCCTCGATGGCCACCCGCGCGAAGTCCTTCGGCGCGCGCATGCTGCCGAAGCCCACGTACACCGGTGGAGTGCCGGCGTCCAGGAATGCCTGGAGCTCAGCCGGGAGTGGGCGTTCGTCCGGCAGGATCCACGCGCCGGTCTGCGCAACGTCGAGGTCCGCAGGCTCCTGCCACGGGGCCAGGATCGGGTCCGCCGCCAGCCACGGCTGATCGCCGAGGATGTGGGCACGTACGTCGTCCACCGGTGGCAGGCCGATCGATGCCCGCTGGGTGTTGAGCGCCGCGCCGAACAGCGCGTTATAGCTCTGGACCTCCAGCTCATTCAACACTCGGTGGTCGGTCACGTCCGGTGGGAACGGCCGGCCCGGCAGAGGCTGCGGCTGGTGGTGCGGCGACGGCAGGAAGATCGGACAGTAGCTCACGAATACGGAGCGGATGCCCAGTTTCTCGGCCACCGACCGGGCGCCGGCCACGGCCGGCATCAAGCCGCTCGCCACCAGGGCATCGCATCCCTCGGCCGCCGCGGCGAGCTTGTCGAACTGCGCGGTGATCAACTCGGCCGCTAGCCGGGGCACGTCCGCAGCCGACGGCGGCGTCGCCCCGTGCACCAGCTGGCGCACCGGCTGGCCGACCGGCACCAGCGGCACGCCGACCTCGGCCAGCCGGTCCGCGCAGTCCGAAGGCGCGCACATCTGCACCTCCGCGCCGAGTGCCCGCAGCTGCACCGCGAGACCCACCAGCGGTTCGACGCCGCCGCGCGAGTCATACGTCGACAGCAACACACGCATTTCGTGACTCCCATTTCCGTAGGCCCTGGCCTCGCCGGGCGATTCTGCGGCCCGACGGGGGCCTTGCCGCAAGCCCCCCGGTCGGCTATACATTGAAGACGGAGAGGGGTAGGCCCCTCTCCCTTTCCATGTGGTTGTCCGCTCTCGACGGATCGCCTGCGCGCGAACCGGCGGCGCGCCGCATACGGCGGACCGTCGGCCCAGGAGGATCTGATCCCATGGGCCTCGGATGCAGGGCGGAACGAGAGGTTCTTCACCCTCTTCAGGCCACGCCTAGACCCGTCTGGCCCGCCGCATCACGCGCACGTATCCGGCGCCGCCCTTTGCCACCGGAGTAGATGTCCGGCAGCGGACCCGGCGGGGTCGACACCGTTGCACCCTCGACCGTGTAGTGCTCGCCCTCGAAGTCGACACGACGAACACATGGCGAGGCTGCAGGGGGACTGCTCGGTCAGCCGCCGTGTGTGCTGGCTGTGCGGAACTCCGTGTACTGGTACGGGTTGTCGAGGATCTTCGTCTCGGGGATCTCGGGGTTCATGCCCGCCGCCCACGCCTCGGGGCCCAGCGTCGTCTGCAGGTACTCGACAGTGCTCTCGACCGACTGGCGCGCCTTAGCGAGGTCCACGTCGACGAGGCGATGTTCATGCTTCACGACGCGGCCGTTGACGACCACTGTGTGCACGTCGCCGCGCTGGGCCTGCAAAGCCACGTGCCCGTAGGGGTTGAGCAGCGGGAACATTGTGGGCGAGTTCTCGTTCTTGATGAGCACCACGTCGGCCTTCTTGCCGGGCTCGAGGCTTCCGATCGTGTCGCCGAGCCCGAGTGCCTTGGCGCCACCGAGCGTTGCCCACTCCACGACCTGGTCGGCGCGCAGGTGGCAGTTGGTCACCGTCTCGTTCTTCGCGTGCGCCTCGAGGTGCTCCCGCGACCGGTCCGCGCCTAACGTCGTGCGCATCGCGCTGAACAGGTCGCCGCTCTGCCACACGCTCGTATCCATCGACAGTGACACGGGGATGTCGTGCGACCGCAGCGTCCAGGTAGGCGGGTAGCCCTGGCCGCAGCTCTGCTCGCTCTCCGTCGACACCGACACGGACGCGCCGGAGGCCGCGATGCGCTGGTACGAGTCGTGGCTCAGCGTCGCGGCGTGGACGTAGACGTTGCGCGGGTCGGCGAAGCCGTTGTCGTAGATGAGCTTGATGCCGTCGTCGTTCGTGGCGCCCCACACGCCGGCGTGTGTTGTCACCGGCACGTCGAGCTCGCGCGCGACCTCGAACGCCGCGCGCTCCGGGAACGCCGGGTCGCCGGTGACGTCGAAGGCCATCTGGAACCCGAGCATGTCGTTGCCGCCGGGGAGCCGGCGCGAGACGAAGTCGCCGAACTCCGGTGCCGCCGACCACTCCCAGGGGCCGGCCTGGATGTTGCCGTAGGCGAGCACGAACCGGCCGGGCACCTCCTGCAGGGCGTCCACCGCCGCCTCCGCATGGTCGACCGTCTGCAGGCCGTGCGACCAGTCGACGGTGGTCGTCACGCCGGCGTCGAGCGACTCGATCGCCGACAGCAGGTTGCCCGCGTAGATGTCTAGCGGCCGGAACGTCTTGCCGTGCTCGAGGTAGTACCAGACGAAGTACTGCGTCAGCGTCCAGTCGGCGCCGTACCCGCGCATCGCCGTCTGCCACATGTGCCGGTGGGTGTCCACCATGCCCGGCATGACGATGCCGCCCGACGCGTCGATGACATGGGTTCCGTCCGGTGCCTCCAGGTTCGGACCCACAGCCTCGACGCGCTCACCGACGACGAGCACGTCCGCGTTGGTGAGCACGCGCCTTGATGCGTCCATCGTCAGGACGGTCCCGCCCCGGAAGAGGACCGGCTGCCCTGCTCGGGGACTGTCGCCATCCGTATGCGTCGTCAACGTCGCAGCCTCTCGCTCACAGATCGCGTACACATGTCCGCGTGACGGTCATGACACTGTCGACACAATGACCCCGGCGCGATGCGCCGTCAAGGCCTCCGCGCCGCCCTCGACCGCTGACGCTCGCCTCGCGGGCTGTCCGGAGAGCGGACAGAAGCAGCGTTACGGTCTATGCTGGCCGCTCGCCGTGGCCGACCGAGCACGGCTGCGTCCAGCGAAAAGAGTGGGGGTCGGCGTGGCCCGTCGCGACGACGATCCGAACTTCGTTGAGGCCATCGCCCGAGGCTTCGATGTCATCAAGGCATTCACCCCACATCGACCGCGGATGAGCCTCAGCGAGGTCGCCATCGCCACCGGTCTGGCCCGTCCCACGGCGCGCCGCATCCTGCTCACCCTCGAGGCTTTGGGCTACGTCCGCAGCGGCGCGGACGGGTTCCGACTCGCTCCCCGCGTCCTTGAGCTAGGTGTGACCTACATCCGCGCACAAGGGCTGTGGGACATCGCGCGACCACATATGGAGCGACTGGTCGCGCACACCGGCGAGTCCACCTCGATCGCGCAGCTCGACGGGTCCGACATTGTCTACGTCTCCCGTGTCGCGGTACCGAAAATCATCGCCTTGCGGGTTGACATCGGCACCCGCTTCCCGGCTGTTGCCACCTCGTTGGGGAAGGTGCTGCTTGCCGGTCTTTCGGAGCCCGAACTTGCCGCCGCACTGGCTGAGCCAAGCCGTTCCGGTGTGACACCGCGACACTCGCCGTCGCGGAAGGAGCTTGCGGACACCCTTCGGCAGGTGCGCGCCAAGGGATGGGTGATGACGGATGAGCAGCTCGCCGCTGGGATCCGCTCTGTGGCAGCACCGCTTCGCGATGGGAACGGTGGTGTCATCGCCGCCATGAATGTCACGGTGCACGCCGCGGAGACCTCCGTCGAACGGCTCACCGGCGACTTTCTGCCGCACCTTCTGCACGCTGCCAGCGACGTGAGCGCTGACTTCGCGATGTATCAGTCCGTGCCCACGGTTTCGGCGCATGCATGACGCGCCGCTGCCAGGTGTCGGCGCCCCGTGCACCGGGTGATCCGAGGAGTTGACACGTGGGAACGCCATCGCGACACTCCACTTCGGACGCTCGTCCGCCTAACGGACATCTGATGGGGTAGTGCTGGATGGCGCAAAGAGGCGCACACGCACCGCAGGAGACTGCCGCGAGCGGGCCGCTCGCCGGCCTGCTCGTCGCGGACTTCACCCGCGTGCTCGCCGGGCCCTACGCCACCATGCTGCTCGCCGACCTCGGTGCCGAGGTGGTCAAGGTCGAGAGCCGGGCCGGCGACGACACCCGAACCTGGATGCCGCCGGTCCGCGACGAGGTGTCCACCTACTTCCTGGGCGTCAACCGCAACAAGCGCTCCGTCGCGCTCGACTTCACCGATCCCGAGGACCTGCGCCGCGCCCAGACGCTGGCGCAGCATTGCGACGTACTGCTCGAGAACTTCCGTCCCGGGGGACTGGCCCGGTTCGGGCTCGACTACACGACCGTCTCCGCCACCAACCCCGGTGTCGTCTACGCGTCGATCAGCGGCTTCGGCACGGGGAAAGGCGCGCAGCTGCCCGGCTACGACCTCATCGTGCAGGCCATCTCCGGCCTGATGAGTCTCACCGGCGACCCGGCCGGCGAGCCCTACCGCGCCGGGATTTCCGTCTTCGACGTCATGGCCGGCATGCACGCGACGATCGGGCTGCTCGCGGCGCTGCATGACCGCTCGGCCACCGGTGCAGGGCAGCACGTCGAGGTGAACCTGATGTCGTCCGCGCTGTCCGGCCTGGTCAACCACTCGAGCGCCGTTGTCGCGGCGGGCGCGACGCCGTACCGCATGGGCAACGCACACCCGAGCCTCTTTCCGTACGACGCGCTGCAGACCGCCGACGGGCAGATGATCGTGACCGCCGGCAACGACGGCCAGTTCCGTAAGCTCTGCGAGGTGCTCGGGCTCCCGGGGGTGCCGGAAGATCCGCGCTTCCGGCGCAACCAGGACCGCGTGGCGAACCGCGAGGCTCTGCGCCCGGTGCTTGAGGACCGGCTGCGCACCCGCACCAGCTCGGAGTGGTTCGACGCGCTCATCTGGGCCGGTGTGCCGTGCGGGCCCATCAACACCGTGAACGACGGCGTCGCGTTCGCCGAGGGGCTGGGGCTCGATCCGGTCGTCGAGGCCGGGGAGGGGGCGGCCGCTGTCCCGTCCATCCGCAACCCCATCACCTTCTCGCGGACACCCGCGGACTACCGGCTCCCGCCGCCGGCGCTCGACGAGCATGGGGATGACATCCGTGCCTGGCTTGACGGCCTCGTCGACGGGGATCCGCCCGGCGATGACCGGGAACCAGACGGAGCGGGACCCGACGGAGTGCATCGGTGACCGCCGACCGTTCCTACCCGACCCGGCTCGGACGCTCCGACCCGGACACCATCTGGTTGCTCGGCCACGAGCTGGCTCGCGACCTGATGGGCAAGGTCGGCTTCAGCGAGCTGGCGTTCTGGCTGGTGGCGGAACGGCGGCCGACGCCGTCCGAGGTACGCGTGCTGGACACGGTGCTCGTCGCCCTGGCCGACCACGGCTTCACCCCGACCGCGATCGCCGCGCGGCTGACGTACCTGTCCGCCCCGGACTCTTTGCAGGGTGCGCTGGCCGCCGGGCTGCTGGGCGGCGGGTCGCGCTTCCTCGGCGTCACCGAAGACACCGCGGCGTTCCTGCACGCAGCGCTGGAAGGCGTCCAGCCGTTGCCGGCGGACGACGCGGGCTGGGACGCGCTCGCGCTCACCGTCGTACAGGAGGCGAAGGCGGCAGGGCGCCACGTCCCGGGGCTCGGGCACCCGGTGCACAAGGTCACGGACCCGCGGACTCCTGTGCTTCTGCAGGTCGCTGAGGAGGAGGGCCTCCGCGGCGCGTACCTGCGGCTGTACGAGGCGGTCGGCCGGGTGCACCCGCAGGTGCTCGGTCGCACGCTGCCTCTCAACGGCGCCGGTGTCTGCGGTGCAGCGCTGGCCGACCTCGGTCTGCCGATCGAGCTGCTGCGCGGCTTCGCCCTCCTGGCGCGGGCCGCCGGACTGCTCGGACAGCTCGCCGAGGAGCGGCGGCGTCCGGTCGCCATGGACATCTACCTCGACGTCGACGGCCGCGCCACCGATGCGAACGACCTGGGCGACCCGAACGACGTCGACCCGAGCACAGACCCGACCGACTGAACGAGGAGTAGCCGTGGCCGAGCTGACTGCCGTCATCGCCTCGACCCACCATCCCTTACAAGGCGAGCACCGCTCCGCCGGAAGAGGCGCCACCCTTCGCGGCCGAGTGGGTGCGCAAGGTCGAGGCGTTCCG
>JAVEDJ010000116.1 GCA_030841025.1 Actinomycetota bacterium
CCAGCGCCAGCCGCCGTCGGCGTGCATCCCGCGATAGCGAACCTGGAGCACGCTCCCGTCGTCCAGATCGGCCGCGGCCCGGTCCACTGTGCGCAGGCGCTCTCGGTCGTCAGGGTGGACGTGCGCCGCGGATGCTCCGTCGCCGAGAGCCGTCAGCTGCTCGGTGGTGATCCCGAGGACGTGCTCGTCCCGCGATCCGTAGATGACCGCGCCGGTGCTCACATCGGTCACCAAGGTGTAGTCGGGTGAGGCCGTCAGCACAGCGTCGAAGAAGGCGTTGGCGCGTTTGGTGGCCTCCTCCGCCACCTTCAGGTCGGTCACGTCCAGCTGGGTGCCCCGGGCCAGCACCGGTCTACCGTCGCGGCCGAGGCCGACCTCGACCACGGTCCTGAGCCATCGCTCGGCCCCGTCGTCGCCCCTGTGGATGCGGTACTCGTAGGAGTGGTTTCCGCCGAGTCGGCAGGCGGTGCTCCAGGCGGACTCCGACTTCTGCCGGTCCTGCTCGTGCACGAGCGTCGACCTGACCTCGGGCGCCAAGCTGCCACCTTCGAGTCCCCACAGCGCGTCCATGTGCGCGGAGTAGCTCCAGCTGCCGCTCCGGAGGTCGTGCTCGAAGCTGCCGAGTTGCCCGATCCGCTGTGCGTCTTCCAGTCGTCGGCGTTCTTCGGCCAGCGCCCTGGAAGCCGCCCGCTCGGCTGTCACGTCGGTCAGAGCCGCAACAGCACCGAGGACCTCGCCGTCTCGGCCGGTGATCTGAGTGCCCCGGACGACGACTTCCCGGAGGGGACCGCCCGCGGGACCGACGCGCACGTCCACATGCGACACGTCTTCACCCCGCAGCGCCCGCATGAGCGGGTACTGCTGCGGCGACAGTCGCCGTCCCGCCGCGTCGAACACGTCGATGTGCGGGTCGATCTCGCCCATCCAGAGGCCGTCCAGCCCGGCCTTGAACCCGAAGAGCTCGCGCTGCGCCCGGTTGCTGACCACGAAATGGCCCTCGGCGTCGCAGGACACGATGCCGACCTCGATGGTCTCCAGCAGAGCGTCGGTGAAGCTCTGCCGGCGGGACAGCTCCGCGTGGGCGTGGGCCAGCTCGTCGGTGATGTCGTCTTGTTCGAGGTCAGCCACCCGGTCACGTTATCCGCCAATCACTGCTCGAGCTCGGCACGGACGCCAAGCAGCCGCACCGGTCGCCCGGGCGCGAACCGGTCCAGCGCCTCGAGCGCGGCCTGCTCGATCGCATCGGCGTCCACGGTGGGTGTGCCGAGGGTGCGCGAGTGGGTGGCGGTGGTGAACGGCACGTAGCGCACCTTGACGACGACCCGGACCGCGAGCGGGCCGCCGTCCGCGATCTCACCCGCCAGCCGGCGTGCGAGCGCGGCCACCTCGCGACGTACGTCGTCCCAGTCCGCGAGGTCCTGCTGGTAGGTCACCTCGCGACCGCGGCTGCGCGCCCGGTGCGGCGTGTCGACGACCGTCGCGCTGTCGCGACCCTGGGCCAGCCGCTGCAGCCACGGCCCGTTGGTCCGCCCGAAGCGCGCGGCGAGCTCCGCCTCGTCGGCCTCCGCCAGCTGCCGGACGGTCGCGATGCCCAGCTCAGCCAGCTTGCGAGCCGTCTTGGCGCCGATGCCCCACAGCGCATCGGCGGGTAGGTCGCCGAGTACGTCGAACCAGGTCGCACCCGTGATCCGGAACACGCCGGCCGGTTTGCCGAAACCCGTGGCGAGCTTCGCCTGCAGGCGGTTCCGGCCGATGCCGACGGAGCACTCCAGCCCGGTAGCGTCGCGCACCCGTTCCTGCAGCTGCCGGGCCACGGCCTCCGGATCGTCGGACTCGACTGCGACGAACGCCTCGTCCCAGCCCAGCACCTCGACGACCACGCCGTCGCTGCGCAGCGCCGCCATCACCTCGGCAGAGATGCCCTCGTAGTGCTCTCGGTCCACGGGCAGGAACACCGCCTCCGGGATCCGTCGGGCGGCGGTGCGCAAGGGCGTACCGGACCGGACACCGAGCGCCCGAGCGTCGTACGACGCCGTGCTCACCACGCCCCGCTTGGTCGGGTCGCCGTCGCCGCCCACCACGATCGGCCGGCCGCGCAGCTCCGGGTGGCGCAGCATCTCGACCGCGGCAAGGAACTGGTCGAGGTCGACGTGCAGCACCCACCGCGTCACCGCACCAGTCTGCGGGCACGGCCCGTCAGCGGGCGTCCCCCACTGCCGCCGCCCCGCCGCAGTTGACCACGTTTGGCACCCGGAGCGTCGCGTCAACAGGCGTGCACGCCTACTGACGCGACGGTTCACCTGCCAAACGTGGTCAACGGGACGGCGACTTGCCCCCGTCGGGAGCGTGCCGGGCGGCCTGGGTCGTGGCGTTGGTCGTTCGCGCGGGTCGCTCGCGGTAGGCCAGCGCGTACCGCTCGGACAGGGCAGAGCCGGGCTTCGTCGCCGAGTAGAGGGTCTTCCGTCGGGGAGTCTGGCTGCTAGTCACTCGACAGCGCTCCGCCGGTCATGCCCGCGATGATGTATTTCTGCACGAGGAACGCGAACAGGGCGATGGGCAGCACCGTCACCGTGCCTACCGCGGCGATCTGGCCCCAGAAGGTCCCGATCGGCGTCAGCAGGGTGGGCACGGCCACGGGCAGTGTCGCCGTGTCCCGACCGGTCAGCACGAGTGCGAACAGGAACTCGTTCCACGAGTTGATCAGGCAGAACACGGTCGTCGCGGCGATCCCGCCCTTGGTCAGCGGCAGCACGACGCGAAAGAACACGCCGAACTCGCCGCAGCCGTCGAGAAGGGCTGCCTCGTCCAAGGATGGCGGGATCGAGAGGAAGAAGCTGCGCATCATCCACACCGTGAACGGGATGGAGAAGGTGAGATGCGCGGCGACGACCGCTACGTAGTTCCCGGACAGACCCAGCTTGGTCGCGAGCACGAACAAGGGGACCGAGAGGACCATGGCCGGCAGCAAGCGGGCCGCCAGCAGCCCCAGCAGGTAGATGCCGCCGAGCTTGCTCTTGCTTCGGCTCAGCTGGTAGGCGGCGGGAACTCCCACGAGCAGTGCGATGCCGGTCGTCAGCAACGCGACGACGCCGCTGTTCAGCAGGTTGGTCGTGAACCCGTTCTCCTGGAAGGCCTCACGGTAGTTGTCAAGGGTCGGGGCGAACGTGAGGCGGGGTGTGGACGAGAAGATGTCTACGCGGTTCTTGAAGGAAGTCAGCACCATCCACAGCAGCGGGGACAGGTAGAGCACACCCAGGACCAGCAACAGGAACGCCAACCCGGCGGACTTGCTGCGCGAGCCCAACGGGTTGGGTCTGACCTGCGCTTGGGTAGTTGTCATACTCGTGCATCCATCCGAGTTGTGACGCGGTAGACCAGGGCGCAGATGGCTAGGACAGCGACGAACGTCGTCATGCCGAGGGCGGCGCCATAGCTGAGGTCCCAGTTGAGGAAGCTGACCCGGTACTGGTAGAGGTCGTTGACCGTCGTGGACGAGCCCGGGCCTCCGCCGGTCAGGACGAACACCTTGTCGAACTCCCGGACCGCCTCGGTCGCTCGGAACAGGACTGCCACCCCGATGACGGGTTTGAGCATCGGCAACATCACGTAGCGGTAGGTCTGCATCGCCGATGCGCCGTCGAGGCTCGCCGCCTCGAACGGTGACGCCGGCAGCGCTCGAAGCCCCGCCATGACCATCAAGGCGATGAAGGGCAGCCACTCCCAGACGTCGACCGCGATGAGTACGGCGAGCGCCGTGGACCCCTTGTTCAGCAGCCCTTGGTCGGTCTCGATCCCGAGCACCTCCAGGGCCCAGGTCGCGTACCCGAACTGGGCGTTGAAGGCGAAGTTGAACATCAGGCCGACGATCAACGGCGTGACGATCATGGGAAGCAGGAGGACCGACGTGATGGTACGACGGAGCCGCACCAGTCGGTCCAACAGGATGCCGAGAGATGTGCCCAGCACCGCCTCCAGCGCGACCGCCACCACCACGAACGTCAACGTAGTGATGAGGGACGCGCCGAAGTCGGCGTCATGCAGCATCCTGCGGTAGTTGTCCAAGCCCGCCCACTGCCCTGTCCGGCCGGGTATCACGAGGCTGAACTGCCGGAGGCTGAGGTTGATGCTGTAGATGAGCGGAAAGACGACGACAAGCGCTAGGACCAGAAACGCAGGGCTCTGCATGGCCCACGCGACCACGGACCGACGGCGTCGTCGTCGGATGCGCGGCACAGGTGCTGCGGCGGCTGCACGTTGCGCTAGCGCTTCGTGGGCGCCGACCCGGCTTGCCATCTGCGTGTTCATCTCCAGCAGTGCTTACTGGTAGGTGACAGGGAGGGCGCCATCCATGAGCTGTTCCAGCTTGTCCTGCCCGTCGTCCAGCGCGGCTTGCGGCGAAGCCTGCCCGCTCAGGGCCCGCGATAGCTGCAGGCTGAGTACGTCGGCGATGCCGCTCCACTGCGGGATCCTCGGGCGGGACTTCGCCTCGTTGAGGCTGATCAGCTCCTGTTCCCAGTAGGGCAGCTCGCTCTTCAAGGTTGCGTCCTCGAAAGCTGAGGTGAGTGCTGGCAGGCCACCTTGCTTTGCAAGCTTGAGCTGAACCGGCTTGGACAGTGCCCAGGCGACGAACAGCTCGCTCGCTTCAGCATTCCGGGCGTTGGCGCTGACGACGTACGTCCAGCTGCCGAGATGGGCCTCTGGCGTGTCACCCTCTTTGGCGGTCGGGATGCTGGCGTACCCGACCTTTCCCTTCACCTTCGACGACGCCTGATCCTCCATGGCGCCCGCGGTGTCACCCCAGGTGATGGACTGCGCAACGCTGCCCTGCTGCAGCGAGGCGGTGATCTCGTCCCAGGTCGCGGAGGTGTAGCCAGGCGGCGCGAAGTCGGTGAGCTCCTTCTCGTACTCGAGCGCGGCCACGTTCGCCGGTGAGTTCAGCGCAGGCTTGCCGGAGCTGTCGAACAGGTCACCGCCGTAGGTCCAGCTGTAGTTCATCCACTCCAGAACTGTCGACACGTGACGCTTTCCGGCCATCGCCGCCCCAAACAGGGGCTCGGATGATGCCTTGCCGTCCACCTGGTCGCCCTTGTCTCTAGTGAAGAACTCGGCGATGTCACGGTATTGCGCCCAGGTCTTGGCCGGCGCCAACGTGTAGCCGTACTTCGCCTGGAACGCGTCCTGCTCCGCCTTCGACTCGAGCAGGTCCTTGCGGTAGAGCATCATCATGACGGCGCTGTTGGATGGCGCGCCGTACCAGTGGTCCTTCCACTTCGACGAGGCTTCCCAGAGGCCGGGGACGATGTCGCTCGAGGCGTACCCGTCGCCGACGCCTGCCGGCGGGGTTGCCACGAAGTCGTCCATCTCTCTGAGGTACTTGTTCTCGGCGAAGCTGCCCAAGTACTCGTAAGGGATGGACAAGACGTCGTACGCGCCCTTCTTCGTGGTGAAGTCCAGCACGGCTTTCTGTACCAGGCTGTCGTAGGGCGCTTGTTCGAGCTTGACCTTGATGCCGGTCTTCTTCTCGAAGTCGGGCAGCTGGTCCTGGATTATCCCCGAGTTGGCGGTTGCCTCCGCGATGACGTTGAGCGTGGTGCCGGCGTGAGCCTGCGACCAGCCTTCAACGCTCTTGGCGCTTGCCTCTGGCTGCGTCGAGCTTCCGCAGCCTGCGATTGCCATGCTGGCGATGCTCAGGCAGATCGCGATAGTTGGGAGTCGGCGGCGTGACGCGTTCATGGTTTCCTCAGGGGTCATAGGAGAGGTCATGACTGTGTGATCTCTGTGAGCACGTCGTCGAAGACGTTAAGGGCGTAGTCCATCTCTTCGCGGCTGATGCACAGCGGCGGCTTGAACTTCACGACGTTTCCGAGGCCTGCGTACTTGGTCGTCCCGAGGATGACTCCTCGTTCGAGCGCTCCGCGGTAGACCGCCAGGGCGGCCTCGGTGGCGGGCTCCTTCGTGACCGGGTCCTTGACGAGCTCGACACCGATGAGGAGCCCGGGGCAACGGACATCGCCGATGATCGGGTGCCTCTTCTGCATGCCACGAAGCGCGGCGGTCGCGTACTGACCCATGGCCGCGGAGTTCGCGACCAAGTCGTCCGATGCCAGGATGTCCAGGGTGGCGATTCCTGCTGCGAGGTTGACCGGCGGCTGCCCGAAGGTCAGGGCGTCGTCCCCGGGCGCGAAGCCTTCCAGCTCACCACTGGCGAGCACGCCGGCGAGCGGGAAGCCGCCTCCGGCGGCTTTGCCGAAGACGAGAATGTCCGGCACGACACCGTAGAAGTCCGATGCCCACATGGCGCCGGTGCGACCGTAGCCGGTCTGGATCTCGTCGAAGATGAGCAGTACGTCGAGCTCGGTGCAGATGTCGCGGACGTATTGGTAGTAGGCGCGAGGGAAGTCCAGCTGCGTGCCGTTGCCTTGAACCGGCTCCATGATGAAAGCCGCCGGCTTGCGAAACGCGCACGCCTTGATGGCGCTGCGCAGCTCGTCCGCGCACCTAGCGGCCCACTCTGCGGGTGAGACACCCGCCGGGGCGCGGTAGGCGTAGGGCTGGCGAACCCGGATGACGGAGGGCGTCATCGAGTCGAAGGCGCGCTCGGAGTGCGGCCAGCTCATGCCCATGCCCGCCAGCGAACGTCCGTGGTAGGCGTCGTTCAGGACGATGATCTGGCCGCCCGGAGCGGAGTTCTTCAGCGCGAGCTTGACGGCCGACTCGATGGCCAGGCTGCCGTGCAGGCAGAAGCTCACCTTGCTCAGTCCCTCGGGTGCCTCGGCCGTCAACCTGGACGCGAGCAGCAGCAGGGGCACGGAGTCGTAGTTGGACCTCAGGTGGGTCAGTTCCTTGGCCTGCGCGTAGACGGCCTCGATCACCCGTGGGTCGCTGGCCCCGATGTTGTTGGACCAGGCTTGTGAGGTGAAGTCGAGGTACTCCTTTCCGTCGGAGTCCCAGATCTTCGAGCCGCGGGCCCGGACAAAGATGGTGTTCGGCTCGGAGCCGCTGGACCAACCGCCCAGCAGTGCCTCGCGACCGACTTTCAGGTCTTCTTCCGCGTAGCCCTCAGGCAACATGAGATCTCCGTCCGATTTCGCGCCTCGGCCTTCCTGCCGATGGCCGAAACGTAGGGAGGCGCGGTCAGGAGCGGAAGTTTGAAGACTGGATCCCACCTATCAGCGGGGCCTATAACGCCAGCGTGCGGGCCACGTCCACGAACTGCGCCATGGCCGGCGGGTGCTCGCGGTCCTCGCCCTGGAGCCAGGCCAGGGCGACCGAGCAGGGCGGCGCATCGTTGATCGGCACGAACGAGACGCCCGGCCGCCGGTAGTACCTCCCGGCTGTTTCGACGGTGATGCTGATGCCCTTTCCTTGGGCGACGGTGTTGAACTCCGACTCGAACGTCGCCGCCTCCGCCACGATCGTCGCCGGCGCCGCGACCCGGTAGTCCGCCGCGATCCAGTAGTCGCGCCACAGGCCCGCGCTGGACGGCGCAGCCACGATCGGCTCGGCGAGCACCTCGGCGAGCGGAACGTCCGGACGAGTCGCAAACGGGTGGTCGGAGGCGACGCACGCCACCCAGCCCTCGTGGCTGAGGACCAGTGTCTCGATGTCGAGGTCGATGGGGGGCCGGATCAGCGCGATGTCGACGTCTCCGGTCCGCAGGCCGGCGCTGGGGTCCGAGAAGTCGTACTCCGCGGTCTCCACGCGCACGTTGGGGTAGCGCGTGGAGAAGTCGCGCAGCAGTCGCGGTAGCTCCTCCAGTCCGGCTCCGATCAGATAGCCGATGCGCAGGACGCCGATGGCACCGGTCGCCCAGCCGCGGGCCGTCGTCACCGCCTCGTCGAGCGCGGCCAGGGCAGGCGTCAGCTTGTCGAGGAAGTCGACCCCTGCGTCCGTCAGGGCGACGGCTCGCGTGTTCCGCTCGAGGAGGCGGACGCCGAGCGACTTCTCCAGCTGTTGGATGCACAGGCTCAGCGCGGGTTGGGAGATGTGCAACAGGGCGGCGGCACGGCTGAAGTTCAGCTCGTGTGCCACGACGCTGAACGCGCGCAACTGGCGTTGCGTGACTTCCACATGTGCCTCCGGGCCACCACGTCCTCGTCCGACGGCAGTCCGGTCGAGCGGATCGGCAGCCACCTGACACGGTAGTGGCTCAGTGATCATGCTGTACGCCGGCTGCGGCGCGCGGTGAGAGGTCACGATCCGAAAAGGGCGGGGGCGGCGCCTGAACAGGGCCGACCCCCGACAGGTATCCGTCA
>JAVEDJ010000129.1 GCA_030841025.1 Actinomycetota bacterium
CGCGGTCACCGCTCTTGCGGTCGCGCACCTCGACGACTCCGTCGGCCAGGCCACGGCCCACCACCACGATCGTGGGCATGCCGAGCAGCTCGGCGTCCTTGAACTTCACGCCCGGCGAGACGCCGCGTCGGTCGTCGTACAGCACGGTCAGCCCCTGCGACACGAGGTCGTCGGCCAGGGCTGCGGCGGCGTCGAAGACGGTGTCGTCCTTGCCGGTCGCCACGAGGTGCACGTCGGCGGGTGCCACTGCGCGCGGCCACACCAGGCCCAGCTCGTCGTGCGTCGACTCGGCGATCGCCGCGACCGCGCGCGAGACACCGATGCCGTAGGACCCCATGGTGACCACGACCTGCTTGCCGTTCTCGTCGAGCACCTTGAGGTCGAGCGCCTCGGCGTACTTGCGGCCGAGCTGGAAGATGTGGCCCATCTCGATGCCGCGCGCCATCTCGAGCCGGCCCTGGCCGCAGTTGGGGCAGACATCACCCGCGCGCACCTCCGCGGCCTCGATGGTGCCGTCGGCGGAGAAGTCGCGCCCGGCCACGAGGTCGAAAACGTGTCGGCCGGTCTCGTTCGCGCCGGTGATCCAGCGGGTGCCCTCGACGACCCGCGGGTCGAGCAGGTAGCGCACGCCGGCCGGCTTGTCGGCACCCAGGGCGGCCGGGCCGATGTAGCCGCGGACCAGCCCGGGGTGGTCGGCGAAGTCGGCCTCGGTGAACGGCTCGACCACCGCGGGCTCGACCTGGGCGCCGAGCCGCTTGAGGTCGATCTCGCGGTCGCCGGGCACGCCGATGGCGAGGATCTCCTCCTTGGCGCCGGGGTGGCGCAGCTTGACGACGACGTTCTTCAAGGTGTCGGCCGCGGTCCAGTCACGGTCGTCACGGCGGAGGCTGTCGCGCGAGTTGGCCATCGCGACCAACGTCTCGATCGTCGGGGTAGCGGGTGTGTCCTCGACGTGCGCGGCCGGCACGTCGTCGTACGGCTGGGCGTCCGGGACCAGCACCCGTACGGCCTCGGTGTTGGCGGCGTAGTCGCACGCCACGCACCGCACGTAGGTGTCCTCGCCGTTGGCCGCGGGGGTGAGGAACTCCTCGCTGCGCGACCCGCCCATCGCGCCGGACATCGCCGAGACGATCACGTAGTCGAGACCGAGCCGGTCGAAGGTGCGGATGTAGGCGTCGCGGTGCGCGTTGTACGACGCGTCCAGGCCGGCGTCGTCGACGTCGAAGGAGTAGGAGTCCTTCATCACGAACTCACGGCCGCGCAGCAGCCCGGCCCGCGGCCTGGTCTCGTCGCGGAACTTGGTCTGGATCTGGTAGAGCCACAGCGGCAGGTCCTTGTAGGACGAGTAGAGGTCCTTGACCAGCAGCGTGAACATCTCCTCGTGGGTCGGGCCCAGGAGGTAGTCGGCTCCCTTGCGGTCCTGGAGCCGGAAGACGTCGTCGCCGTACTCGGTCCAGCGGTTGGTGCGCTCGTAGGGCTCCTTGGGCAGCAGCGCCGGGAAGTGCACCTCCTGCGCCCCCATCGCGTCCATCTCCTCGCGCACGATGCGCTCGACGTTGCGGTAGACGCGCCAACCCAGCGGCAGCCAGGTGTACCCACCGGGGGCAGCCCGCCGGATGTAGCCGCCGCGGACCAGCAGCCGGTGGCTCGGCACCTCGGCGTCGGCCGGGTCCTCGCGAAGGGTGCGCAGGAACAGGCTCGACATCCGCAGCAGCACGGTGGTTTCTCCTCGGTAGGGGTGTGCCGCGAGGATAACGAGGTGTACGCCGGGTGACCGACCCGGTTTCTCGGGACGACCGGCGGGCCCCCTGATCGCTCAAGGGTCCCGCGGCCGCGTTCGGCCACGGATCGCGGACCGCAGTGGCCCGCCCGACGCCCGCCGGAACCTCCCTGCGTGGTTTGACCTGCGGGAGAAGTGGCGAGGGTGCAGGCCATGACCGACCATGACACGACCACCGGCCCCGCGCCCGCCGAGCTGTCCGACGACGACCTGCTGCGCGAGCTCCAGCAGCTCCACGCCCGGCGCAACGACACGCTCCGCCACGGGTCCGAAGACGCACTCACCACGCACACCGAGCGGCAGGCCGCCCTGGAGCAGGAGTACCTGCGGCGGTTCCCACAACGAGAGGTCGACCCCGAACGACTCCGCGCGGGAGCCCGCCAGCGCTGACCTTCCGCTCGACTGCACCCCGACGCGGCCGGTCAGCGGAAGGCGCCGGCCTGGATCGCGTACAGCTCGGCGTACTGCCCACCCCGGGCGATCAGCTGCTCGTGGCTGCCGACCTCGACCACCCGGGCGCCGTCGAGCACGACGATGACGTCGGCCATCCGCACCGTCGAGAACCGGTGCGACACCAGGACGGTGACCCGGCCGTTGGACGCGTCGTCGCGCGATGCCACGGCGAACCGCTCGAACAACGAGTGCTCGGTCTCGGCGTCCAGCGCGGCGGTCGGCTCGTCGAGCACCAGCAGGAGCGGGTCGTCACGCATGAACCCGCGCGCCAGCGCGAGCTTCTGCCACTGCCCGAACGACACCTCGACGCCCTCGTCCCAGGTCGGACCGAGCTGCGTGTCCAGACCGTGCGCCAGCCGGTCGATGACGTCGGCGGCGCCCGCCCGCTCGACCGCCCGCTCGGCAGCGGAAAGGTCACCCAGGCGGCTGAGCTCTCCCAGCCCCACGCTGTCCCGGGCGCGGAGCTCGAACCGGAAGAAGTCCTGGAAGGCCCCCGCCATCCTGGCGCGCCACTCGGTCACCGACATCGAGGCGAGATCGACGCCGTCGACCTCGATGCGGCCGCTGTCGGGTGCGTAGAGGCGCGACAGCAGCTTGACCAGGGTGGTCTTGCCGGCGCCGTTCTCACCGACGACCGCGACCACGGCACCGGCGGGCAGCTCGAGGGTCACGTCGTCCAGGACGAGCCGATCGGTGCCGGGATAGCGGAACGACACGTGCTCGAACCGGATGCCCTGCTGCAGCCGCGCGGGCGGCGTGCCGTCGGATCGGGCGTCGGCCGCCGCCGCGTAGTCCTCGAGCCACATCAGCCGGCGGGCGAGGTCGAGCCAGAGGCTGCGCAGGAACCCGAGCTCCCCCACGGCCGCAGCGACGAACTGCGAGAGCTGGCTGCCGACGACGAGCACCAGCACCACCTGACCCGGCGACCCGTCGAGCACCGCCGCGGTGAAGACGACGGCCCCCACGTAGCCGGCGCCGAAGAGCGCCCAGGCCAGGCAGTTCCAGAACGCCGTCCCCCAACGGGCCCTCGACACGGGCTGATGACCGCGGCGCCAGGCGTCGCGTCGCATGGTGACCAGAGCCGGGCCGTTGCCGGTGACCCGCACCTCCTTGCCCGGCGCGGCGGTGGTGCCCAGCTGGAACAGGTGCCGGGCCCGCCGGACGTGCGGCTGGGCGGCTTCCTCGACCGCCCGCTCCACCCCCGGCCGCCAGGTGGCGGACACCACCGTGGGCAGCGCGAACAGGACGAGCAGCGCGAGCGCGGGATGCACGCGCGTGACCAGGAGCAGCACCACGATCGCCAACCGCAGCACCCAACCGAGCGTCGAGAAGATCGACATGAACAGGTGGTCGAGGCCGAACGTGTGCCGGCGCAGGACCTCGAGCCGGTCCAGGTGCTCGCGGCGCTCCTGGTGGGCGATCGTGGCGACCGTCGCGTGCAGCCGCGCGACGTGGGCCTCCATCGCGATGCTGACCCGGTCGCGGAACCTGCGCTGCACCCGGTCGAAGACGACCTGCAGGCACCAGGTCATCGCGGCGGACAGCGCGAGCCCGAGTGCCGCCAGCAACACCTTGCCACGAGACCCTGCCTCGACGCCGTCGACGAGGATCGCGAGCCACAGCCCGATCAGCGCCGAGGGAAGCGCGGTGAACAACGTCATCGCCAGCGACACCGTCAGCAGGCGCGGCTCCACCCGGTAGGCGAGCTTCACCATGCGCCACAAGGCTTCGAGCGCCGGAGGAAGGTCGTCGTCAGTCGAGCGTTTCATAGACGACCTCCTCGCCCTCGTCGTCGAGCTCGGTGAAGCGGGACGCCTGCAGGTCGAACATCGTGCGGTAGCGACCGCCGAGTGCCATCAGCTCGGCGTGCGAGCCCAGCTCGACCACCCGGCCTTCCTCGAGGACACAGATACGATCGGCCTGCCGAACCGTCGAGAAGCGGTGCGAGATCAGCACCGTGGTGCGGTGCCGCGTGGCGGCCAGGATGCGCTCGAAGATCTCCGCCTCGCCGCGTACGTCGAGCTGCGCGGTGGGCTCGTCGAGCAGCACGAGCCCAGCGCCCTGCTGTACGGCGGCGAGGGCGCGCGCCAGTGCCACGCGCTGCCACTGGCCGCCGGACAGGTCGGTGCCGCCGTCGTACCCCCGGGCCAGCACGGTGTCGAGGTCGGCGAGCCCCTCCGCCCCGGCCGAGCGCAGCGCGGACGTGACCACGTCGTCGCTGGCCCCCAGTGGGACGACGTTGTCGCGCAGGGGCAGCTCGTAGCGCACGAAGTCCTGGAACACGGCGGTGACCTGGGAGCGGTAGTCGGCGATGTCGACCGAGCGGATGTCGACCCCGTCCAGCTCCACTGCACCGCTCTGCGGGTCGTACAGGCGGCACAGCAGCTTGGCCAGCGTCGTCTTGCCGGCCCCGTTGACGCCGACGATGGCCATCGAGCTGCCGGCCGGGATGGTGAGGTCGAAGCGGTCGAGCACCGGTCGGCTGCTCGTCTCGTAGCCGAAGGTCACGTCACGGAAGCGCACCTCCCGGGCGGGCCCCTCGCCAGCCGGACGGGAGCCGAGCGGGAGCGCCCCGGCGCTCGCCATGGCCGCGGGCAGCCGGAGCACAGCGGCAGCCGGCGCCGCAGCGCCGTCGAGCGCCCAGCTGAGACCGCCGAACGCGATGGCACTGACCCCGACCGCCGTCTGCAGGTACGTCGTCGTCGCACCGAGACCGAGGCGCCCGTCGGACACCGCATCGGCCAGTGCCCAGAACACCAGGGCGTTGCCGGCCAGGACGATGGCGAGCGCGCCGACGACGGGCCGCTCGCGCAGCCGGGTCGCCGCCCACTGCAGGTCGTAGAGCTCCTTTCGCCGCTCGCTGAACCGGTCGATCACCCAGCCGGCGAGCCCGAAGAGGCGTAGCTCCTTGGCGGCCGGGGGGTCGACCGCCAGCCGGTAGGCGTAGTCGGCGTGCCGCTGTGCCGCGCGGACCGGCGCCGTGTTGCGGTCGCGCCAGACGCCGCTCTCCCGCAGCAGCCAATGGGTGCTCCCCCAGGCGGCCAGGAGCACCAAGGGCGCCCACCACGCGAAGGCGACGAGCACCACGGCGGAGACGAACCCCGCGACGAGCTGCACCAGGCCACCGGCGATGAAGTCCATCGCGATGAACAAGGGCGGTCCGGTCATGCCGAGCTCGAAGTCGCGAGCCATCGACAGGTCGTCGCCGAGCTCGGGACTCTCGAGATGGCCCATCCCCGGCGGCGACACGGCGGCCACCATGAGCCGGTCGTTCATCCAGTTGGCCGCGACGGCGCCGAGGTTGGCGCTGACCGCCTGCTGCAGCGGGGTGAGCACCTGGAAGGCCATGAACACGATGCCGACGAATGTCAGTGGCAGGGTGAGCGACGCTCCCGAGTTGACCGCCCCGACGAGCACACCGGTGGCCACCGCCAGCAGCGCCGGCATGGCGCCGCGCAGCACCAGCAGCACCCACCAGGTCGTTGCCATGGCGGGCGACGCACGCAAGAGCACCCCGAAGAACTTCCACTCCGGCCGGGCCCGCAGCCGATCGAGCACACGCGCACGATCGCACATCGGGGCCGACAGCCGTCGGCGAGCTGCTCCCTCAGCACGTGGTCAGTCGGCGCGGCCGGGAGCAGACTCGGGTGCCATGGGCCGCAACACCTACTCGTTCCGGAGCATCTGGCATGCCGATGCCAGGCCGGACGAGGTCTACCGGGCGCTGCGCGAGGTCGACGACTACCCGGCCTGGTGGCCGGAGGTACGCCGGGTCGAGCCGGTCGACGATGCGACGTACGACATGGTCGTCCGCTCGCTGTTGCCGTACGACCTGGTGTTCCGCACCGTCCGCTCGCGTGAGGACCCGGACGAGCGGGTGCTGGAGGCGAGCATGGTGGGCGACCTGACCGGGTTCTCGCGCTGGACGATCATGGCCTCCGGCCATCGCACCAGGATGGTGTTCGAGGAACAGGTCGAGGCGCAGAAGAGGTTGTTGCGGCGCCTCGGGATCGTCGCGCGGCCGGCCTTCGCGGCCAACCACGAGCTGATGATGCGTCATGGCCAGCGCGGGCTACGCGCCTACCTGGCCGGGCTTCGGCGCGGGGAGCTGCGAGGAGGTGAAGGGGGCTAGAACAGCACCGACTAGAACAACACCGACATGAAGGTGCCGGTGTCGGTGAGCCCGACACGACGGTAGGCAGCGCGCGCCGGTGCGTTGTAGTCGTTGACGTAGAGGCTCACCGTCGGCGCGATGTCGCGAAGCGACTCGTTGACGACCGTGGCCATGCCGGGGACGGACAACCCGCGGCCGCGCAGCTCGGGGGCCACCCAGACGCCCTGGACCTGGCAGGCCGACGGCGTGACCGAGCCGATCTCGGCCTTGAACATGACCCGTCCGTCCTCGATGCGCGCGAACGAGCGGCCACTGCGGATCAGCTCGGCCACCCGGGCGCGGTAGGCCGCACCGCCGTCGAGGGCGGTCGGTGACACGCCGACCTCCTCGGTGAACATGGCGACGCAGGCCGGCAGCAGCACGTCGAGCTCCTCCGGCTGCACCCGTCGTACCCGCGGATCCCCCGGCACCGTCGAGGGCGCCGTGGCGGTCATCAGCGGCTGTCGGGCGCGCACCTCGCGCGCCGGTGCCCAGTCCCGCTCGAGCAGGTCCCACAACGGTTGCACCGCCTCGCGGGGTCCCACGATCGAGGCGCACCGACGTCCCTGTCTGCGGGCCCGGTCGGCGAAGACCCGCACGGACTCCGCGCCGGCCTCGACGGGCACCAGGTTGGCGCCCACGTGGCAGACCGCCTCGATCCGGCCGTCGACGACGTGGCCCCACATCTCTCCGCCGAGACGGTGTGGGTCGAGGCCGACGGCGCGCACCCGCGACTCGACGAAGACATTGCACACCGGATCGCGCGCGAACAGGTCGAGCACCTCGGCCAGGTCGGTCTGCCGCAGGACGCGCAGCGAGGACATCCGCAACACGGCGCCCTCCTCCACTCCGCTCGACCTCCGCCGGGTCCGCTCGCCGGGGCTAGCTGATGCTGACGGCGGGCTCGCCAGAGGCTACGCCCGCGTCCTCCATCTCCTGCGCGAGGCGCATGGCTTCCTCGATGAGTGTCTCGACGATCTGCGACTCGGGGACGGTCTTGATGACCTCGCCCTTCACGAAGATCTGTCCCTTGCCGTTGCCCGAGGCGACGCCGAGGTCGGCCTCACGTGCCTCACCGGGCCCGTTGACGACGCACCCCATCACCGCGACTCGCAGCGGCACGGTGAGCCCCTCGAGGCCAGCGGTCACCTGGTCGGCCAGCGTGTAGACATCGACCTGCGCCCGCCCGCAGGACGGGCACGACACGATCTCGAGGCCGCGCTGCTTGAGCCCGAGCGACTCGAGGATCTGGTTGCCGACCTTGATTTCCTCGACCGGGGGCGCTGAGAGCGAGACGCGGATGGTGTCGCCGATGCCCTCGGCCAGCAGTGCGCCGAACGCCACGGACGACTTGATCGTGCCCTGGAAGGCCGGACCGGCCTCCGTGACGCCCAGGTGCAGGGGGTAGTCGCACTGCTCGGCGAGCTGCCGGTAGGCGTTGATCATCACGACGGGGTCGTTGTGCTTGACCGAGATCTTGATGTCTTGGAAGCCGTGCTCCTCGAACAGGGAGCACTCCCACAGCGCCGACTCGACCAGGGCCTCGGGCGTTGCCCTGCCGTACTTCGCGAGCAGCCGCTTGTCGAGGGAGCCGGCGTTGACACCGATCCGGATCGGGACACCTGCCTGGCTGGCGGCCCTGGCTATCTCACCGACCTTGTCGTCGAAGGCCTTGATGTTGCCGGGGTTGACCCGGACGGCCGCGCAGCCGGCGTCGATGGCCGCGAACACGTACTTGGGCTGGAAGTGGATGTCGGCGATGACGGGGATCTGCGACTTGCGCGCGATGGCCGGCAGGGCGTCGGCGTCGTCCTGGCTCGGACAGGCCACCCGGACGATCTGGCAGCCCGTCGCGGTCAGCTCGGCGATCTGCTGCAGCGTCGCGTTGATGTCCGTGGTGGGCGTCGTCGTCATCGACTGGACCGAGACGGGGGCGTCGCCGCCCACGAGCACGCCGCCGACGTTGATCTGTCGGGAGGCACGCCGCCGGGCCAGCGGTCGCGGCGGCGTCTCGGGCATGCCCAGGCTGACGGTCATGGGTCCATTCTCACGTATGCGGGCAAGGAACGGCGTTGCGCCGCCCTACGGCTGCAGGCGGACCGGGTTGACGATGTCCGCGGCGAGCGTCAGCACGGTCAGGCCGCCGAAGAGCAGGATCACCAGGTAGGTGAGCGGCAGCAGCTTGTTGTAGTCCACCCGGCCGGGGTCCGGGCGGCCCAGCCGCGCGGCGACCCACGACCTGGCGCCCTCGAACCACGCGATGGCCACGTGTCCCCCGTCGAGGGGCAGCAGCGGGAACAGGTTGAAGATGCCGATGAAGACGTTCAGCCCGCCCAGCAGCAGCAGGAAGAAGATCGGCTCCCCGATCTGCACCGCCTCACCGCCGATGCGGCTGGCGCCGACGACGCTGATGGGCGTCTCCGGGTCGCGGGTCTGTCCGCCGATCGCGTCGAACAGCTTGGGGATCTTGGACGGGAAGGCAGCGACGGCCTTGAAGGTCTGCTGCACGCTCTCGCCGGTGAAGCTCAGGGCGGCCGGCACAGCCGACGCCGGGCCGTAGCCGAGCACGCCCTTCGGGTAGCGCACGGACAGCCCGATCGCCGAGACGGTGCTGAGCTTGCCGCTGGACTCGCCGAAGGCCGGTCGCTGCGTGGCGACGAGGTCGGCCTCGGTGGTGCGCTGGACGCCGTCCCGGACGTACCCGATCTCGACCGGCCCGGCCGGCGACGTACGTACCTTCTCGACGAACGCGCCGTACGTCGCCACCGGCGTGCCGCCGATCGAGAGCACGCGGTCGCCGCGCTGCAGACCTGCCGCCTTGGCCGGTCCGACCGGGTCGCCGGCCCGGCACGCCCGTAGGTCCCCGTTGACGATCTTGTAGTCGGGGACGACACAGTCGGTGACCTCACCGATGATCGGCTTGGCCGTGGCGGCGTCGAAGTGCATCGCGGCCGGGTTGGGCAGCCCCGTCGTCAGGGCGGCGATGTAGAAGATGACGATCGCGAGCCCGAAGTGCGTGAAGGAGCCGGCGGCGAGCACGATCGTGCGCTGCCACAGCGGGTAGCGCCAGAACGCCCGGGACTTGTCGGCCTCGGGGACCTCCTCGAGGGGCGTCATACCGACGATCTTGACGAACCCGCCCGCCGGGATGGCCTTGAGCCCGTACTCGGTCTCGCCCCGACGGAACGACCAGAGGGTGGGACCGAAGCCGGCGAAGTACTGCGTCGCCTTCATCCCGAAGCGCTTGGCGGTCAACAGGTGGCCGGCCTCGTGCAGACAGACCGACACGAGAATGCCGATCGCGAAGATGAAGACCCCGAACGCGTAGGTCATACCTGGGTGCTCCCGGAGCTGGTGCGTACGACGGCCTGCGCGCGTGCGCGGGCCCAGGACTCTGCATCGTCAACATCGGCGACCGACGTCAGGTTCCTGACCTCGTGTTCGCCCAGGACGGATTCGATCGTGTCGACGATGGATGTGAAGGGCAGCTCGCCGTCGAGGAAGGCCCGCACGCAGACCTCGTTCGCGGCGTTGTAGACCGCAGGCGCGGTGCCGCCGGCCTCGCCTGCTTGACGGGCCAGCCGGACGGCCGGGAACGCGTCCGCATCCAGCGGAAGGAACTCCCAGGAGCTGGCGCGGGTCCAGTCGCACGGCTCGGCGGCGTCGGCCACCCGGTCGGGGTAGCCGAGGCCCCACGCGATCGCCAGCTTCATGTCCGGCGGGCTGGCCTGAGCGAGCGTGGACCCGTCGACGAACTCGACCATGGAGTGGACCACCGACTGGGGGTGCACGACGACCGCGATGCGGTCGAACGGCACGTCGAAGAGCAGGTGCGCCTCGATGACCTCGAGGCCCTTGTTGACCAGGGTGGCGGAGTTGATGGTGACGACGGGGCCCATGTCCCAGGTGGGGTGGGCCAGCGCGTCGGCCGGCGTCACGTCGGCCAGCTCGGCGCGAGTACGCCCGCGGAAAGGTCCGCCGCTGGCCGTCACCACGAGACGTCGTACCTCTGCTCGGGTGCCGCCGCGCAGGCACTGGGCGAGCGCCACGTGCTCCGAGTCGACCGGGACGATCTGGTCGGGACGCTGCATCGCCGCCTTGACCAGCGGCCCACCGGCGATCAACGACTCCTTGTTGGCCAGCGCCAGGGTGCGGCCGGCCTCGAGGGCGGCCAGCGTCGGGCCGAGGCCGATCGAGCCGGTGATGCCGTTGAGCACCAGGTCGCTGGGCCACTGGGCGATCTCGCGGGCGGCGTCGGGCCCGGCGAGGATCTTGGGCACGGGATACTCCCCCGCGCTGTAGCCGCCGGCCTTGGCGGCCGCGTAGAAGGCCAGCTGGAGGTCCTGCGCGGCGCTGGCCTTGGCGACAGCGACCACCTCGACGCGCAGCTCGAGCGCCTGCCGGGCCAGCAGGTCGACGTTGCCGCCGCCGGCGGCCAGACCCACGACGCGGAACCGGTCGGGGTTGCGGCGCACGACGTCGAGCGCCTGGGTCCCGACCGAGCCGGTCGAGCCCAGGACCACGACGTCCCGAACCACGCTCACCGGTCCAGTGTCCCGCACGGTGGCGAATCGGTCCGGCCGACAGCCCGCTTCCCAGCGTCGTCACAGCGTCGTCACAGCGTCGTCACAGCGCTCCGAGCGTGTCAGGCGAGCCCCACTGAGACCGGTGTCACAGCGAGCTGACCGCCTGCTGCTGGTCGCGGGACCGTGGCGACGCCACGGCGGCGGGCTCGTCGGCGCGCTCGCGCAGGCCCCAGCGGGCCCAGAAGCGCGCCAGCGGCGCCGGTGCCCACCAGTTGCGCCGACCCAGCAGCCGCATCGTGGCCGGCACGAGGAGTGCGCGGACGATGGTGGCGTCCACGAGGATCGCGATGATCATGCCGACGCCGATCATCTTGATGAACACGATGCCCGAGGTCGCGAAGGCACCGATCACCACGACGAGCAGCAGCGCGGCACTCGTGATGATCTTGCCGGTGCGCTGCAGGCCGCCCGCGACCGCGGCCGTGTTGTCGCCGGTCCGGTCCCACTGCTCGTGGACCCGGGAAAGCAGGAACACCTCGTAGTCCATCGACAGGCCGAAGGCCATGGCCAGCATCAGGATCGGCTGGGTCGCCTCGACGAAGCCGGTCGAGGTGAAACCGAGCAGCCCGGCCAGGTGGCCGTCCTGGAAGATCCACACCAGGGCTCCGAACGATGCCGAGAGCGACAGGACGTTCATGACGACGGCCTTGAGCGGCAGGACCACGGACCCGAAGGCGAGGAACAGCAGCGCGAAGGTCACTCCCAGCACGAACAGGCCCATCCACGGCAGCGTGCCGCCGAGGCTCGACAGCAGGTCGCGCAGGTCGGCGGCGCGACCGCCGACGAGCACCTCGGCCCCGTGGGGCGCCGGCACGGCTCGGATCTCACCGACGAGGTCGCGAGCCTCGCTCGAGATGCCCTCGTAGTCGTGGTGAACCGACAGCAGAGCGGTCCCGTCCTGCTCCGCGCCGACCTGCACTCCGGTCACGCCGGGCAGCGCGCCGACCCGGTCGACGTAGGAGTCGAGGGCGGCCTGGTTGGTGGCGCTGTCGACGGTGCCGTCGGCGAAGGTCACGACCGGGTCGATCGTCGTGGTGCCCCCGCTGGGGAAGTCGGTCAGCAGCGTCTCGGACACGACGCGGCTCTCGGTGCCGGCGGGCAGGGCTCGGTGGTCGACGCCGCCGAACTCCACCCGCAGGAACGGTGCACCCGCCAGCAGCAGCACGGGGACGATGACCGCGACGTAGACGACAGGTCGGCGCATGACGGAGTGCGCAAGCCGCGACCATGCTCCCTGTCCGTCGGTGGACGACTGGGCGCGGCGCGAGGTCGTCCGGCGGGGAAGGGGCACGCGCAGCGAGTTGACCCGGTGACCGAGCACCGCCAACAGCGCCGGCAGCACGGTGAGAGCGCCGACCATCGCGACGAGCACAGCGGCCATGCCACCGAAGCCCATCGAGCGCAGGAACACCTGTGGGAACAGCAGCAGCGACGCGAGCGAGATCGCGACGGTCAGGCCGGAGAACGCGACGGTGCGCCCCGCCGTGGCCATGGTTCGGACCAGCGCATCCTCGGTGGTCGCGCCGCGGCCCAGCTCCTCACGGAACCGGCTCACGACGAACAGCGCGTAGTCGATGGCAAGCCCGAGGCCGAGCATCGTGACGATGTTGATGGAGAAGACGGAGACGTCGGTGCCCAGCGTGAGCAGCCGCAGCATGGTGAACGAGCCGAGGATCGCGAGACCGCCGATGGCCAGCGGCAGGCTCGCAGCGGTGAGGCCGCCGAACACCACCACCAGCAGCACCAGAACGATCGGCATGGACAGCGCCTCGGCCCGGGCGATGTCCTCGCCGACCTGGGTCGTGATGTCGCTGGCGATCGCCTCGTTGCCGCCGAGCTGGACGCTGAGGCCGCCGGGCGCCTGACGCAGCCGGGGCTCGAGGGCGTCGTAGGCAGCCATGAGGGCGTCCTCGTCGGCGCCCGCGAGGTGGATCACGGCGTACGTTCGGGTGCGGTCCTGCGAGACCAGCGCCTGCGCCTGCTCCTGCCCCGCCGGTCCCGCCGCGGCGGACCAGTAGGTGGCGGTACCGGCGACGAGGTGGCTCGGCAGGTCGGCGAGGTGGGCCTGTACGGCGTCGCGGAACTGCGGGTCCTCGACGGTGCGGCCCCCGTCGCGGTAGAGCACCACGACGTCGGCCGCGTCGCGCCCGACCGTGTCCTCGACGCGGGCGAGTGCCGTGGCCGACTCGCTGCCGGGGGTGTCGAAGCCGCTGGAGATGAGGGCGCCGAAGACCCCGGTGCCCCACACCCCACCGAACACCAGGAAGGCACCGGCGAGCGCGAGCACCCATCGGCGCCGGCGGTAGGTCACGTGCCCCAGCCGGTCGAACATGGCGATCTCCCCTATCATCATGAACGGTGCTTGATTTAGTGAATGATGTTTACTATGCTGGCGCCGTTCACCACTGTCAAGGGGTATCGCAGATGACCGTTCCAGCCGGCCGGACGACGGCCAGCCGCCGCGAGCGCGTGCGGGACGCCACCACCGCGGAGATCAAGCAGACGGCCCGCCGACTGCTGGTCGAGGACGGCCCGGATGCGCTGACGCTGCGCGCCATCGCGCGGGAGATGGGTATGACCGCGCCGGCGCTCTACCGCTACTTCGCCAGCCACGAGGACCTGGTCGCCGCGGTGTGCGCCGACGTGCTGGACGAGCTGACCCTGACGCTGTCCCGGGCCCGCGACAGCGTCGCCACGGACGAGCCGGTCGAGCGGCTGGCGGTGGCCTGCCGGGCCTTCCGGCAGTGGTCGCTCGCGCACCCGCGGGAGTTCCACCTCACCTTCGCCTCACCGGCGCCTCGCCCCCCGATGACCGGTGGTGACATCGCGACCCCCGAGGACCTGAGCTTCGGGGCCGTGTTCCTGGGGATCTTCGTGGAGATCTGGGCACACCGGCCGTTCCCGGTGCCGGACGAGGCGGCCCTGCCGCCGGCGTTCGTCGCTCAGTTGCGGGCGTTCTCCAGCCGGGTCGGCGACGTGCTGCCGCTGGGCGCCCTCGTCGCCTACCTCACCGGCTGGGTGCGGCTCTACGGGGCCGTGACGATCGAGACCTTCGGCCACCTCGGGTTCGCGCTCGACGATGCGGAGCCCATGTTCGAGGCCATGCTCGACGACATGACCCGGGCCCTGCGCGCCTGACCCCACCGCCTCCCCTCCTCGACCAGCGACCTTTGTCCAGCGACACACGGGCGTGTCGCGGACGAAGGTCGCTGGTGGACGTTCGGGGTGGGACTACCGCGGCCCTCGCAAAGGACAAGGGGTACAGAGGGTTACGAATCGGACACTTTGCCGTCTAGGGTGCGCTCCGGATGGCCGGTCGCATCCGGCCACGGACACGGGAGGACTTCTGTTGATGCGACGCCCACGAAAGCGCTCTGTCGGACTCCTGCTCGCCGGCCTGCTGGCCCTGGTCACCGCCCTCGCGACGCTGGCGCCGGCCACCGCGGCTGCGGTCGCCGTCGACCCCGTCACGACCGTGACGCGCGGTGCCGCGACCACCCCGGCGCAGCAGGACAAGGTCGAGTCCTACTGGACCACCTCGCGCATGCGCCAGGCCACGCCCGCGCAGCACCGGATCCCCGACGGTGCGGCGGCCAACGTTGCCCGCGGCGAGCAGCAGGTGGTCGCGGACGCGCCCGCGCAGAGCCAGGCCGCCGCAGCAGCCGCAGCTGTCTCGACCACGACCGGCAAGGTCTTCTTCACCCTCGGCGGCGTCGACTACGTCTGCTCCGGGAGCTCCACGTCGAGCACCAACCGCGACGTCGTCAGCACGGCCGGCCACTGCGTGAACGAGGGCCCGGGAGCGTTCGCGACCAACTGGGCGTTCGTACCGGCCTACAACAACGGCAGCCGGCCCTACGGCACCTGGACCGCCCGCACCCTCGTCACGACGAGCGCGTGGGCCAACCAGGGGGACATCAACTACGACGGCGGGTTCGCCGTGATGAACGTCCTCGGCGGCTCGCACCTCACCGACGTCGTCGGCGGACAGGGCATCGGGTTCAACCTGGCGCGCGGCCTGACCTACACCGCCTACGGCTATCCGGCGGCCCCCCCGTTCAACGGTGAGACGCTCAAGTCGTGCTCCGGCACGGCGCAGGACGACACCTTCGGCGGGACCCAGAGCCAGAGCATCCCGTGCAACATGACCGGCGGCTCGAGCGGCGGACCATGGTTCACCGGCGGGGTGCAGAACTCCGTCAACAGCTTCGGCTACACGGGAGTCCCGAACCGGATGTTCGGCCCCTACTACGGCTCCGCGATCCAGGGGGCGTACAACTCGGCCCAGAACAGCTAAGGAGTCACGTGCGACTGCACGGCCTCAACAGCTGGCTGCAGCGGGCGCTGCGCCGGGAGGGTCGGCCATCCACCGACTCCCCCGGCGCACCCGCCGTCCGCCACCGCGTCGACCAGTCGCACGACGACGTGGCGATCTACTGGGACGACGACCGGGTGCGCGACGCGCGCCCACGCGAGATCCGTCGGGACGAGCCTCAGACCTCGACCGACTCGCCCGAGGACAGCCGCCCGTAGTCGGTGTTGCCGTGGCCGTCGAGCCACCGGTCGACAACTCGCATGCCCCGCTCGCT
>JAVEDJ010000199.1 GCA_030841025.1 Actinomycetota bacterium
TCGAACCGATGACCTACGCATTACGAGTGCGTCGCTCTAGCCGTCTGAGCTAAGGCGGCGTGCTGCGCGGCTAGGCCGCGACACGGCTGGGAAGTCTACGGCATACCTCAGCTCGCCCTCACCGGCAGCGGGTGTCCTCGGCCGGCAGCCGACCGTCGAGCAGGTAGCGGTCAACCTCCTTGTCGATGCAGCTGCTGCCCTGCCGGTACGCCGTGTGACCGTCACCGTCGTAGGTGAGCAGCCGGGCCGCGTCGAGCTCAGCCGCGAGGTTCCTCGCGGAGGCGTACGGCGTCGCGGGGTCGCGCGTCGTACCCACCACCAGGATCGGGGCGGCGCCGCGGGCGCGCACCGGCGCGGGCCTGCCCTCCGGCGGGCTCGGCCAAGAGCCGCAGACGAACGAGCCCCAGGCCACGAAGGCCCCGAAGCGCGGCGCCAGCTTGTCGAGCTCTGCTGCCCGGTCCCGCACAGCCGCCCGGTCGGAGGTCTCGGGCCGGTCGAGACACGTGACGGCGTACAGGGCGTCGTTGGTGTTCGTCGAGTAGTGCCCGTTGCGCGAACGCTCGGTGTAGGAGTCCGCGAGCAGCAGCAGCAGGTCGCCCCTGCCTCTGCGCGCCTCTCCGAGCGCCTCGCGAAGGATCAGCCACAAGCCCTTCTCGTACATCGCGTAGGCGACGCCGAGCAGCGCGAGCGACTGTCCGACCGGTCGGGAGGCCTTCAGCGGTGAACGGTCCGCGGCGTCCAGCATGCCGCCGATCTGCGACAGCGCGGCCGCGCGACCGCCGGACAGCGGGCAGCTCCGGCGTCCCAGGCAGTCGTTCACGAAGGATGCCAAGGCGGTCTCGAAACCGAGGGCCTGCGCGCGAGCCAGGTCGGCCGTGTCAGCAGCCGGGTCGACGACCCCGTCCAGCACCAGCCGCCCCACCCGGTCCGGGAACAGGTCGGCGTAGATCGCGCCGAGGTAGGTGCCGTAGGACTTTCCGAGGAAGTTGAGCGTCGAGTCGCCCACTACGGCACGCAGTACGTCGAGATCGCGGGCCGCGTCCCGGGTGCCGACGTGGCCCAACACCGCGCCGTTCTTGGCGGCGCACTGCTCCCCGAACCCGCGGGAGACGCGCGTCAGTCGGGTCTCCTCGGCCGCATCGTCGGGCGACGCGTCGGTGGCGAAGAACGCGTCGGTCTGCCGGTCGCTGAGACAACGGATCGGAGCGCTCTGTCCGACACCCCGGGGGTCGAAGCCGACGATGTCGAAGCGACGTCGTACGCCGTCACTGACGATCGACTCCGCATTGCGCGCGTAACCCAGGCCCGACGCCCCCGGGCCGCCGGGGTTGACCAGCAAGGACCCGATGCGGTTGTCGCCGCGAGCCCGGAGCCGGTTCACCGACAGCTTGATCGTCTTTCCCGCCGGCCGGGCATAGTCGATGGGCACCTCGACCTGGGCGCACTGGAAGCCTTCGCCGCAGCCTCGCCACGAGACCTCTTGGTCGTAGAACCGCGCCAACCGTGGGTCGTCCGGGGCCGCCGTGCTCCCTGTGCCCCCAGCGCCCGAAGCCGTGACCGACGGCGATGAGGCGGCAGGGCCGTCGGCTGCGCGGTCACCGCCTGTCGTACAGCCGGTCACCGCGAGAGCCAGCACCACGAGCGCCGCAGCGGGGCGTGACGGCGTCACGGCGAACCTCCGCAGGCTCTGAAGGGCGATACCGGCGACTCTAGGCCAGCGTCGCCAAGAGATCGCCTGCACCTTTTCCACATCCTTTGCCGTCAGGGTGGTCAATCAAGGGCCCGGCGCTGTCGATGTCCGACTCGTTGGCAGTCCCTGCGCGCACCACCGGCCGATCGGCCGGATTGGCAACGGTACCTGCGTTTTTCGGCTGGAATGTCCGCATCTGTGCGGTCCTCGGCCGGTTGTCGCCGGTCCGGTGCAAAAGCGTCGGCAATGCTCTGCAATGTCGGGGGAAAATACCCCGATATGCCGGTGACCCCTCCACGGGTCGTACGACCTGCTGCTCACTGCGTACCACCCTGCCCGGGCCCCCCGTGCGGTCCCATCGGGGGATGTTGCCCAGGTGCCGAATCGCCCATAGTTCCTTTCTGTGTGCTAGGGGGGTTTTCCACATGACGGTTGACATCAGCCTGTTTGGGTCCGTGAGCGTCGTCACACCAGAGCGACAGCTCGGACCGAAGGACTTCTTGGGTCGCAAGCCCAAGCAGCTGCTCGAGATCCTGCTCCTGCAGGAGGGGCGGCCGGTTCCGAAGGACCAGCTCGCGGAGCGGCTGTGGGGACAGTCTCTTCCCGTCAACTTCTCGGCTTCGCTGGAGCACTACGTCTCCCTGCTGCGCAAGCGCCTCGACCCCAACGGGCGGGTGAACGCTTCGCTGGTCCGCACGGTCCACGGCGGCTACCGCTGCGAGCTGGACGAGGTCAGGCTCGACACGATCGCGTTCGACCGGGTCTACGAGCAGCACGTCTCGGGACACGCCAGCCGGGCCGACGTCGAGATGGCGGTTGCCCTGGCCAAGGGCGACCTGCTCGAGGACGAGCCCTACGCCGACTGGGTGATCGGGCCCCGCGCCGTCTACGCGCAGCGCCAGGTCGAGCTGCTGGTCGCCGCCTCGCGGATGGCGCTTGCCAGCGGCGACGGTGTGCGCGGAGCAGAGCTCGCGACGAACGCCGTCACCCGCGACAGCTATGCCGAGCCGGCCCATCGCCTGCTCATGCTGGCCCACTACCTGATGGGCAAGCAGTCAGCGGCCCTGGTTGCGTTCGACCGCTGCCGCGAGCACCTCACCGGCGACCTGGGCGTCGACCCGCTGCCGGAGACATCGCGGCTGCAGGCCGCCATCCTGCGCCAGGAGTCCGTGGCCGAGCTGCTCACGGAGTACGCCGGCGCACCGCGGCCGACCGCGGTCGTGACGCTGGAACGTGACCACATCCCGGCGCCCCGCGCCTCGACGGAGAACGTGCTCGAGCTCGTGGGGCGGGAGACCGAGCTCGACCAGCTCGTCGCGGCCAGCAAGGCCGCGCCGACGGCGGCGTCGGCACCGGTGGTCCTTCTCGACGGCGCCCCGGGCGTGGGCAAGACACGGATGCTCAACGAGCTCGCCGGGCGCCTGAACGACCGCCCGATCACGTTCCTCACCGCGACGACAGCCGAGCGATCGTTCGCCGGATCGACCGCGACGCACTTCCTGCGCAACCTGCTGCCGGGCGATGACCGCCTGCCGCAGTTGCTCGAAGCGCTGCCCACGATCTACGACGCTTCGAGCGGCCTGCGCGGCACCATCGCGCTGCAGGTCCTCGCGATCGTGGCCGACCACGGCCCGTTCGTCGCGGTGATCGACGACGCCGACAACATCGACGACGTCAGCGCCCAGGTCTTCGCGTGCCTGGCCATGCGACTGCCGCCCGAGCAGGCGGCGTTCGTGTTCGCCGGTCGCTGCGGCGAGCTCAGCGGCGACCACCCGCTGGCGAGCACGCTGAACACGACACGGATCACGCTGGCACCGCTGACGCCGGAGTCCCTCGAAGGCTTCGGTGTCCCGAAGCTGCACGAGCGCACCGGCGGGCTGCCGCTCTTCGTGGCTCATGAGCTGGCTCGGCACAACTCGGGCATCGAACCGGACACCGACAAGGTGCTCAACCACTTCCGCCGGCTCGGTGAGCGACTGTTCCACCTCTGCGTCGTCGCCGCCGTCATGGCCGAGCCGATCGTCCCCGAGGCCACGGCCCGCATCACCGGTCGGGATGCCGTCCCGGTGGTCGACGACCTGGAGCTGCTCTGCACGATGCAGGTGCTCCGCGTCGAGGGCGACGGTTTCCTGTTCCGCAACCACGCCATCCGCACGCTGCTCGCCTCGACGGCATCGCCTGCTCGGCGCCAGCTGCTGCGCGGCCGGACGCGGTCAGGCGACGCCGGACCGGACCGCCGCAGGACGTCACGCCCGATGCCCAGCGAGCAGAACCGGCGGAGCAACCGGCCCGAACGTCGGGCTGAGCGTGCGGCGGCGGACGATTTCCCGGAGTTGCGGACAGCGAGCGCAAGCTGAGTCATGCTCGGTGGGAGCAGGGCGGTGAGCGAAAGCCGCTGGCCGTGCCGGGGGGACGCCTGACCCGGAGCGCTCGGACCTAGGGGGAACCATCGCCGTCGACACGCTGCCGCGCGCTGACGAGCACCCGCGCCGGAGAGGGTCGGACGGTCGAGACAGACGCGACCAGACACCGAAGCGGCACGGCAGCGACTACCTGTCGACCGGACGCGCTCTCGGGCAGTTCGCCGCCGTAGCTGCCGTCGTGTTGGTCGTTCTGGCCACCGTGGCCGTGCTGGCGCTCAGCAACGTGGCCGTCCACGAGGCCATCAAGCAGGCGCGCGAGCTGACGGAGACCCGGACCCAGTTCGTGGTCCAGCCCGCCGTGACCGACGGGCTCGCCGCTTCCGACCCACGCGCAGCCGCAGCCTTCGACAAGGTCATCCGCGAGGACGTGCTGCAGGGACGGGTCGTGCGGGTGAAGATCTGGTCCCCGGAGGGGAGGGTGCTCTACTCCGACGAGCGCCGGCAGATCGGGGAGCTGTTCCCCCTCGAGGCCGACGAGCGGCACGTGCTCATCACGGGCGAGTCCCTCGCCCGCCGGTCGGACCGCAACGCCGCCGAGAACAAGCTCAACCCGCTGCCGAAGCGCCTGCTCGAGGTCTACACCAGGGTCGAGACACCCTCGGGTGAGCCGCTGCTGTCCGAGACCTACCTGCAGCTCGACTCGGTGCTGGCCTACAGCAACAGCTGGATGTGGGCCCTCGTCCCAGGCGTCCTGATCGCCCTGGTCACGCTGCAGCTGTGCCAACTGCCGCTCGCCTGGCGACTGATCCGCAGGGTGCAACAAGGACAGCGCGAGAAGGAGGTGCTGCAGCGCCGGGCGATTGAGGCGTCCGACCACGAGCGTCGCCGCATTGCCGCAGATCTGCACGACGGTCTGGTGCAGCGCCTCGTCAGCACGTCCCTGTCCCTGTCGACGGCGGCCGGCCCACTGCGCGCCAGCGCCCAGACAGTGGCCGCAGACCAGCTCGAGGCCGCGGCCGACTCCACCCGGGAAAGCATCACCCAGCTGCGTTCGCTGATCACCGACATCTACCCGACGTCACTCGAGCAGGTCGGCCTGCGCGCGGCGTTGGCGGACCTGCTCGCGGGGGCCGAGAAGCAGGGGGTGCGCACCGAGCTCGTCGTGCGGGAGGACCCGCAGGTCCCCGCGGAGGTGACAGCAGCGTTGTACCGGGCCGCCCGAGAGGCCGTGCGCAACGTGCTCCGCCACGCTCGGGCCAGCGAGGTACGGGTGGAGCTGGTCAACGCGGCCCACACGATCGGCGTCGTCGTCACCGATGACGGCGTGGGCATGGCGGACATGCCGGACGCAGCCGACCCGACGCACCTCGGCCTTCGACTGCTCTCCGATCTCGCGGCCGAGATCGACGGCCGGCTCTCGGTGACCGGCCGCCCCGAGGGTGGAACCTGCTTCCGGTTCGAGCTTCCGACACCATGATCCGCGTCCTGGTCGTGGACGACCATGCGCTCGTCCGTGCCGCCCTGGTGCACCTGCTGGAGTCGGCGGACGGCATCGCTGTCGTCGGTGCGGCGGCCGACGGCGCCGAGGCGGTGCGCCTGGTCACCGATCCACCCGTGGACGGACGGCCCGACGTCGTACTCATGGATCTTTCGATGCCCGGCATGGACGGGGTGACGGCCACGCGCGCGGTCGTTGCGGTCGACCCCGCCTGTCGGGTCGTTGCCCTGACGTCGTTCGACGACCAGTCGCGCGTCCTCGCGATGCTGGACGCCGGTGCAGTCGGCTATCTCGTCAAGGACGCGAAGGCGGAAGAGATCCTGGCCGCAGTGCGCGCGGCGTCGCGAGGCGAGGCGCCGCTGTCCCTCGCCGCCTCGACCGCCGTCGTGCGGGCCCGCGCCACTCGCAGCACGAACCCGGTGCTGACGGTCCGGGAGCAACAGGTGCTTGACCTTCTCGCGCGCGGCTGGAGCAACAGCGTGATCGCCCGGGAGCTCACGATCTCCGAGGCGACCGTCAAGGTGCATCTCACCCGCGTCTACCAGGCGCTGTCGGTCAGTGACCGCACCGCAGCGGTCGTGCGAGCCCTCCAGCTCGGTCTGGTCGCCTCCCCCGAATGACCGCGCGGCGGCTCGGCCGCCGAACGCGCAGTGCCACCGCCGTTGGTCCGCCGTACGCTTGCGCCTGCCGGACCGCCTCGGTGTCGCGTGACCGCTGAGCACGCTGCGTGACCGCCCTGCGCGGAGCCCAGAGCCGGCCCACAGGTAGCCGGGACGAACCGACGTATTTCCGTGAGGTCGGACACCGACTATTCCCCCGGGGAGGCGCACAGAGCGCCGGTGGGGGTGGGCAGATGTCGGTCGCCGTGCAGACAGCGACGGTTGAGCGTGACACGCGGGTCATGGGTACGGCGCCGCCGGCGGCTCGCCGTGCCGCCCGCCGGGCACGCCGCTCGCGCAGGTCCGCGATGGTCACCCTGCTCGCCGTGGTGCTGGCCGCCATGACTGTCGGGCTGCACGACGCGGGCCTGCTCGACCGCGGCGAGCAGCCGAACCACATCGGCGACGACGTGAGCTCGAGCTTCGGCGTCGTGGCCGTGGAGTTCGTCCGCAGCGTCGACGGCGTGACCAGCCGAGCCCTCGCCGGCGCCAGCCATGGGGTCTCCGGCCTCGTCGACGCGTCGCACCAGCAGATCCAGGTCGCGGTCGCCGTGACCAACCGGAGCGAGCGTCCTCTTCAGCACTCGGCCCAGCAGTTCACCCTGCTGGTCACCCAGGGCGGCACCACCCGCGCCCTGAAGCCCGCCGCCGGCGACCTCCCCGACATGCGCATCCAGCCGCACGCGGGCGTCGAGGGGCACCTCGACTTCACGTTGCCGCGTCAGCGGGTCCACCTGGCGCTGCAGTACCGCGACCCAGGCCGCGACCAGCCCATCGTCATCGACCTCGGCGACTACTCCGCGCCGCGGGTCCGTCCCGCGCACAACCACTGATGGGCAGCGGGGACCACACCATGCGCGCACCTGACCTGGATCTCCCCGGTGGAGCAACGACCTCGCCGACCCGGTTGACCGCCACTCTTGCACCGCTGGTCGGCGTGGCCGCGTGGACCGCTGCCGCCCGCCCGTCCTCGGGTGCCGGCGACGGTGGCTGGCTGGGCGTAGCGGTCCTCGCCTTGCCGCTCGCGGTCCTGATGGGACTCGCTGTGGTCGCCGTGACCGCGAGGTGGCGGCGCGACCTGGACGACGACCCGCTTGCCACGGCGGCTGAGCTCGCGGCGCTCGCGGCGGCCTGTGTCGCCGCCACAGCTCTCGCGTCCGCGGCGCAAAGCCTGCTCGTGACCCCTTCCCTGGGCATCGCGGGTGCCGCGTCCGCTGCTGCCACTGCTGTGGCCACACTGCCGGTCGTGCTCGGCGGCTGCGTCGTGCTGCGACTGCTGGGAGCCGTCCGCCGGCACGCAGCGGCAGTCAGTCGCGTGCAGGTCTGGCGCCCTCTCGCTGCCCTGTCTGCAGTGGCCATCGCGGTCGGGAGCTTCAGTGTGGCACCGCTGCTGGGAGCCGCCCCTGCCGATGCTGCCGGTGCGACGGGGCCCTGTCCCGCGTACGTTCCGATGAAGACGTACGACGTGCAGGCGATCAACGTCGACATCCCGTTGAACCGGTTCGGCGACCACGACCCGAATGGCCGGATGTACGTGCTGAGCAACGCCCTCGACGACGTACGCGCCCAGGAGAAGACACAGCAGGTCTCCATCGGGCTACGCAACGACGCGATCCAGCCACTCGTCATCCGGGCCAACCAGGGTGACTGCGTCGTGGTCAACTACACGAACAACGCCGACGGTGGCGACTTCGGTCTGCACATCGACGGCCTCGCGTACGACGTGGCCGCGGCGGGCAACGCGGTCGGGCGCAACCCCGGCAACACCCCGAAGCACGGTGAGTCGCGGACGTACACCTACTACGTGCCCAACGACAACGCCATGGAGGGCGCGCACTACCTGCACCCGGGGCCGGGGTTCCGCTCGTTCGTCCACCACGGGCTGTTCGGCTCCCTGGTCGTCGAGCCGCCCGGGTCGACGTACCTCGACCCGAACGCCGTCGACGAGGCGCACGCCACGCCGCTGGAGTCCGGCTGGGAGGCCATCATCAGGCCGGCCGGTCGCATGGAGTTCCGCGAGAACGTGCAGCTGTACCACGAGATCGGCGACGAGAAGAACGACGACCGCAACCAGCCGCTGACCAAGTCTGGTGCGCGGGTCGAGTTCATCGACCCCCACAGCGACGCCTACCGTCCGAACACTCGGGCGATCAACTACCGGTCCGAGTCCTTCATGAACCGGCTCGACGCAGCACCCGAGCAGGAGGCGCACGGATACGGGTCCTACACCTTCGGCGACCCGGCGACACCGATGCCGCGCGGCTACCAGGCCGACCCGACCAAGTTCCGCATCCTGAACGTCGGCTCGGAGATGTTCCACGTCTTCCACATGCACGGCGGTGGCATCCGGTGGCGCTTCAACCCCACGGCCGACCCGACCTTCAACTACGAGGACACCGGTCTGCAGAAGCACGCGCTCCAGGCGAGCGGCTCGGCGCGACTCGACTCGCAGGCGTTCGGCCCCGGCGAGGGCTACAACCTCGAGATCGAGGGCGGCGCCGGCGGCGTGCAGCAGGGCGCCGGCGACTTCCTCTTCCACTGCCACATCGCCGAGCACTACGTGGCGGGCATGTGGAGCTTCTGGCGCGTCTACAACACCCGCCAGGTCGACTTCGCCCCCCTGGCCGACCGGACCGAGCCGCCGTCCGCCGTCGACTCGACCGCGCTGATCGGCAAGAAGTTCGGCGGCCAGACCATCACGGCCGACACCCTGGACGACTGGATCAAGCCTCAGCTGCCGCCGGCCGGCGTTCGTCAGCACGCGAACGACGCCAGCGTGTGGGACTGGAGCACCAACCCCGCGAACCCGCAGCAGTACCTCGGCGAGCCAGAGGACACCCAGAGCTGGCCCGACTACTTCAACACCGTTCCCGGGCACCCGACGGCGCTGCCCGGCGACTCGTTCGTCGGCGACCGGCCGGTGCTGCTCTTCGACCCGATCAACGGCCGGCCCGCCTACCCGATGATGCGGCCCCATCTCGGGATGCGGCCGCCGTTCGCCGGCAACGGCCACTCCGGAGCGCCGTACCTCGGAGAGATGGGCGGCAAGGCTGCCAAGCCGAGTGCCGCCGCCGACCCATGGGCGATGCGCGACGACGGCATCTGTCCCAAGAACAACCGGTGGGGCGACCCGACGTCGCTGCGGCGGTTCAACGTCGTGGCGGTCGAGGGTGCGATGAAGGTCACCAAGACCGACACGGACCCGGCTGGTCAGGTGTACGTGCTCGCCCACGACAAGAAGGCCGTGCTGGACGGCACGAAGCCGTTCGAGCCTTTGGCACTGCGCGCCAACGTCGGTGACTGCGTCGCGGTGACTCTCACCAGCGAGCTCACCGACGCCAACGCGCCCAACCACTTCTCCCAGGTGAACATGCACATCCACCATGTGCAGTTCGACACCCAGGCTTCCGACGGTGTCATCACCGGCATGTCGTACGAACAGGCCGTGCGGCCCTACCAGCTCGAGGATCCAAGCCTGAGCTCCGACGCCGCAGCCGGCAGCACGGTCCTGCAGCTGTCCGACGTCTCGAAGTTCCAGGTCGGCGTCGCCATCGGCGTGGGGCTGGGCACAGAGGGCGCCCCCGCCGGCGGCACCGTCAACAGCGAGAGCTCCGGCAACGGCCCCGAGATCCGCACCATCACCGAGATCGACAAGACAGCGAACACGGTGACGATCAACGCGCCGCTGCAGATCGACCACCCCGCTGGTCAGTTCGCCGGCGTCGAGTTCGCGCAGTACCGATGGTTCCCCGACGTCGACCTCGACAACATCTTCTGGCACGACCACGTCGACGGAATCCATACCTGGGCCCACGGGCTCGTCGGCCAGCTCATCGTCGAGCCGAAGGACTCGACCTACCACGACCCGCGGACGGGCGAGCAGGTCGACTCCGGGGCGATCGTCGACATCCACACGGACCACCCATTGGCTGCCGCCGCGGGAGTGAAGGGAAGCTTCCGCGAGGTGGCACTCTGGGAGATGGACAAGGGTTTCGGCGCCACGACGGACTCGATGTTCAACCTGCGAGCGGCGCCGTTGTCCGATCGTGGAGGGGATCCCGCCGACCGGTTCAGCTCCTACACGCACGGCGATCCGATCACACCGCTCCCCCGTGCCTATGCGGGTGACCCGCTGGTCATCCGCACCATCCAGGTGGGTCCGACGGTGGACACCCTTGGCATCGACGGACACCGCTTCCTCTACGAGAACCGCTACGTCGGCGACAACGGCGCTCCCGAAGCGGAGCCGATCGATGCACTGCACTACGGCATCTCGGAACGATTCACGTTGATCCTGCAGGGCGGAGCCGGCGGACCGCGCAAGGCGGCCGGTGACTACATGTACTTCAACGGCGTCGACCGTCGCCTGGCCGATGGTGCGTGGGGGATCATCCGGGTCCTGCCCGGAAAGGTGACCGACGACGCGAGCGATCCGAACTACCTGAGGCCACTGCCGGGGACGAACCCACGCTCGGCGGACCCACTGCCCACCACCACGGGAAGCGCACCGCCGGAAGCAACCTCGGGTGAGAACCCGTGCCCCTCGGGGTCCCCGGTGCACGAGTTCGACGTCACCGCCGTCCGGGTCAAGGCGGCGCCGAACAACTCCACCCGCTACGCCTACGTGCCGAGTGGGCAGGCTGGTGGCGCAGATGCGGGAACCTTCACGCCGAAGCCGCTCGTCATGCACCTCGCCCAGGGCGAGTGCGTCAAGGTCACCGTCAAGAACTCCACCGACCTCGCGCGCATCGGATTTCACTTGCGCGGTCTGGAGAACGACGTCTCGTCGTCAGGTGTCAACGTCGGCTGGAACCCGCAGTCGACCGTCGCCCTGGGTGCCTCGCGCACCTACCACTACTACGTGGACACCGACAAGATCGGTGGCGGCATCATCGGCGACCTGGCCGGTGACTCCGGCGGTGCCGGTGCGGGCGCGGGCAAGCGCGGCCTCTATGGCGCCTACACCGTCGCTCCGCACGGTTCGACCTTCTCCAATCCCCTGACCGGTGAGACCACGGACCTGGGCGAGGCAGTCGACGTTCACGTGCCGGGACACAAGGACTACCGGGACTTCAGCCTGCTGCTCGCCGACGACGAGAAGCAGCTCGGTGCCAGCTTCATGCCCTACCCCTCCGAGGCCGAGAAGCCGAACGGCGTACTGGTCAACTACCGGCAAGCGCCTCGTGACGACAGCCACGGGGACGCGTTCAGCTCGGCCGCGCACGGGGACCCGGCGACACCGCTGCTCCAGGCGTACGCCGGGGACCCGATGGTGGTGCACGCCTTCGGCACTCCGGGCAGCGAGCAGACGCACGCCCTGAACATGGGCGGTCTGAACTTCGCCGCGGACGTCGGCATCAAGGAGTCCAACCTCGGGAACACGAGGGGCATCGGTCCCTGGGAGTCGGTCCGGATCAGCGCGCTAGGCGGTGCCGGGGGCACCCGACACGCGCCCGGCGACTACTTCTACGGTGACCTGCGCCGGGCGTTCACCCGAGCAGGCATGTGGGGGCTGCAGCGCGTGCTGCCCCAGCCCGCGACGTGCCCCGATCCGGGCACCGGCAAGCTGCAGTGCGTCGACAGCGGGCCCCACTCGCCCGGGGTGACGTTCTCGCCCGTACCGAAGGCGACCAACAAGGACCACCTGACGATCGGGTTCAGCTCGACGGACCCCGACGCGCGCTACCAGTGCTCATTGACCCACGACGGCGACGACGAGTTCGTCCCGTGCACCTCGCCGTTCCAGGCCAAGAACCTGCACGACGAGGGCACCTGGACGTTGCGCGTGCGGGCGACAGGGCTGCATGGCTGGGAGGGGCAGGAGGGATCGGTCAGCTTCGTCGTCGACCGGGTCTCCCCACACGTCTCTGCCGCACCGCCCGGCGGTGACTACGCGTCGGCGCAGCAGGTCACACTCACGGCCGATGAGCCGGCCGAGGTCCGCTACACCGTCGACGGCAGTGACCCCGGGCCCGACTCGCCCGTCTACAGCGGGCCGGTCACGATCGACCGTGCCACCGAGCTGCGGTTCGCCGCCACCGACGTGGCGGGCAACTCGTCCTCACAGCAACAGGAGCGCTACGCCGTCACGGTGGCCGGGCCCGTGCCACCGGTGCTGCCGGGCAGCGTGCCACCGATCTTCCGGGACACCACACCTCCCCGCGTCGACCAGGCACCGGCCGTGAGCCTGGCCGCCGGCCGAGTCACCCTTTCCGGGCGGGTCCCCGTGACGGTGAGCTGGCGGGCCAGCGACGCCTCCGGCGTCTCCCGCTACCAGCTCTGGCGGCGCACCGGCTCGGGACGGGCAGTGGCCGTGCCGTTGCCGAGCCCGACGACCAGACGGCTGAGCACGACCCTGCCGGCCGGTCAGCGGTACACGTTCCTGCTCAAGGCTGCGGACAGTGTCGGGAACCTCAGCCGGCAGGCGAGCGGCAAGCCGGTGACGATCAAGCTGAGGCAGGAGTCGCACGGGTCCATCGACTACCGGGGCAGCTGGACCGAGCTTCCGCGGCCCGGCTTCCTGGCCGGGCTCGCCCAGGCCAGCTCACAGCCGGGCGACCGCGCGAGGATCAGCGTCCCGGCCGGGAACCGCGCCGCGCTGGTCCTGGCAACCGGGCCGCACCGGGGTCGGGTCCGCGTCGTGCCCGACGGGGACTGGGGCCTGGCGGTCACGCTCGACCTCTACAGCCGCCGCAGCAGCGCCCGGCACCTGGTCTGGACGGCACCCTCGGGGGTGCGCACCCTCCGGCTCATCGTCCTCAGCGGCCGCGATCCGCTGGAGAAGCGGCGACGGGTCGACCTGGACGCGGTGGTACTGCTGCGTCCCTGACCGAGGCCGCCATCTGGGTGACTTCACAAATCATCACAGGTTTCCCACACCGCCTTGCCTGACCCTCGAACTATGGGTGGGCGTGGGGGGTTCGGTCGGAGATGGGCGCGCGCCTGCGCAGTCGCCGCCGTGACGGTTGCGGCGCTGGCTCTGGGGGCCGGCCCCGCCTCGGCCCACGCCGTCCTGGTGAACGCGGACCCGGGGTCGGCAACCGTGGCCCCGACGTCACCGGCCCAGGTCCAGTTGCACTTCTCCGAGCCCGTCGATGTGAGCGCGGACTCCGTCGACGTCCTCGATCCCGACGGTGCGCCGGTGGCCACGTCCGGCGCCCGGCCCGCAGCCAGCCCCGGCAGCACGGGGAACGCCGTTGTCGTGCCGCTTCCCGCAGCGCTCAGGCCGGGCACCTACATCGTGCGGTGGCACCTGATCTCGCGCGACGGCCACCCCACCGTGGGTGAGTACCGGTTCGCGGTTCGCACCCCGAGCTCGCCGCTCGCAGCGGCGTCGCAGGGCGGAGCGGGTCCCAGCCCGCAGGCCGCCACAGGGCGTGCGCTCTCGGCGGGTGGCGGACTCGCACTGGTCGGTCTCGCCGTATTCCCCCTGCTCGTCCTCCGTCCGACCAGGCGCCGGTTGCCGGCATCGGTCGCCGCGGTGGTGGCCGCGGAGTCCTCGCGCCGGCTGCGGATCCCGACGTACGTCGCCGCGGCTGCGGCAGTGGGCGGGACGCTGGTGGTCCTCGCCGACAACGCGGCCACCCGCTCCGGGCGGACCCCGCTGGCCGAGCTGCTCCACCCCGTTCGGGTCCTGTCCGCCACGGCGGGCACCCGCACCGGGAACCTGCTGCTGCTGCGCCTGGCCGCGATCGGAGCCGCCGCGCTGCTGGTGGTCCTCATCCACAGGCGGCACGAGCAGCGGCGCAGCACGCGCCTGCCGGCCATCGGCGCCGGAGCAGCGGCGGGTGTCCTGGTGCTCACGTTCGCGCTGTCCAGCCATGCCGCGACCGAGGCGGAGTCGCGGCTCGCGGTCTCGCTCGACTCGCTCCACCTGCTGGCTGCGGGAGTGTGGGCCGGTGGGCTGCTGGCCCTGGCGCTCGCTGGCCTGCCCGCCGCGCGGCAGGCCCAGCTGTCCCCCGACGCGTCGGCCCAGGCCGTCGGGGCGCTGGCCGGTCGATTCTCCGTCGTGGCTCAGGCCGCCATGGTGACGCTGCTCGGGACAGGTGCCTACGCGGCGCTGATCAAGGTGACCGCCTGGAGCGACCTGAGCAGCGCTTGGGGGCGCGACCTGGTCGTCAAGCTGGCCCTCTGGGTGACCGTCCTGCTCGTCGCGGCGGGCAACGCGTTCTTCGTCGTACCGGCGCTGGCCGACCGGGCCCGCGACCGCGCTGAGCGGCGGGCGGCCGCGGGCCAGCTCGCCTCGTCAGTGCGCCTCGAGCTCGGGCTGGCTGCGGGACTCATCGTCGCCGCGGGCGTGCTGTCGGCGACCGCCCCACCGGCCCAGACCGCGCCCGTCCTGACGGCCAACGCCCCGGCCGTGACCACGGCCCGGGGCGGGCAGTCGGGCTACGCCGTCGACGTGCAGGCGGTGCGCAGCGGCAAGGGCGCCGCCGTCTCGACAGTGTTCGGGGTCTCCCTGACGACCGAGGGCACCGCGGCGAGCGCCCCGTCGGCCAGCGCCACGCTGACCGGCCGGGACGGGATAGCCCGCGCCTTCGAGCTGGACCTGGTTGACCAGGGTCAATGGAGCTCGCCGCGGCTGGCAGTGTCCCCCGGGAGCTATCGCATGACTGTGCAGGTGGACCGCGCCACAGGCGCGGTCCGGATCCCCGTGACCGTACGGGTGGGTTAGGAGAAACGCGTGCGCAAGTTCACGAGCATCCTCATGGTGGCGCTCGGCGTCGTGGCCAGCGTCCTCGTCGGCAACACCGCGGCGTGGGCGCACGACATCGTGGCGCCGGCAACCGTGGTCGCCGGAAAGAAGGTCACGGTGACCGTGGGCGTCGTCAACGAGCACCAGCTGCCGAGCGACGGGGTCGAGATGCGGCTGCCGCCTGGTTTCGTCTTCGCCAAGGCCGAGGACGTGCCGGGCTGGCGCACCGACGTGCAGCGACGCTCCGACGGCACCCCGAGCGCGGTGCGCTGGACCGGTGGCCTCATCGAGCGCAACGCGTTGGCCGAGTTCGTGGTGAGCGGCACGACACCGTCGTCCTCCGGTTCCCTGGTATGGGCGGTGGCACAGAAGTCGGTCGGCGGCAAGACGTACGTCGCGCCGCCGGTCGCCGCGACGCCGCACATGACGGTCACCGCCAAACCGTTGGGCGGCGCCGGCGCCGCCTCGGCACCGCCGGTCCCACTGGCAGCGGCGCCGCAGACTGCTGGGTCGACCACCGACGGGGTGGCTCGGTCGCGCGCGACCCTGGCGCTGGTGCTGGCGGGTCTGGCGCTGCTCGGTGTCGTCGCCTTCGGGTCGGCCATGGTGCGCCGGACGCAGCAGCCGCTCATGGTCGAGCAGGACAGCGAGCCGGCTGCGGCCGACGTCACTCCCAAGCCGGCGAAGTCCGCAAAGACGAGCGGGAAGCGTGACCGGCCCAAGGCCATGAGCACGAGCGCCGGCTCGCGCCGCTGACGGTCGACAGGTCGTCCGGCTGCCCGCCAGGCTGACTACGTGGGCCGGGCAGTCGGCCGGCCCGCGTCGTCGTACGCCTCGTCGTGTGCCGTGCGCGGCGCGCAGACCGACGCCAGCGAGCAGGCGCAGCGCCGACCGCCGTCGTCCAGCCGCACGACGACCGACTCGGTCGGGACGCTGTGGCCGACGACCCGCCCCGGTCCCTCGTCGCTGTCCACCCGCTGCCCGACGGCCGGCGCCCGCAGGGTGAACTCCTGGTAGAGCGGGTGCTCGTACTTCAGGCAGCACATCAGCCGGCCGCAGGCACCGGAGATCTTCAACGGGTTGGGCGGGAGGTCCTGGTCCTTGACCATGCGCATGCTGACCGGCTCGAAGTCCTTGAGGAACGTCGCGCAGCACAGGTCGCGACCGCAGGGCCCGATGCCGCCCTGCACCCGCGCCTCGTCGCGCGGGCCGAGCTGGCGCAGGTCGATACGCGCCCGCAGCTCACCGGCCAGGTCGCGCACCAGCGGCCGGAAGTCCACCCGGTGCGGCGCGCTGAAGTACAGGACGATCTTCTCCTCGGCGTCCAGGTAGTCGACGCCGACGATCTTCATCGGCAGGCGGTGGGCGCGGATCAGCCGCTTGGCGGTGAACCGGGCGGCGGTACGACGGGCCCGGTTGCTCTCGTCGCGGGCGAGGTGCTCGGCTCCGGCCAGGCCCGCACACACCGGCAGGCCGGCGATGTCCTCGGCGACCCACTGCGGGGCCCAGACGCACTCGGCAACCTCGGGCGCGGACTCGGTGGGGACCAGCACCTTGTCGCCGACGCGGGGCCCGTGACCACCCGGGTCCAGGTAGTAGAGACGCCCGTAGCGCGTGAAGCTGACCGCCATCACCATGCCCACGGCGCGCCTCGCCTTCTGTCGCGAGCTGCCCGGCTGCTGCCGGCAGCAGCCGGCCGCAGCCCGACACTAACCGGCGCGCAGGGCCACCGTCATCGCCTCGACGGCCAGCAGCGGCGCCACGTTGGCGTCGATCGCGGTGCGGGCGGCCAGCACCGCGTCGATGCAACGCAGCGTCGCCTCGGGGGTGCTGCCGCGGGCAACGCTCGTCACCGCCTCGCGCATCTCGTCGTTGACCAGCTCGATGGCGGCACCCGCCTGCACGGCGAGGACGTCACGGTAGAACGAGGCGAGATCGACCAGGGCGCGGTCGATGGCGTCGCGGCGGGACCGCGTCGCCCGGCGCTTCTGCTCAACCGCGAGCTCTTTGAGCACGGCAGCGGCGCCCGGTGGTTGGCGGGTCCCCTGGCCGACGCCGAGGGCCCGGCGGGTGTCCTCGACCTCCTGCGCGTCGAGCGGAGCGGTGATCTCCGTGGCCTCCGCCGTCGCAGCGTCCACCAGCGCAGCCGCCGACTCGAGCGCCGAGCTGAGGTTGGCCAGCGACAGGGGCAGGTTGAGCACCGCATGGCGACGCAGCCGGGCCTCCTCGTCGGTGGCCAGCCGCTTGGCCCGCCCGATGTGGCCCTGTGCGGCCCGAGCCGCGAAGGTGGCCATCGCGGGGTCGACCTGGTCGCGCCGGACCAGCACGTCGGCGACCGCGGCCGTCGGCGGCGTACGGAGCGAGACGTGGCGGCAGCGGGACCTGATGGTGGGCAGGGCGTCCTCGATGGACGGGGCGCACAGCAGCCACACCGTGTGAGGCGTGGGCTCCTCGATCGCCTTGAGCAGGGCGTTGGCTGCCTGGTCGGTCAACCGGTCGGCGTCTTCGACGATCATCACCTGCCACCGGCCGCCCGCGGGATGCCGCGCGGCTCGGGACACCAGCGCGCGGGCTTCCTTCACCCCGATCGACAGGTTGCTGGTGTTGGTCACCTCGACGTCGGCATGGGTGCCGAACAAGGCGGTGTGGCAGGCGTCGCACCGAGCGCATCCGGCGTCCGCGCACTGCAACGCCGCCGCGAAGGCGCGGGCGGCGTTGGACCTGCCGGATCCGGGTGGACCGGTGAAGAGCCAGGCGTGCGTCATGCCTTCGGCCGGCTCACCCCGCAGCCCCGCCGCCGCCGCACGTGCCGCCCGGGCGAGCACGTCGACGGCTCGCTGCTGCCCGACGAGGTCGTCCCAGACGCTGCGGGTGACGACCGGTGCGCCCGCGGCGGGCCAGGCCGTGCCAGACGTCGAGGTCACCGGTCCTCGCGCGACTCGTTCACCCGCGGCAGGTGGATGGTCTCGGTTGTGGCGTCGTCGTCCCCCGCGCCGAACAGCTCGTCGGCGAGGCTCAGCTTGCGCGTCGGGGGGTCCACCGGTGCAGCGTCGGGAGCCGGCGTCGACGTGTCGCCGGCGGCGCGATGCTGACCGGCGGCGCGGGTCTCGGCGCTCTGTCGCCGGGACTCGGCTTCCTCCATGGCCCGCCTGGCCCGGTCCGCGGCGGCGGCGGCCCGCTCGACCTCCGCCTCGGCTCGGCGGCGCTCGCGCTTCTCGGCATGAGCCGCGCGCTGTCGCTCCTTCTCCGCGTGTGCCTCCTGCCGCGCGGTCTCGGCTGCCGCCCGCCGGGCCTGGTCCTCGGCCCGCTGTACGGCGGCCGACCGCTCGCGTTCCTGGGCCTCGGCCGCCTGCCGTCGAGCGAGCTCCTCGGCCCGGGCCGCCTCCTGGCGCGCCCGTTCCTCGGCGGCCAGACGCCGCTGCTCCTCCTCGCGGCGGCGGCGTCCGTCGAGCTCACGCTGCTCGCTCGCGCTGATCGGCAGCAACGGATCGAGCCGCTCCTGGACTGCGGCAGCGATGGCTTCCGGCGTGCCCGTCGCGTCGACGACCAGGTAGCGCGCCCCACCTCGGCGGGCCTGCTCGAGGAACCGCTCCCGCACCCGGTCGTGGAACTCCTGCGGCTCGGACTCCAGGCGGTCGGGCTCCTGAACCCGCGCCAGGCCATCGGTCGCTGGCAGGTCGAGCAGCACGGTCAGGTCCGGCGTGAGGCCGGCGGTCGCCCACCGGGAGAGCCGGGCCAGCTCGGGTGCCGCCAGCTCGCGCCCGCCGCCCTGGTAGGCCACGGACGAGTCGATGTAGCGGTCGGTGATCACGACCGCACCCCGCTCGAGGGCCGGGAGGATGACCCCGGCCACGTGCTCGGCGCGGTCGGCTGCGAACAGCAGCGCCTCAGCCCGTGGCGACACCGACGGCCGCGTTTCGCCGGTCAGCTCGTCGGTGTGGTCGAGCAGCACGCCGCGCAGCCGTCGGCCGACCTCGGTGGCACCGGGCTCGAAGGTGACCTCTACGTCGTGGCCCTTGGTGCGCAGCCAGTCGGCGAGCAGCTCGGCCTGGGTCGACTTGCCGGCCCCCTCGCCCCCCTCGAGAGCGATGAAGAAGCCGGTGCGGGGGCCGGCGCGGCGCAGGCCGACCGGCTCGTTGTTGTAGGCCGCGGCGAGGTCGGCGAACAGCCGCACACCGCGTCGGTCGTCCAGGTGACGGTAGGAAGCGAGGCCGAGCACGGTCGCGAGCAGGCCACCGAGCAGGAACGTGATCGCGGCGCCGTTGTAGGTCAGCGCCATGGCGTCGGTGACGGCGATCTGGTGCCGCCCGAAGGCCGCCGCCAGCAGCGGTGCGACGGCCAGGACGGCCACGAGCACGACACGCACCATCGTCTGCACGAAGGCGAAGGTGCGGCCGCGCATCTCGTCGGCGATCTCCAGCCCGAGCAGTGTGTAGCCCGTCACCCAGGCGACGCCAGCGAACAGGCCGAGGACGAACGTGACGAAGACCGCGATGACCATGTTGGGCACGAGCGCGAGAAGGGTCAGCGCGAGCCCGGCGGCGGCGATGGCCACGCCGAACAGTCGCCGCCGGCTGAAGTCGGGCACCAGCCGCGGTCCGAAGAACATTCCGGCGGCCAGGCCCAGGAAGACGGTGCCGAACAGCAGGCCGTAGCCGGGGTCGCCAGCGCCCAGGTCGGTGACGAAGGTGCGGGCCAGGCCGACGACCGCACCGCCCGCCGCGAACGCGCCGAGCATGCCGACGACGAGGCCGCGGACCAGCCGGGTGTGGGCGACGAAGCGCCAGCCCTCCACCAGGGTGCGACCGACCGAGACCTGCTCGTGCTTGGCCACCGAGGGGTCGCGCGAAGGGATCTCGGTGAGTCGCGCGATCGTCAGCGCCGAGACGAGGAACGTCGCGGCGTTGAAGAACAGCGCGAGGTCGGCCTCGTCGATCGCCGTGACCGCGTTGTCGAGCATGCCCGACACCAGGGCCAGGCCGGCGAACACCGCCGCCGCGACGGGCGCGGAGCCGTAGGTCGTGAAGAGGCTGAGCTGGTTTGCCGTCTCGAGCCGCTCGCGCGGCACGAGGTTGGGCAGGGTGGCCTCCTTCGCCGGGATCCAGACCAGGCTGGCCGCCTCGATCAGGAAGGTGGCCACGAACAGCCACCAGAGCTTTCCCACGAGCGGGATGGAGAGGAACAGGGCGAAGCGCAGGACGTCGCAGACCACCATGGTCCAGCGCCGGTCGAGCCGATCAGCGATCACGCCACCGAGCGGACCGATGATGATGGCGGGGGCCAACCGCAGGATGAAGACCCCCGCGATCGCGAGGTTGGCCGCCGCGTAGCCACCGTTGGCCAGTCGCGGAGCAAGCGCGGTCAGGGCCAGCAGGCCCAGCCAGTCGCCGAAGCTGGAGAGGGACAGGGCCGTCCAGAGCTTGCGGAAGGCCGGCACCTCCAGCACCCCGCGCAGGTCGTGAGCCGGGACGACGTTGCGCTCCGGCCGAGCGGGGTGGGCGGCATCGAAGGCGTGGACCACGCGGCTGTCACTCACGGGGCCAGACTAGCCAGGCGTCCGGACCGCCCGGCCTTCCTCCACACCGTCAGGCCTTCTTGGCCGCCGCGGACGCCGCCTTCTTGGTGGCCTTCTTCGCCGTGGCCTTCTTCGCTGTCTTCGCGGTGGCCTTCTTGGCTGCCCGCTTCTTGGGCGCCGGGCCCTTCGCGCGCTTCTCAGCCAGCAGCTCGGCGGCACGCTCGATGGTCACGGACTCCACGGAGTCGGCCTTGCGCAAGGTGGCATTGGTCTCCCCGTCTGTCACGTAGGCACCGAACCGGCCCTCCTTGACCACCACCGGCTTGCCCGAGAGCGGGTCGGCGCCCAGCTCGCGCAGCGGCGCGGCAGCGGCCTGCCGGCCACGCTGCTTGGGCTGCGCGTAGATCGCCAGGGCCTGGTCGAGGGTGATGTCGAACAGCTGCTCCTCGGACTCGATCGACCGGGAGTCGGTGCCCTTCTTGAGGTACGGGCCGTAGCGCCCGTTCTGTGCGGTGATCTCCTCCCCGGACTCCGGGTCGGCGCCCACGACGCGGGGCAGCGACAGGAGCCGTACGGCATCCTCAAGCGTCACCGTGTCGAGGGACATGTTCTTGAAGAGCGACCCGGTCCGGGGCTTGGCTGACTTGGGCGCGTTCTCGGGCAGCACCTCGGTGACGTAGGGCCCGTAGCGGCCGGTCCTCGCAAGCACCTGCAGCCCTGTCTCCGGGTGGACGCCCAGCTCGCGGTCGCCGCTCGGTGCAGCGAGCAGCTCCTCGGCCTTCTCGACGGTGAGCTCGTCCGGCGCCAGGTCCTCCGGCACGGACGCGCGGTCCTCCGAGTCAGCACCCCGCTCGACGTACGGCCCATAGCGGCCCACCCGCAGCACGATGTCGTTACCGATGGGGATGGAGTTGACCTCGCGCGCGTCGATGTCACCCAGGCTGTCGACCAGCTGGCGCAAGCCGCCATGTGCGACGTCGGCGGCCTCCAGCCCCACGCCCTCTCCGTCACCGAAGTAGAACCGGCGCAGCCACGCGACCCGTGCCTGCTGTCCACCGGCGATGCGGTCGAGGTCCTCCTCCATCTCGGCAGTGAAGTCGTAGTCGACGAGTGACCCGAAGTGCTTCTCCAGCAACGCGATCACACTGAACGCGAGCCAGGACGGCACGAGCGCAGAGCCGCGCTTGAACACGTAGCCGCGGTCGACGATGGTGCCGAGGATGGAGGCGTACGTCGACGGGCGGCCGATGCCGCGCTCCTCCAAGGCACGCACCAGTGTCGGCTCGGTGTAGCGCGCCGGCGGGCTGGTGGCGTGACCCTCGGGCGAGAGCTCCAGGACGTCGAGCGAGTCACCGGTGCGCATCTGCGGCAGCCTGCGCTCACGGTCATCGGCGTCAGCGGCAGCGTCGGCTCCCGGGTCCTCGTCGCGACCCTCCTCGTATGCGGCAAGGAAGCCGCGGAAGGTGATCACGGTGCCCGAGGTGGTGAACACTGCGTCGCGTCCGTCGGTCGCGGTGGCACCGATGCGCACCGTCACTGTCTGGCCGCGCGCGTCGTTCATCTGCGACGCAACCGTCCGCTTCCAGATCAGGTCGTACAGCGCGAGCTCGTCGCGACTCAGCTCGTTCGCGACCTCGCCCGGCGTACGGAACGTGTCTCCCGAAGGCCGGACGGCCTCGTGCGCCTCCTGCGCGTTCTTGACCTTCCGCTCGTACCGGCGAGGCACGTCGGGCACGTACTCGGCGCCGTAGATCTGCCGTGCCTGCGTGCGCGCGGCGTTCAAGCCGGACTCCGACAAGGTGGTCGAGTCGGTACGCATATAGGTGATGTAGCCGTTCTCGTACAGCCGCTGTGCGACCCGCATCGCGGTCTGCGCCGTCATCCGCAGCTTGCGGCTGGCCTCCTGCTGCAGCGTCGAGGTCATGAACGGCGCAGCGGGCCGGCGCGTGTACGGCTTGTCCTCGACCGAGCGCACGGCGAACGGCGTGTTCTCCAGCGCGGTCGCGAGACCACGCGCATCTGCTTCGTCGAGCTGGACGCCGTCGAAGCGGGCGAGCGGCTTGCCGTCTCTCCCGAAGTCTCGGCCGGTCGCGACCCGGCGGCCGTCGACCTCGACGAGGCGCGCATCGAAGCGCGAGCGGGCGTCGTTCGCCGTGGCGAGCGTCGCCTCGATGTCCCAGTACGACGCCGCGCGGAACGCGATGCGCTCACGCTCCCGCTCGACGACCAGACGGGTAGCGACCGACTGCACGCGTCCCGCGGAAAGGCCCTGTCGGACCTTGCGCCACAGGACCGGCGACACCTCGTAGCCGTAGAGCCGATCGAGGATGCGGCGCGTCTCCTGCGCGTCGACGAGGTCCAGGTCCAGGTCGCGGGTCTGCTCCACCGCCTGCCGGATGGCGTCACGGGTGATCTCGTGGAAGACCATCCGGCGCACCGGGACCTTGGGCTCCAGCACCTGGAGCAGGTGCCACGCGATGGCCTCGCCCTCGCGGTCCTCGTCGGTGGCGAGGAACAGCTCGTCCGCTCCCTTGAGCGCGCGCTTGAGCTCGCTGACCTTCTTCTTCTTGTCGGCATCGACGACGTAGTAGGGCTCGAAGTCGGCGTTCACGTCGACCGCGAACTTGCCGAACCGGCCCTTCTTCTCCGCCGCCGGCAGCTCGGACGGAGTGGGCAGGTCGCGGATGTGGCCGACGCTGGCGTGGACGTCGTACCCGGCACCCAGGTAGCCCTCGATCGTCTTGGCCTTGGTCTGCGACTCAACGATGACCAGGCGGCGGCCGCCGGAGGGCGACGCGTCGGTGTCGTTGCTGCTGGGCACTGAGCTCTTCTCGTTTCCTCGGGGTGCTGGCGTGACGGAGTGTGAGGCTAACGCGCCAGGCATTGTCAAACCTGTCACCCGTCCGCGGGACGGCCCTCCTGGGGGGTGCCGCGGCGCTCCACCGGCTCCAGGATCCCGTCGTCGACCAGGCTGCGGACCTGGCCGATCAGGCGTTCCCGGGTGCCCTCGGCATCGGTGCCGAGCACGCTGGCCACCGCAGCAACAAGCGCGGACAGCGGGAGTGTTCCCTCGCTGGCACCGACCAGCGCCGCCGTCTCGCTGTCCACGCGCACGGCTGGGCGCATCCCGCCCTGTCGGCGCAGCACCAGGTGCTCGGGGTCCTCGGCGCCGGGTTGTCCCAGTTGTTCCTGGACGACGTCGTCCGCCACCCGCAGTCGCGCGGCGAGCAGCGCGTCGTCGTCCTGGGCCGCCGACCAGGCCCGCCGGTCGAGCCAGGCCCGCAGGTGGGGCCCCAGCGGCTGCTCGACGGGATGCGGCCAGTCCAGGACCGCCGCAGCAGAGCCACCCGCCGACGTGTCGGTGCGGCCGAGGCAGACGAACCCGAGGCCGACGCCTTCCACGCCCGCCTCCTCGAAGGCGGCCAGCCAGCCGTCGTACGCCTCGAGGTGCCCCGGCCCGCTGGTCTCGCCCGAGTCGCGCAACCACATCTCGACGTACTCCGCCGGGTCGAGCACCTCGCGCTGCACCACCAGCGAGTCAACACCGTGCGCCGGCAGCCAGCCGCCCACCCGGTCACGCCAGTCGCCGCCGCGCAGGTGGACCCAGTTGGCCAGCATGACGAGCGTGCCGTTCGGGCGCAGGAGTGGTGGCGCGTCGCGCAGGATCCGCGCGCACACCTCGTCGAGCGGCAGACCACTGTCCCGGTAGGTGTACCGGCCCTGCTGACCGTGCCTGCCTCGCGGCGACACCACGAACGGCGGGTTGGTGACAACGAGGTCGGCGCCCTCGTTCCGGACCGGTTCCAGGAGGCTGCCGTGGCGCAGGTCGAGCTCGACGCCGGACAGGGCCGCTGTGATCGCGGCGAGCCCCAGTGCGCGCTGCGAGATGTCGGTGGCGATGACCCGGTCGCTGTGCCGGCTCGCGTGCAGGGCCTGGACGCCGCAGCCGGTGCCGAGATCGATCGTGGTGCCGACCCGGTCGCGCGGGGTCAGCTGCGCGAGCATCACCGACGCGCCGCCGACACCCAGCACGTGCTGCTTGTCCGGCAGCCGGACGTCGTGGCCGTCCAGCCCGGTGCCGAGGTCCGAGACGACCCACCAGAGCGGGGCGGCGGGGCCGGCGCCGTCGTACTCGCCATAGGGACGTACGTCGAGGCGGGCGCGCACCTGGGTGCCGTCGCTGCTGATCAGGCCGAGCTGCTGGGCCGCGTCCAGCGGCAGCGCCGCTGCGGCGGCAGCCGCGTCGACGGGCAGCTGCAGGAGGAAGAGCCGCACCAGCGTGTCGAGCGAGGTCCGGCCGGTCGTGGCACGCCGGGCGGGGACCGTCTCGTTGCGGCTGAGCGCGGCGGTCGCGAGCGGGCCCAGCAGCGCGGCGACACCGCTGGTGGTGAAGTCGGCGGCCGTGAGGGCCTCCCGCAGCCGGGCGGCGGCGCCCCTCATCCGGGCTCACTCACCGCGACGGACCCAGGGCGCGCCCGCCGCGGCGTACCCCGATGCCGCAACAGGCGAGAGGGTGCGACAACAGGCCTGCCGACCTGTTGTCGCACCCTCCGGCCTACCTAACGTGGTCGAA
>JAVEDJ010000202.1 GCA_030841025.1 Actinomycetota bacterium
GCCTGGGCCGCAAGGGGCACCGCGAGGGCCGCGGCCCACCCGGTCGGCAGCCCTCGCGCGCGCAGTGCCGCTGTCCAGCCCGGCGCCAGCACGACGAGCGCACCGGTCGCCAGGACCGAGAGCACAAAACCGTAGGACCGGGACAACCAGGGGTCGGCGAGGACGAGCACAAGCACGGCTGCCGACAGCGCCGCGAGACTGACCCGTCGCCGGCCGCTCGCCAGCGCGAGCAGCGCGACACCACCCATGAGGGCGGCGCGCAGCACCGATGGCTGCGGGCGCGCCAGGACGACGAAACCCACCATCGCCAGGCCACCGAGCAGCGGCAACCACCGCCCTCGCACCCCCAGCCATCGGGCCGCCAGCAGGACGAACCCCACCACTATGGCGACGTTCGCGCCGCTCACGGCATTGAGGTGAGTCAGGCCAGCCGTGCGGAAATCGTCGACCAGCTGCGGTGGCATCCCGGACGTGTCGCCGAGCACGAGCCCCGGAAGCAAGCCGCGCGGCCCCGCCGGCAGGCCGTCGGCGGCCGCGCGCAGTCCCGCCCGCAGCACACCCGCCGCCCGCTGCAGCGCTGGCGGCCGTCCGACCAGGTCAGGGGGTGACCGCGCCAGCACGACGGCGGCCAGTGCCTGACCCGGGCGCGGGGGCCGCAGCACTCCGGCCGTGCGCACCCGCTGCCCCGGCAGCAGCCCGTGCCAGCGACCCAGCGTCTCGCGGTCGACCGCGAGAACCAGGACCGGCAGGCGGGCGGTCAGATCCCGGCCACGAGCGTTGAGCCGCACCAGCCGAGCGGCCACGATGACGGTGTCATTGCCTCGCTGCGAGCTGCCCGCCGTCGTACCCGAGTGCCACACCGGGTCCGCGGTCACGACGGCCGTGAGCCGGCTGGCAGCACCCTCGCGAGCGAGCTCGTCGACGATGCTGGAGTGCAGGGCGGCCACGCGCATCGACCCCATGCCCAGGCCGGCAGCGAGCCCAAGACCTGCCACGGCAGCGGCGAGTCGGCGGCGTCGCCCGGGCAGCACGGTCAGTCCGGGCGCCAGGGCGAGCGCGGCACAGATGCCCACAGCCGGCCAGCCGACGGGCCACCAGGGCGACGTGCTGAGGAACGCACCCCACCAGGCGGCCACGGCCGGCGCCGCGAGGCGCAGATCGGGCCGGTGCGCCACCGCCGGTGGGGGCCGGGACTGCGTGGCCGACGGCATGGTCCCGCTTGATGACCGGGTCACGGTCATACGCGTACCGCCGAGCGCAGGTCCGCCAGCGTGCGCTCCCCGATGCCCGACACCTCGGTCAGCTCGTCGACCGTGGCGAACCGCCCGTGCTCGGTGCGCCAGTCGATGATGCGCTGCGCCAGCACCGGTCCGACGCCCGGCAGCCCGTCGAGCTGTTGCAGGGTCGCGGTGTTGAGGTCGATCGGCGCCCCTGCCGGCCCACCTGGACCGCCGGCCCCTCCCGCCGGGCCGGCGGCGCCGGCGACTGGGCCACCGGCCTGCCCCCGACGCAGCACCAGCAACTGCTCGCCGTCCACGAGTGGCCTGGCCAGGTTCACGCTCGTCAGGTCGGCCTTCTGGGTGGCTCCGCCGGCCGCCTCAACGGCGTCGCTGACCCGAGCGCCGCCGGGCAGCTCGACCAGACCCGGTCGACGTACCGCGCCGGCCACGTGCACCACGACCGCACCCGACGGCGCGGGCGAGGCGGCGTGTGACGGCGGCGACAGGCCGTCGGACACCGAGGTGCCTGCCGGTGGCTCCCGTCGCACCAACGGGACCGACGTGCCGGTTGGCCGCGACCACCACAGCAGGACACCGGCGACCGCAACCGCGGCCAGCAGCAGCACGCCGAGACCGGCCACGGCGCCGGCCGAGGGGTGCAGCACCGCGCCCCGAAGGGTCAGCGGCAGCCGGTCGGCAAGAGCGGCACGCCGGGCCGCACCGGAAGATCCGTCCGCCGCCGGCGGGCCAGGATCCACCGACAGAGGCTCGAGCGGAGCCGGCACGAGTGGCTCGAGCGGCTCGACCGGCGCGGCGGCAGGAGGGGACGGGACCCAGCCGTGCTCGCGCGGCGCGCGGGCACGTGCCAGCCGCCGGAGGACGACCTCGGACGGATCGCCGTCCCGGTCGGCCCGCCGGTGTCGCGCACGTCGCTGCCGCTCTGCCACGCCTCGACGCTAGGGAGCGCGGCGCGTCCCGAACGGCGGCTCGGTGGATCCGTGCACAACCCCGGGATGTGGACAGCCAGCAGCATGTGCTGCTGCTCAGCGGGGGGCGACCACCACGGACAGCATCCCGGGTCCGACGTGCGCACCGACGACGGCACCGACCTCGTTGACGTAGAGCGAGCCCAACCGCGCCAGCCGCTCCCGTAGCCGGCCGGCCAACAGCGTGGCGCGCTCGAGGTTGGCGAGGTGAGCCACCGCGACGTCGACATTCGCGTCGCCTGCGTGGGTGACGGCCAGCTCCTCGAGCCGGGCGATCGCCCGCGCCGACGTACGCACCTTCTCCAGCGGCTCGATGTGTCCGTCGACGAGGTGCAGCAACGGCTTGACGGCGAGTGCCGACCCGAGGAGGGCGGCACCGGCGCCGATGCGTCCGCCGCGGCGTAGGTGCTCGAGCGTGTCCACGTAGAAGATGGCCGTCGAGGCGGCCGCGCGCTTCTCCGCGGCGCGGGCGACCTCGTCGATGTCCGCGCCTGCTGCCGCAGCCTCGGCGGCGGAGACCACGGCGAAGCCCAACCCCATGCCCAGCGACCGCGAGTCGACGACCCGCGTCGGGACGGGCGAGTCCCGGGCAGCCAGCGTCGCGGACTCGTGCGTCCCCGACATGTCCGCCGACAGGTGCACGGACACGATGCCCTCGCAGCCCTCGGCCGCGGCCTTCTCGTAGACCTCGAGGAACGCACCCGGCGAGGGCCGCGACGTCGTGACCGGCGTCCAGGTCCTCAGAGCCTCGGCGACCGTGGTGGAGGTCGCCTCGGCGCCCTCGTCATGGGCGGCTCCGCCGATGACCACCTGCAGCGGCACGATGCGGATGCCGTGTGCGCCGACCAGCTCGGCAGGCAGGTACGACGTCGAGTCGGTGACGATCGCGACGCCGGTCATGCGCGCGAGATTAGCGGCATCGGCAGGCCCGCATCAGGACGGGACGACGTTGACCAGGCGAGGCGCACGCACGATCACCGTCCGGATCTCGCGACCGTCCAGCGCCCGCTGCACGGCCTCCGAGGCCAGAGCTCGTTCGCGCAGCTCGTCGTCGTCGATGGAGGGCGGCACCTCGATGCGGTCACGTACCTTGCCGCCGACCTGCACGACGCAGGTGACCGACTCCTCGACCAGCAGCGCCGGGTCGGCCTCCGGGAACGGCTCGAACGCCAACGTGCCGTCGTGCCCAAGCCGGGTCCACAGCTCCTCTGCGACGTGCGGCGCCAACGGTGCCAGCATCAGCACCAACGGCTCGGCCACCTCGCGCGGCGTCGTACCCGCCTTGACGATGTGGTTGTTCAGCTCGATCAGCCGCGCGATCGAGGTGTTGAAGTGCATGCCGTCCATGTCGTTGCCGACACGGTCGATGGTGCGGTGCAGCAGACGACGCGTCGCCTCGTCCGCCGGCCCCTCGGTGACCCGGAGGTCACCGGTCTCCTCGTCGACGATGTTGCGCCACACCCGCTGCAGGAACCGGTGCGATCCGACCACCGCGCGGGTCTCCCACGGACGCGAGGCGTCCAACGGGCCCATCGACATCTCGTAGACGCGGAAGGTGTCGGCACCATAGGTGTCGCACATGTCGTCGGGCGTCACCATGTTCTTCAGGCTCTTGCCCATCTTCCCGTACTCGCGGGTGACCTCCTTGCCCTGCCAGGCAAAACCGCCGTGCCCGTCCTCGGTCACCTCCTCGGCCGGCACGTAGGAGCCGCGCTCGTCGATGTACGCCGAGGCCTGGATGTAACCCTGGTTGAACAGCCGGTGGAACGGCTCCTTGCTCGACACGTGACCCAGGTCGTGCAGCACCTTGTGCCAGAAGCGTGCGTACAGCAGGTGCAGTACGGCGTGCTCGGCACCTCCGACGTACAGGTCGACGCCCCCCGAGTCATCGTCGGACCGCGGGCCCATCCAGTAGCGCTCCACGTCGGGGTCGACGAACCGGTCCTCGTTCGTCGGGTCCAGGTACCGCAGCTCGTACCAGCAGGACCCGGCCCACTGCGGCATCGTGTTGGTCTCGCGGCGGTACTTCTTCGGACCGTCGCCCAGGTCGAGGGTGACCTCGACCCAGTCGGCGTTGCGGCCCAGCGGGGGCAGCGGCTCGCTGGTGACGTCGTCCTCGGCGAAGGTCTGCGGCGAGTAGTCGTCGACCTCGGGCAGCTCCACCGGCAGCATCGACTCGGGCAGCGGGATCGGGTCTCCCGCCTCGTCGTAGACGATCGGGAAGGGCTCGCCCCAGTAGCGCTGTCGGCTGAAGAGCCAGTCGCGCAGCTTGTAGGTCACGGTGCGGGTGCCCAGGCCCTTGGCCTCGAGCCAGTCGATGATGCGGCCCTTGGCCTCCGCGACGTCCAGACCGTCCAACGGGATCTCGTCGTTGGCCGAGTTGATCGCGGGGCCGTCGCCGGTGAAGGCCTCGCCCTCCCAGCCCTCCGGTGGCTGCACGGTGCGCACGATCGGCAGCGCGAACTTCTTCGCGAACTCCCAGTCGCGCTCGTCCTGACCGGGCACCGCCATGATCGCGCCGGTCCCGTAGCCCATCAGCACGTAGTCAGCGACGAAGACGGGGATCTGTTCCCCGGTGACCGGGTTCGTGGCATGGGCACCGCTCCACACGCCGGTCTTGTCGCGCCCTTCGGTCTGGCGCTCCAGCTCGGTCTTGCGCTCGGCCTGCTTGCGGTAGGCCAGCACCGCGTCGCGCGGTGTCGCGCCGCCGCCGGTCCAGGTCGTGGGCGCATCGCTGGGCCAGGCACCGCTGGCCAACAGGTCGACCAGCGGGTGCTCGGG
>JAVEDJ010000431.1 GCA_030841025.1 Actinomycetota bacterium
TAGCCACTCCGATGGACCGCGGCGGACTTACATGAATGTAAGACCGGAAGCTCGCGGCCTGAGCATGTAGAACCTGGATGCGAGTGAACCCCGCTGAACCCTCGACCGTCTGACTACGGGATCAGAAGGTTGGGGTTTCGAATACCTCCGGGCGCGCCAGCATTCTCAGCGGCCTAGTCCTTGGTCAGGGTTGGGTCGCTCAAGTCGGGCTGACCCGCAATCTCGCGTGCCACGTCACGCAGCTTGACGTTGGTGCGCATCGATGCCGCCACGAGCATCTGGAATGCCTGCTCGCTGGTGACGTTGCTCTGGGTGCGCAGGATGCCGATGGCCTCGCCGATCGCCTGACGGGTCGCGACCGCACCCTCGAGGTTGTCGTGTTGGCGGGCAGCGTTCACGAGCACAGCGGTGACGGAGGAAAGCAGGATGGCCAGCAGCTGGTCTGCTTCGGAGAACGCGTCGGGGGACAGCGAGTAGAAGCCGAGGCCCCCGAGGGTGGCTTCCGGAGCGCTGCCGAGGGCCAGGCGGCAGGAGAACATGCTGTGTACACCCAGCTCATCAGCCAGGCGTTGGTTGGACGTGGGCCACCGGCCGGTGCCGTCCATGACTGGGGTGTAGGTCCACCGTTCGCGCATCGCTGTGTCGAGGCAGGGTCCCTCACCTTCCTGAAACTGGACCTGGTCTGCCTGTGCGGAAAGCGTGCCGGTGATGCCGTGGCTGACGGGGCCCGTTGACTCGACCGTGCTGACGCTCGCTGCATCGCATCCGTCGATTTCTTTGACGGCGGCCGCCGCGATGAGGCCGTATGTGTTCCCGTATCCCCCAAAGAGGTGGATTGGCTCCATCATGTGCCAAAACGCCTCGACGAGGGCCTGCGCCGGGTGGGAGGGCAAACCTGCGGTCATTTGTCGCGCCGCTCCATGACGAAGACGCGGCGGATGACAGGCGGTGTGTTCCACCCGGCACACGAACTCCCCGCAATCTAGTCGTCGGCCGAGGCGTACGTACCTCACAAGTGACTCGACGTCAGCAGGGCGTAATCGGGTGTCCGTTGCTCGCAGCCTGGAAAGTTTTCATTGACGATAGTCATGGGACATGAATAGTCTCCCGGCCAGACAGCATGATCATCGGCCGTCAGCGGGAGAACCGCTGACGGCCTTGTCGGCCCACGTCGGGAGCACTGCACATGGCCTTGAAGGCAATTGACTGTCACGTCCACCCATGGGACGAAGTGTCACTGGGGTCGATGGGCGGGGGTCGCCTGGATGTCATGGCGAAGCACTTCGGCCGTGAACTGCCGCCGCTGTCGCTCGCGGACATGGCGGACCAGTATCGCGAACGCTCCATGATGGCCGTGCTGCTCGCTTCGGACGACTCCACGGTGTCCGGCCTTCCGCCCGTCCCCAACGACCACATCGCCAAGGCAGTCTCCGACCACCCGGATGCCTTTCTCGGCTTCGGAGGAGTGGATCCGTGGAAGGGGCGGCTCGCGCTCGACGAGGTCAGACGCATCAAGGACCTCGGACTCCGCGGGCTGAAGTTCAACCCCGGCAGGCAGCACTTCTACCCGAACGACCCGCGCTTCGCGCCGCTGTGGGCGCTCGCCGCCGACCTGGGTCTCGTGGTGCTGTTCCACACGGGAATGATGGGCAACGGGGCAGGTACCCGTGGCGGGCTGGGCTTCAAGCTCAAGTACACAGCGCCGATCCCGTACCTCGACGACATCGCGGCCGATAATCCGGACCTCACCATCATCTCGGCGCATCCGGGCTGGCCCTGGCAGGACGAGCAGCTGGCGGTGCTCCGACACAAGGCGAACGTCTACCTGGACTTGTCCGGCTGGGCGCCCAAGTACTTCACGCCGGAGCTGCTCCAGAACGTCGCCAAGCTCATCAGCGACCGCGTGCTGTTCGGGTCGGACTGGCCGGTCATCACGCCCGAGCGGTGGATCAGCGAGTTCGACCAGCTCGGGCTCAGTCCCGAAGTCCGCCAGAAGATCCTGCTCGACAACGCGCGGAAGTTGTTCGGCATGGACTAGCAGGACCTCCGCCTCAACCGCTTGCCAGGGCCCGGAAACCTCTACGGCCCCTGCCGACCCGCCTTGCCGTCCCGGCACACCTGTTGCGACCTCGGACTCTGGAGAGCTCATGACGTCTTACCGAAGCATCCTTGCAAGGCCCGTGGTGGTGGCCGTGGCGGCCGCCCTCGCGCTGACTGCCTGCGGCCAGTCCGGTGGCGACAACAGCACCGGTGCAGAGGCCAAGGGTGGCGGCACCTACGAGTTCGGCGTGATGGTGCCGCTGACCGGGCCGGCGTCCGCGATCGGGGAGAACTTCCGTCGCGGTGTGGATCTGGCCGTCAGCCAGATCAACGCGGCTGGCGGCGCCGGAGGCATGCAGCTCAAGCCGGTCTACCAGGATCACCTGGGCACCGCACAGGGTGGCGCCGCTGCGGCCAACAAGCTCATCAACCTCCAGAAGCTGCCCTATGTCCTGAGCTCCTTCTCCTCAGTGACCCTCGCCGTGGCACCGGTGGCCGCGCGCAGCAAGGTGCTGGTCATCAACAACGGCGGTACGGACGACGCACTGTTGAACCTGCCGTTCGTCTACAACAACCAGATGATGAACCGGTCCCTGCTCCCGCCCTTGTTGGAGTACATGAAGAAGGGCGCCACCACGGCCGCCCTGCTCACGAGCGACGACGCCTATGGCACCAGCGGCCGCGAGACGTACAAGGACACGTGGTCCGAGCTGGGCGGCGAGATCGTCGCCGACGAGGTGTTCTCGGCGACCGGCACCGATGTCTCCAGCCAGCTCAAGAAGATCAAGGCAGCCAACCCCGATGTCCTGTTCACCATGGCGATCGGTGAGTCCTTCGGTCTCGTCGCCAAGCAGGCCCGTGCGGCCGGCATCACGGCGCAGATCGCCGGTCCGCTCGCCGTCGAGGCACTCATCAAGGTGGGCGGCAAGGCGGCGGAGGGAGTCACGGACGCAGGCATCGCTGTGGACCCGGACGCCAAGAGTCCCGCGGCGCGTACCTACCTGGACGCCTACCAGAGTGCTCACGGCGAGATGCCCGACTGGGTCAGCTGCACGATGCACGAGTCCGTGTTCCTGCTGCAGGGCCTCATCGAGGCCGTGAAGAAGACCGGCGGCGACACCAAGTCCGGTGCTGACCTGCAGAAGGCGTTGGAGGCCAATCCGTCCTTCCCGAACCGCTGCGCCGATGGTGACATCACGTTCCGCGACGACCACTCGGTTCGCGCCGCGGTCGCGATCCGCAAGGTCGCCAACGGCAAGTTCGTTACCCAGGAGATCGTGGTGCCGTAGGTATGCGCGACGGCAGTTCCGGTCCTGGGTCCACGATGCACGCGAAGGGCTAGGAAGGCATGGCGGGCTTGCTGGTCACCCTCGTCGTCGCGGGTTTGACGACGGGGAGCTTCAACGCGCTCGTGGCGGTCAGCTTTGCGGTCATCTACAACACGACCAAGACGTTCCACATTGCGCACGGCGCGACGTTTCTGCTCGCCGGCTACCTCAGCTTCGCCCTCACCGAGGCCGGTTTGCCGTTCTTTGCAGTCATCCCACTGGTGTTCTTGTTGTCGGCTCTGTTCGGTGCGTTGCTCGACATTGGTGTCTACCGTCCTCTCCGGGCGGTCGACGCTGCGCACACCACGTTGCTCCTGGCCTCCCTCGGTGTTCTCATCGTCGCCGAGGGAGTCGCTGGCCTGTTCTTCGGGACCGACAGCAAGAACTTCGAGAACTACCCGGTCGAGAACGTGGTCGGTCCCTTGTCGATGAGCAACGCCGACATCGGCATGCTGGTCTGTTCGCTGTTCGTCATCGGTCTCGCGCTCGGGTTGGCGCGATCGCGTACCGGGCGGATGTTGCGAGCGGTCGGGGACGCCCCGGAGATGGCGGCGGCACTGGGGATCCCGGTACGCCGGATGTTCACCCTGAGCTTCCTGGTCGGATCGGCTGCGGTCGTCCCCGCAGCGATGGCCTACGTGTGGCAGCAAGGGATCACGCCGAGTGTGGGACTCAATGCCATCCTCACGGGCGCCGCTGCCGTGATCCTGGTCAACTCCGGTCGCGTCGCTGCTGCAGCACTGGTGGCGCTGGGGCTCACAGTCGTGCAGTCGCTGCTGGTGGCTGTGGTCCCCACCGGCTGGTCAGCCAGCGGAACGTTCATCTTGCTGCTCATCGCCGTCGTGGCGCGCAGCGACACATTCAGGAAGAGGCGCTTCGCTTGGTAGATTACGCGTCCCAGATCCTCATCCTGGTTTCGATCTTTGCGATCCTCGCCTGCTCGCTGAATCTCACTCTCGGCTACGCCGGCACGTTCTCGTTGGCCCATGCCGCGTTCTTCGGGACCGGTGCGTACGCCGCCGCCAAGATCCAGGTCGATGCCCTTCTGCCGTGGCCCGCCGAGCTGATCGTCGCCGTTCTCGCAGCTGGCGCATTGGCCGCGGTCTCCGGGTACCTCGTGGCGCGGCTGGAGAGCGAGCAGGTCATCGTCGCGACGCTCGCCCTCCAGCTGGTGCTCACGTCACTGTTCATGCACGCCACCGACTGGACCGGAGGGAGCTACGGCGTCTACGGGATCCCGCCTCCGACTCTCTTCGGGTACAGCCTGGCGACCTTGCCGGCGCTCGCGCTCTACACCCTTGTCGTAGCCGCCGCGGTCTACCTCTTCTGCCGCCTGCTCATGCGTTCGCCGCTCGGTCTTGCTCTGCGCGCGGGCCGTGACGACGCCACACTGGCCCGCTCGTACGGCCGCATCGTGGGTCGACAGAAGATCGGCGCCTTCACCATCGCTGGTGCGCTGGCCGGTCTGGCAGGTGGGCTGTACGGCAGTTTCGGCGGATACATCGAGCCCGGAACATTCGGTCTTCACCAGTCGGTCGCGATCGTCGCGATCGTCGCCGTCGGCGGCCTTGCCAACCTCACGGGTAGCGTCCTGGGTTCGGCCGTCCTGGTTTCCATTCCACAGATGCTGCTATTTCTCCCCGGGACCAATACGTGGGTGCCCCACGTCCAGCTGATGCTCTACGGAATCGTCCTCCTGCTTCTCACCATGCTGCGGCCGGCCGGACTGCTCACCGAGCAGCCAGTGGTGCGTAACCGACGTCGGCGCGCACCGGCGAGCAACGAATCGGTCGTAGCGGGCGAACATGGAAACGGCGACATCGAGGCAGAC
>JAVEDJ010000237.1 GCA_030841025.1 Actinomycetota bacterium
AGTCGGTGCTCGTGATCCGGCAGCGGTCGAAGCGCACCCGTTCCTTGAGCGTCCAGCTCGCCGCCTGCACCGCCCCGCCCTCGACCTGGTTGCGCACGCCGTCGTCATGTACGACGGCGCCGACCTCGACGGCAAGCGTCAGTCGGCGCAGCCGGACATCGGCCACCGCCTCTACCTCGGCCACCACCGCGCACCAACCACCCTTCTTGTACTGCGCCACGGCGACGCCGAGCCCCACGTCGCCGCCGACCTCGCGCGCCGACCAGCCGACGCGTTCGGTGACGGCCTCCAACACGTCCCGGCCGCGGGGGTCGGAGAGGTGCGCGAGCCGGTAGGCGACGGGGTCCTGTCCCGCGGCTGCGGCAAGCTCGTCGACGAAGGACTCGATGGCGAAGACGTTGGTGAACGCGCCGAGCGAGCGCAGCGAGGACGTCCGCAACGCGACCCGGTCCAGTCGGTGCCCACGGATCCGGCGCACCGGCAGGTCGTACGACGGTGCCGCGCCACGGGTGCTGCCGCCGCCGCGCTCCGGCGGCGGGTCGACCGGCGCTGGCGCAGGGTCGGCGCCCTCGAGGTGTTGCGCGGCGAGCAGGCCGGGCGTGCCGCCGTACCCCGGCCGGGCCGTGTGGCCCTGGCTCCAGACGTCGCAGTCCCAGCTGGTGATGCGTCCGTCGTCGTCCAGCACGGCGGCGAGGTCAACCACCTGCGGTGAGCCGAACGGGGACCAGGACAGCTCGTCGGCGCGACTCCAGCGCACCTGCACCGGGCGCCCGCGCACCGCCCGCGCGAGCAGCACGGCGTCGAACGCCGCGTCGTCGGCACCGTTGTGACCGTAGGAACCGGCGCTCTCGACGTGCTCGATCTCGATGCGGTCGGCATCGTGGTGCAGCGCCTGCGCCACGGCCGCGCGCAGCCCGAAGATGTTCTGGCTCGAGCTCCACACGTGCAGGTCTTCGCCGTCCCAGCGCGCCAGCCCGCAGCTCGGCGCGATCGAGGCGTGCGCGAGGAAGGGCCGGCTGTAGCTCGCGCGCATCGCACGGCCGGGGGGCACCGCCGCCAGGTCGCCGGCCTCGTCGACGGTGAAGGTGGTCGAGGGCCCGGCCCGCAGGTAGCCGGCGAGGTCGTCCTCGTCGGGGAGGGTGGCGGGTTCGTCCCATCCACTGCGCCGTCGGAGCTCGTCGGCGGCGATGTCGGCGGCGCGCTCGTCCTGTGCGACGACCCCGAGGAAGGAGCCGTCCCGGACGACGGCCACGACACCGTCGGATGCCTCCACGCCGGACACCTCGACGGTGCGCAGGGTTGCTACCGGCGACGGGGGCCGCACCACCCGGCCCCAGAGCTGATCGGGCAGCACGAGGTCAGCGAGGTAGCGGGGTCGGCCGGTGACCTTGTCGGGCAGATCGAGCCGGGGGAGGTCGGCGCCGGTGAGCCGGCGGAGGCCGTTGCCTTTCGGCTTGGCATCAGGGTCGGCGTCCACGTGGAGGTCGACGGCCGCGGTCAGCTCGCCGTACGACGTGCTGCGGCCGTCCGGGGCCGTGAACGTCCCGTCCCGCAGGGCCAGGGTGGGGCTGTCGAGCCGCTGCGCCGCAGCCGCCGTGAACAGTGTGCGGACCGCTGCGCATGCATGGCGTACCGCCGAGCCGGAGTCGGCGATAGACAGGCTGCCGGCGGTCGACCCCTCGTCCGGGCCGAGCCGCGTGTGCGCGGCGACGACGCGCACCGACGCTGGTGCGACATCCAGCTCGTCGGCCGCGACGAGGGCGAGGGCAGTCAGGATGCCCTGGCCCAGCTCCACCTTGCCGGTCCGCAACGTGACGGTGCCGTCGTCGTCGACCCGCAGCCACGACGACAACCGGGGGTTCGAGGCGAGGTGCCGCGGCAGAGTCATGACTCGCGACCTTCCGCGGCGCGGAGCACCGCAGCCACCATCCGGCGCTGTACGCCGCAGCGGCACAGGTTCCGGTCCAGGGCAGCCGCGACCTCGGTCTCCGTGGGCGTGGGATTGTGGGTGAGAAGCGCTGCCGCACTGACCAGCACGCCGGACACACAGAAGCCGCACTGCGCGGCCTGCTCGGCAAGAAAGCTCTCCTGCACGGGATGCAGGCCGCCGTCGGCGCCGAGGCCCTCGACGGTGACCACGTCCTTGCCTTCGATCGACCAGATCGGGGTGTCGCAGGCCGGGGCTGCGTTGCCGTCGAGCAGCACGAAGCAGGCACCGCAGAGCCCGACGCCGCAGCCGAAGCGTGGGCCGGCAAGCCCCAGCTCGTGGCGAAGGACGTGCAACAGCGACGTGTCGCCGTCGGCATGCACCTCGACCGGTGTCCCGTTCACGGTCAGCGCGTAGGCGCGGGGTTCGCTCACGACGTGCCGACGAAGACGTCGCGCAGGAGCGAAATCGCGGACGCGGCGACGAGCACCAGGGTGACGCGCTGGAAGGTGGTCGGGGAGAGCCGCTTCGCCGCCCAGGAGCCCGCGGGGAGGAACAGGGCGATCGGGATCAGCGTGAGCAGGCTCTCGACCAACCGCGTCCCGGTGTAGAGGCCCACGGCAGCCAGGGTGATCGTCTGGACGACCGCACCGACGCAGAACAGCACTGCGAGGGAGAAGACGTACGCGCGCGGCAGCAGGCGGTATCCGTGCAGGTACGTCGTGAGCAGTGGGCCGGAGATGCCGGTCGAGCCCTGCAGGCCGCCGGCGACCAGGCCTACCGGCGGTGAGATGACACGCGTGACGCGGGCCGGCAGGTGGAAGCCGGGGTGCACCAGGACGATCACTATGTAGGCCACGATCACGACGACCAGCGCCGCGGACAGCGCTCGGCCGTCCAGAGACTTCAGCGCGACCGTGCCGATGACGGCGCCGACGATGCTGCTCGCGACCAGGCTCGGCAGGTCACGTGTGCTGCGTGCCTCGGCCCGGTGGGTGCGGAGCAGCCACGCGTTGGACACGATCCCCGGGATGGCCATCAGCACCACGGCGTGCTCGACGCCGAGGAACGGAGCCATCACCGGGATCGCAACCTGCGGCAGTCCGCCTCCCGTAGCGCCCTTGATGAACGCGCCCACGGCGATGGCGGTGACGATCACGACAAGGTCGAGCGGGCTGGTGCCGTTCACCGCGCCCGGTCAGCGGACGACGCGGCCCAGTAGTCGGTGGAGGCCTTGCTCGCGGCCAGTGCGTCGGCGTCCTCGAACCCGGGCGCCATCGAGGCGGCGGTGCCGGCGAGCACCTGATGGTGCTCGATGTCGAGCAGCCGCAGCCAGCTCTGCTGACCGTAGGTCAGGCCGACGAAGCAACCGAGCTCGACGAGCTCAGGCTCGGTGAAGTGCTCGTGCAGGCGCGTCCAGAAGGCGTCATCGACGTCCAGCCGCCAGGCGATGGCCTCGGTATAGGCGAGCGCGGCCTTCTGTCGCTCGTCGTAACGGTCCGAGGACTCGAAGTTCAACAGCTCGTCGTACTGCTGCTCCAACAGGCCCGCGGTGGTGGCCTTGAGGGAGCGCTGGTTGCCGCAGAACTCGCACTTGACCGTCCGCGACACGTAGACCCGGCACAGCTCCTTGATGCTGTGGTCGAGGACACCGTTGTGGAAGATCGCCTTCCACGAGTCGGCGAAGGCCCAGAACGCGTTCGGGGCGTGCGCGCGGACTGCCGAGGACTCCGGACGCGGGGTGCCCTCGCGAGCGCAGCGCTGCATCTCCTGCTGCATCCGCGGGTCCATCGACTCGACGGGGACGTAGCTGATGCGGGGTGCCATGGGAGTCCTCCGATGGAATCGTGCAATCGATTGCGGTCACTGTATCCAGTCGTCGTGGTGAGCGAAAGGCCGGCTAGGAGCCGCGCGGGCCTGCGCTCGGACGGAACACCTCCGGGTGCGCGCCGAGCTCGATGCGGGTCCGCCGGATGTGCCCGGCGAGGTAACGCTCGGCGTCGACCGGGTCACGTCGGTCGATCGCATCCAGCAGCAACCGGTGCTCATGGTCGATGATCCACCGACGCTGCGGCCCGCCGAGAGCCATGAAGGCGCGGCGATAGGGCTGGGTGGCGTTCCAGAGCCGAACGACGCTGGAGCTGAGCTGTTCGCTGGCGCACCCGGCGTACGACCCGAGATGGAACGCGCGGTCGAGCACCATGAACTCGCGCAGGTCCGCGTCGCCGGTGATCCGCTCCTGCACGGCGTGCAGTTCCTTGATGTCCCCGGCCGACAGGTGCGGAAGGCTCTCGGTCAGAGCGAGCGGCTCGAGGCGCTCGCGCATCTGGTAGAGCACGTCGAGCTCGGCGGGGTCCAGCCGAGGGACCCGGGCGCCCTTGTTGGCAGTGTGCTCGGTGAGCCCCTCGGCCTCGAGGATGCGCAGTGCCTCGCGCACCGGGAGCCGGCTGGTGCCGAGCCGTTCGGCAACCTCCTCCTGGCGGATCCGTGCGCCCGGGCCGATCTCGCCGGCGAGGATCGCGTCGCGCAGGTGGGCGGCGATCCGTTCGCTCGCGGCACCGACCGCGGCCGGGGCCGGTCCGACGGTCACCGCGGCGGGACCTCGGTCGCGCCGGAGCGCCGGTCGAAGGCCTTGCCGCCGGGGTAGCTCACCAGCTCGAACTGCATGCCCCAGGGTGACAGGAAGTAGACCCACCGCTGACCATCGGACGGGCCTTTGCTGGCGGTGGGGTCGCCGAGCACGGTGAGGCCTTGCTCGTGCAAGAAGACGACGGCGGCGTCGAGGTCCTCGACGTACAGCGCCACGTGATGGCCGCCGACGTCGCTGTTGCGCGGCTGCGCGACCTTCTGGTCGGGCGCCGAGTACTGGAACACCTCGAAGATGGCGTGGCCGCCGCACCGGAAGAAGTGCAGCTGCTCCATCACTGCCCGTGGGTCCACGGCCAGGTGCTCGGCCATCCAGCTCGTGTCGTCGTGACGAAAGGGGCCCAGGGAGTACATGTACTCGCAACCCAGCACGTCGACGAGGAAGGTCCGCGCCTGCTCGAGGTCCGGCACGGTGAAGCCGATGTGGTCGACGCCGGTCAGGCCGGGGAGTGTCTGCGCCACGGCTCGTCCTCTCGAGTGTCGGAGGGGCTTTGGATCCATAACGGTATCGAGAAGGGCCATGTGCGGGCAAGGGGCTTGTCTTTGGATCCATTCGGTGCCACGCTGATCCGTCTGGACATCTCGACGGGAGCCGCAATGACCACGCACAACCGCCTGGAGCCCGCGGTTCCGTGGGTCGAGGTCGTCGTCACCGAGGCAGACTGGGACGCCGCCGACCCCTCGCTGCTGACCTCGATGTTCAGCCAGCTGGTGCTGATCCGTTCCTTCGAGGAGTACGTCCTCGAGCTTGCCGGCGCCGGGCTCGTGCACGGTCCGGCGCACTCGAGCATCGGCCAGGAGGGCGGCGCGGTCGGCTCGGTCCTGGGGCTCACCAGCGAGGACACGGTCAACGGCTCCCACCGCGGCCACCACCAGTTCCTGGCCAAGGCACTGCACCACGTGGAGCCGAAGGGCATCGACCCGACGGCGGCGCTGTCCGACGACGTACGAGCGGTTCTGCTGCGCACCCTCGCGGAGATCTGCGGCCTGGACCGTGGCTGGAGCCACGGGCGCGGTGGCTCGATGCACCTCCAGTGGCACGAGGCCGGCGCCATCGGGACCAACGCAATCGTCGGCGGCGGTGTGCCGCTGGCGGCGGGATCGGCGTGGGCCCACCGGCAGGCCGGCACCGACGCGGTCGCGGTGACGTACTTCGGCGACGGCGCGATCAACATCGGCTCGACGCTGGAGACGATGAACCTCGCGGCGGCGTGGAAGCTCCCGCTGTGCTTCTTCATCGAGAACAACAGGTACGCCGTGTCGACCACCGTCGAGGAGGCCACCGGCGAGCCGCGTCTGTCGGGTCGTGGACCCGGCTTCGGCATCGCCAGCTGGAAGGTCGACGGCATGGACCCGCTCGCGGTCCACCTGGCTATGCAGGAGGCGCTCGCGCACCTGCGGGCCGGTGACGGGCCGGCCGTGGTCGAGGCCGACGTCTACCGGTACTTCCACCAGAACGGCCCGTTCCCGGGCAGCGCCTTCCGCTACCGCACCAAGGAGGAGGAGGACCAGTGGCGCGCCCGTGACCCGATCGAGCAGGTCGGGCTCAACCTCGCCCGGCGCGGCATTCTCGACGGCGCGGCGCTGGATGCATTCACCGCGCAGGCGAAAGCACTCATGGTGGAGCTCGGCGACGTCCTGCTGGAGCCACTGCCCGGCGGCAAGCCCGGGCAGCGGCAGATCAAGCCGGCCGAGTGGCCCGATCCGACGTTCGCCCACGTCGGCGTCCGCGGCGACCTCAGCGAGCTGGCCGACGCGTCGTACGCCGATCGCGACGCCTTCGACGGGGCGATCGCGCAGACGAAGTTCATCGAGGCCGTCGCAGGCGTGATGCGGCGGCGGATGGAGACCGACGAGCGCGTCGTCGTCATCGGTGAGGACGTGCACCGGCTCAGCGGCGGCACCAACGGCGCCACCAAGGGCCTTGTCGAGGCATTCCCGGGCCGCGTGCTCGGGACGCCGATCAGCGAGAACGCCTTCACCGGCCTCGGCGGCGGTGTCGCGCTCGACGGCCGGTTCCGGCCCGTTGTCGAGCTGATGTATGCCGACTTCATGTGGGTGGCGGCCGACCAGCTGTTCAACCAGATCGGCAAGGCACGGCACATGTACGGCGGCGATGGTGCGGTGCCGTTCGTGCTGCGCAGCAAGGTTGCCATGGGCACCGGCTACGGCTCGCAGCACTCGATGGACCCTGCCGGTGTTTTCGCCACCGCGCCGGGCTGGCGGATCGTCGCGCCGTCGACGCCGTTCGACTACGTGGGCCTGATGAACACCGCTCTGCGCCTCGAGGACCCCGTGGTCGTGCTCGAGCACGTCGACCTCTATAGCTCTACCGGTGACGGTCCGGTCGACGACTTCGACTACTGCATCCCGGTAGGCAAGGCGGCGGTGCGTCGCTCCGGATCGGAGGTCACGGTCCTGAGCTACTTGGCGATGACGGCGTACGTCCTGGAGGCGGTGGAGCAGGCCGGCACGGTCGACGCCGAAGTGATCGACCTGCGATGGCTGGACCGGGCGAGCATCGACTGGGAGACGATCGGCGCGAGCATCCGTAAGACCAACCGGGTGCTCATCGCCGAGCAGGGCCCGACCGGCACGTCGTACGGCGGCTGGCTGGCCGACGAGATCCAGCTGCGGTTCTTCGATTGGCTCGACCACCCGGTGGAACGAGTCACCGGTGGCGAAGCATCGCCCAGCATCAGCAAGGTGCTCGAGCGTGCGGCGATGGCGCGCTCGGACGAGGTCGCAGCGAAGCTCACCGAGATGACGACGGAGGGCTGACGTGGCCGAGCTACTGCGGATGCCCGAGGTCGCAACCGGCACGACCGAGGCCATCCTCGCGAGCTGGAGCATCGCCGAGAACGCGTCCTTCACCACCAAGGACGTCATCGCCACCATCGAGACGGCCAAGGCGGTCGTCGACATCGAGGCCGAGACCGATGGCGTTCTACTCCGGTTGCTCGTGGCCCCGGGTGCTGAGGTGGAGGCAGGCGCGCCGATCGCTCTCGTCGCGGGTCCTGCTGAAAACGTGGCAGATGTCGAGTCGGTCCTGCGTGACCTCGGGTTCGCGTCCGCATTGCCGGCGGATCCCGTGGCGCTCGAGGTGCCCGAGGCGGCAACGACGCCGGAGCCCACACCGCTGCAGGCCGAGGTGCCGGCGCCCGAACCGCCGCCAGCCGGTGGTAGAGAGCGCATCTTCGCCAGCCCGCTGGCGCGACGACGCGCCAGGGAGGCGGGGCTGTCGGTCGAGCAGATCACCGGGACCGGACCGCACGGCCGGATCGTCCGCCGCGACGTTGAACTCGCCGTCTCGACGTCCTCGACGGCCTCGGCGGCACACCGCAACGATGTTGGCGAGACCACATCTGTCGCGGCATGGACCGACGTACCGCACTCGAGGCTGCGTCGGTTGATTGCCGCCCGGCTCACCGAGAGCAAGCAGCTGGCGCCGCACTTCTACGTCCGGGGCACTGTCCAGGTCGACCGGCTGCTCGCGCTGCGCCAGGAGCTCAATCAGGACGGCGCACAGGTGCGCATCTCCGTCAACGACCTTGTCATCAAGGCAGTGGCCCGGGCGCATGTCCTGGTGCCGGCATTGAACGTCATCTGGACACCCGACGCGATCCGCTCGTTCTCCACCGTCGACCTGTCGGTCGCCATCGCCACGGACAACGGTCTGGTCACCCCTGTCCTACGGTCGGTGCAGGACATGTCCGTCTCAGCGGTGGCACGCGGCGTTCAGGACTTCGTCGGCCGAGCGAAGACCGGCCGGCTGCGGCAACACGAGCTCGAGGGAGGGTCGGTCAGCGTCACCAACCTGGGCATGTTCGGCACCGAGGAGTTCGCCGCGATCATCAACCCACCGCAGGCATCCATCCTCGCCGTGGGCGCCGCCCGGCAGGAGCCCGTCGTCGTCGACGGCGAGGTGCGGCCGGCGACCTGCATGCGCGTGACGCTCTCGGTCGACCATCGTGCGGTCGACGGTGTCGCGGCGGCCGAATGGATGCGCGTTCTCGTTTCTCTCCTGGAGCACCCGGCCCGCATCCTGGCTTGAGAAGTCCTTCACGGCTGCCGCTCACCCAACGACTAGGGCTTTGATGTCCGGGCGCGAACGGGCGCAGCAGACACCAGCGTCTCGCCCCAGGCGCGAGCGCGCGACTGCTCATCGGGGAGCAGATGGTTCTCCTTGTCGCCCACGAAGACTCCGACTCGGTAGCTACGTCTAGTCCATGGCGGCGGAGCAAAGGCATCCGGATCTGCACTGCGCAGCGTTCCGGGTCTGCCGGTCCCAGTCCCTTCGCGATCGCCTCCGCGATCAGGCGTGTGTACCCGTAATCGACGCGAGAATCCTGAGCCACAGCGGGTGCTCGTCCCGCTCGACGCACCTCACATGCGATCGCATCGTCGGAGTGCAACTGGCCACGCAGTAGGTCGCTCGCAGTGACGATCCCGAGCGGCAGAGTCCAACCTCCCGAGAAAACTTGATCTTGTGGTGAGCGACGTCGCGGGAGGACACTTCGTTTCCGTCCGAGGATCCTATGCATCTGGTTGCGATACACGAGGAGACCAATGAGCAACAAGGCAGTTGTCAGCTTGACCACGGGACTGGAGGACTCGGAGAAGGTGACCGTGGCGTTCCTGGTCGCAGTGGGTGCCGCTGAAAAGGGACGTCCGACGCTGATGTTCCTGACCAAGGAGGCGGTCCGGCTCGCGCTACCTGAGTTCGCCCAGGCGGTAGCGTGCGACGGATGTCCACCACTTGCGGATCTCTTCGAGAGATATGAGAAAGCCGGCGGACGCTTCCTGGTGTGCCCCATCTGCTTCGACGCCCGCAAGCTCGACAAGGACAACCTCGTGGCCAACGCAGAGCTCGGGGGCACCGTCCCCATGTGGGACTGGATCGGCGACGAGGCCGCCACAACCTTTAGCTACTGACGACGGTCTGAGCCCGGACACAGCGCCGGGCCTGTCGCCGACCGGACCACAGAGCCAGTCCGCTGTGACCGACAGGCATGACCGTGTAGCCGCCTTCTGAGGCCATCGCGGTGTGGGTGCGTGGCGACCGTCGGTCTCCCGTCTCCACGTTCGGCCTCTGGCGGGCCGGTCACATCTCCTCAGCTCTGAGCGCGGTCGGCCTCTCCAGCTGCGGGCGTGGTGTCTCGCAGGTCACGCAGCATCTGCCGCGAGTCGTCATTGCCATCCGTGCCGAATGCCTCGATGACCTCCACGGCCGCTGAGGTCGGCACGAACTCATCGCGGTCCGGATCGTAGAACCCCTCGAGCCGCTCGACGAGGAGCACCAGCTCGGGGTCATCGCCCGAGTCGACATCGCTGGCGAGGTTGTCCAATGCGGTGCTCGAGCCGTCCTGGGTCTCGCTGCCGTTCTGGGACCCGTTCCGCTTCGAGGAAGCCTTGTCCCGGAGGAACCTGGAAAACGCATCTCGCAGGGCCATTGTTGTCTCCTTCCGCGGTCGCCATGACCGGCACCCGTGAGGCCGCCTGGTGGCGCGGCCATTCACACATCCTCGCTGTCTGCGGGCCGCGTTCCATCCCTGCAACGGGGGAGCCGCGCCAGCCGGTCCGGCCCAGTCAATTGCGCCGCTGAGGGTTCCGGCCTGCGGCCACAGGGGGAGGAAGGAGACATGCTGACTCTCGACGAAGCCACCAACCTCTGTGCGAGCGCCCGGGCCGCCGCGGCGGACCTCGGCGTACCCATGTCCTTCGCCGTCATGGACCCGGCGGGCCACCTGGTGGCCTTCGCCCGGATGGACGGCGCGCCGTGGATCAGCGCGGACGTCGCGCAGGGCAAGGCGTGGACGGCGGCGGCGTACGGCGCGCCGAGCGACGCGCAGAAGCAGAAGATGGAGCCGATGCCAAACTTCGCCAGCGCGCTCACCGCCATGACCCACGGTCGGTTCACGCCTCAGACGGGCGCCGTTCCGGTCTACCGCGACGGCACGCTGCTCGGGGCGATCGGCGCCAGCGGTGGTACCGGGGCACAGGATGAGGCTGTGTGCAGCACCGCCGTGGAGAAGGCAGGCTTCTCGACCGCGGGTTGACGAGTCCGGGGCCCACCGGCGACGGCTGGGCTAAGAAACGAGACGTCCGCCATCGACGACCAGCGTCTGGCCCGTCATGTAGGCGGACTCGTCGCTGGCCAGGAAGAGCACCGCGGCTGCGATGTCGGTCGGCTGACCGAACCGTCCCAACAACTGTTTGCGCGCGAAGACTTCCCGCCTGTCCTCATCGGCGAGCAGCCCTGCCGTGGCGGGTGTCTCGACCAGGCCGGGGCATACGGCGTTGCAGCGGATCCCTTGGGGGCCGTAGTCCAGGGCGACCGAGCGGGTCAACGCCACGACCCCACCCTTGGCGGCCGTGTAGGCCGCGAAGCGCGGAAGAGCGATGAGTCCGGCGGTCGAGGCCGTGTTGACGATGCTGCCGCCACCACCCTCGAGCATGGCTGGGATGGCGTACTTGCAGCCCAGGTAGACACTCTTGAGGCTGGTCGCCAGGGCCCGGTCCCACTCGTCCTCATCGGTGTCGACGACCGGCCTGTTCTGTGGTGCCCAGTAGGCGTTGTTGTGCAGCACGTCTAGCCGCCCGAAGCGGGTAGTGGCGGCGGTCACCAGAGCAGCGACGTCATTGGCCACCGTGACGTCGCATCGCACGGCCAGCGACTGCCCGCCCTGCTCGACGATGCTTCGTGCGGTCACCCCGGCGCCGGCCTCGTTGACGTCGGCGACCACGACGGCCGCCCCCTCCACCGCAAGCAGCACACTGGTTGCTCGACCGATGCCCGAAGCCGCCCCGGTGACGACGACCACCTTCCCGGCCATCCTCCCCGTCACCGCGCACCGGCAGCTTCAGGTTGCGCAGCCGCGCTCGAGTGCTCCTGACCCGACAGGTCGAACTCCGCCACGGCCGTGCCGGTGAGCCACTCAGGAACCGGGGTGTAGACGAACGACTTCAGCGGCGCGCCGTCTGCGAAGCCCGCCGCGGCGATCCAGTTGCGGATCTCCTGCGCTCCGTTGCCGGCGCTGCTCTCGATGCTCTCGGGGGACCACCTCAGGACCTCCTCCCAGCGACCTTGCTCTCCCAGTGAGAGGAGCTCCCGGTCGAAGTCCTGGTTGATCGAGCCGGTATCGGCGATCGTCACCGGATACTGGGACAGCTCTCCGATCCGGGTGCCCGGCGGGCGGTTCATGAAGTCGCGCCGCTCTTGCGATCCGACCCAGTGCGACAGCCCGCCCGTGCCGATGACGGCAACTCGCCGGCCGGAGGCTGCCGCGATCTGGCCGAGCGTCCGTCCCACGTAGAAGCTGCGCGCCATGGTGGGCCGGGGCGGGATGGCGCAGTTCTGGGTGACCGGGACAACGGTTGGCCGCGGGCCGCTGAACGCAAGCATGAGCGGAGTGACGAACGAGTGATCGATCTTCATGTCCTCGGAGAAGGCGAGGTCGACGTCGGCGGCGAGCGCACCGGTGAGCATCTCGGCCGCAAGCGGCTGGTCCACGGGGAAGTCGATCTGTGGCAGCCCGCCGTCGCCCATGCCGTGGGCGACGGCGCCGATGCCGATCGTGAAGGCGGGCACGTGCTCAAGAGTGAAGTTGCGACCATGGTCGGTGCCGAACACCACGACGACGTCCGCCTCGAGCTCGGCAATCCGTTCCCCGACCTGGGTGAACGCGGCGTACACCTGCTGTTGCAGCGCCGCGTCACAGGCCTCGCGTCGGGTCACCATCAGGGCGGCGTGCGAGCAGGCGAAGGCGCCCACGAGTGTCATGTCGTTCCTCTCTTCGCTGTCGACCGTGTTTCGGGTGCGACGGGCACCGGCTGAGCCGGACCGATGGGGCAGGTCACGCGGGTGCCAGGAAGGAGCGGACGTGGCCGTTGAAGGTGGCAGCGTCCTCCCACTGTGGCCAGTGTCCGCACTTCTCCATGAGGGCGAAGTGCGAGCGGGGGACGTACGCCGCCGCGCGCCGCGCAGTCGCGGCCGTGGTGGTGGGGTTGTGCGAGGTCCACAGGAAGAGCACCTCGTGCCTGAGCTCCGCGAGTCTTTCGGGGGTCAGGGGGGCAGGGTCATGGGTGACTTGACCGCTCAGGCGCTGATTCGCATCGCTGAGGACCTTTATCGCCTGGCCCCGCTGGTACATGACCCAGCGGATGTCGACGAGCTCCTCGCTCAGATCTTTCGCTGGGTCGAAGAACAGCCACTCCATGCGCCGGCGCACTGCGTCGCGACTCGGGTCGGCGACGAACTCGGCGGTCAGCCGGCGCAGCTCCGACAGGCCGTGCTGCATGTGGCGGGCGGACTCCTCGTCCTCGTCGACCTTCAGCCGGGCGCCGCAGACGGAGATGAGCCGGTCGACGCGGTCCGGGTGGCGGAGGGCGGTCCACATGGCAATCCATCCGCCGAGGGACTCGCCCACTAGGTGCGCCTTCTCCAGACCGACGGCGTCCATGAAGTCCAGCAGGTGCTGGACGTAGGAGTCCAAGCTCGGTGGGGTGGGCGGTGCGTCGGTCAGGCCGAATCCCAGGTAGTCGAGGCTGATCACGCGGAAGCGGTCGCTGAGCGGGACGACGTTGCGGGCGAAGCCCTCGGCATGACCACCGACACCGTGCAAGAAGATCACGGCGGGACCCTCACCCGCCTCGATGAAGCGCGTCCGGATGCCGCCGGCGTCGACGTAACGCGTCTGTGCGCCGAGCAGGTCGACCCAGATGCTGGTCACGCGTCACTTCCACGACTGGCGACCTGGTGCGTCATCGGGATCTCGGTGCCGGTTGCCGCGGACTCCAGCATGCCAAGGCAGACCTCCAACGTCGCGAGTCCCCATCTGCCGTCGTGGAACAGGGGTCGGTCCTCGGTGATGGCGTCGTACATCTCCATCAGCTCGGCGGCACGCCCGTTCAAGGTCCGCTGCGTTGGGCGTTCCGTCGGCCCCCGTTCGCCGTACACCACGATGCCGTCGGGGCTCTGGCGGATGACGCCGCGTTGACAGCTAGCAAGTGTGTAACCGAAGAAGGGCTGGTGGACCGGCACGCCGCCGGTGTAGCCGAACAGGCGCATGGCCTCGTCGCTCGTCGCCGAGGCGCCGTAGCGTCCCTGCTCCTTCTGCGCCTCCAGCTGCGCGTCCAGCTCGTCCAGGGAAGAGCTGTTCGCCTTGAGCGACACGAAGTTCTCCCGCATTGCCACGGCTCCACCGGGCTGCTTCTGCTGACCGCCCTCGCCGATCCAGCCGAAGAGCTCGCCGCTGTCGAACAGGCCGCGCGCGTCGAACGACAGCAGCGCGGAGACGCCGTCCTCGAATAGCAGATGGCAGTTGTAGCCACCCTCACAGTCGCGTAGGTCGTCCCAGATGGTGCTGGCACGGACGCTCTTCACGAGGCCGCCGGCAAGTTGGCGCACGATGTCGACCTGGTGCGGTCCCTGGTTCAGGACTGGTCCGCGACTTGCCTGCAACTCCCTGTTCGGCCAGGGCCGCACCGAGAAGTCGTTGTAGTTGAACGACAGTATCGAGAGCAGTGAGCCCAGCTCGCTCGAGCGGATCACGTCCTCCATGTGCCTGATGGGAGCATCGAAGCTGTGCGTGTGCCCGGCGAGGAGCTTGACTGAGTGAGCGTCGGCGATGTCGACCATGCGGAGACCGTCGGCGACTGATCCGGCCATCGGCTTCTCGACGATGATGTGCTTCCCAGCCTGTGCCGCCAGCTCCACGTGCGCCAATCGCTGGTCGGGCAGCGTCCCGACATAGATGACATCGACGTCGGGGTCTTCGCACAGTGCTTCGACGCTGGTGTACCCCTTGCCGCCGAACTCCTTCTCGAAGGTGGCGAGCGCGCTGATGCGGTCCCCTCGCTCAGCAGCTGCCACGATGCGGTAGGGCAGGGACTCGATCTCGGCCTTACGCCGCAAGATGAGGTTCACGGCCTGACCGAGGCCGATGAAGCCCAGACCTAACGTTCTCGCCTGGGTCGTGGTCATTCCTTACCGGCCATGAGCTCGCCCCAGTAGCGGTAGAACTCGCGCTGGTTGGTCTCGCTGAGCGCCTGCGTGACCGTCCCGGGCCAGTTGGGCGGGTCGTCGAGCTCGATGCGCTTGTCGCGGCCCATCTCGTAGTTGAAGGGCCACTTTCGCCCCTCGGTGCTCCGGAGGTTGTTCTGCAGCCGCTCGAAGTTCTCGTGGTCGTCGGGGGCGAAGACCCCAGCGGCCGACTGCTGCTGCATCAGGACCTCACGCTGCCGCCGTCGCACGCTGTCCGGTGCGTCCTTGTTGACGGCGCACCACTGCCACACCTCGGTCTCGTGTGGTCCGCGCGGAAGCCACAGAATCAAGCCGACGCCGTCGAGTGCCGTGCCGAGCCCGACCAAGGAGAAGTTTGGGAAGATGTTGCCGATGTGGAAGCCGTAGGGCACCGGGTCGGCGCCCTGAGCCTGCATGTTGGATTGGCGGGCAACCTGGCGGTCGCGTACCCAGTCCACCGCCTCGGGCCCAATCGCCGCGGCCTGGTCGAGGTCGTGCTGGTAGAAGCTCTCGCCGACCCGGATCTCCAGCAGCCCGTGCGGTGCACCGTCGCCGTCGTTGCACGCCACCCCGTAGCTGGCACCTGTCGCTCGGACGTCTCGGCCGGGCAGTGCCCCGAGCTTGTGGTCGATGTTCTGTGCACGAACACTGAGCACGGAGGCGTGCGTGACCATCACATGCGCCTGGTCGCCGGCGAAGTTCTCGGCGAGGAGCTTCCAGTTGGCGGGCATGCGGTAGCGCTGCACTCCCGGCACGACCTCGAGCCCACCAATGCTCTCGTCCAGCATCATGTTCTCGAGGTACCAGACCGCGTCGCCCAGGTACTCCCGAAGGGTCGGGCCCTCCGGGACCCAGGAAGCGAAGATCAGCCCGTGGAAGTCAGTGACCCGCGGTGCGGCGATGAGTCCCCACTTGCTCTTGTCGAACGAGTCGCCGTAGGCCGCGTCGAGGAAGGGGACCGCCTTCAGGTCTCCGGCGGTTGTGTAGCCCCAGCCGTGGTAGCTGCAGGTGAACGACTTGCTGTTGCCCTTGTCAAACAGGCAGACCCGGTTGCCACGGTGGCGACACTTGTTGAGCAGAACGTGAATCTGGCCGTCCTGGCTCCGGGTGACGATGACCGGGTCTTCGCCCATGGCGGTCGAGACGTAGTCTCCCGAATTCGGAATCATCGAGGTGTGCCCGACGAAGAGCCAGCAGGTGCCGAACACGTTGGCCAGCTCGGCGTCGTAGCTCTCTTGGGAGAAGACCTCCTTGCTCAGGAGTCCGGTTGCGGACGGGTTGTGCTGCAGCCCGCTGGTTGACATCTCGTTCTCCTCTTGCCGCATCGTGTCGCTGCGTCTGCGTAGGTGGTGCCTCGCGGGGCATGCCCTCCTGGGCGTGCCCCGCGAGGCCGTCAAGCGGTGGGTCGCGACGTCGTCGAGCTACTGCCCGATGACTTCGTTGAGCGTCTTGGTGCCTGGCACCAGCGACGCCTTCACGTAGTCCTCGGTGTTCTGGTCGACGTAGGTAGTCCCCTCCTTCGCGATGATCTCCTCGGGGATGTTCTTGGTCACCTCGACGTCTGCTCGCGTCGACGGCTGGTCGAAGGAGAGCTGCAGCACCTGCGCACCGCGCGGGCTCGCCAACCAGTTCGCAAGAACGGTGCCGGCGGCAGGGTGGGGTGACTTGTCGAACAGTCGCAGGATGCCGTAACCGCTCGTCAAGAGGCCCGGGAAGTCCGAGGGGAAGACCGGCAGCATGGGAAGGCCCTGGCTGCGCAACGCTTGACTCTGCTGGACGTCGACGCCGAGCCCGACCGGATAGGTCCCCTTGGCGACCCAGTCGGCGAGCTGTCGCTGGTCCGTCGTGAACTGGGGCTTCTGCTTGGTGTAGAACTCCTCCGCGAAGGCGCGGCCCTTGTCGACGGCGATGTAGACCGCGGCGGGGCTACCCGGGCCGGGACGGCGGGGATCGAACTGCGCGATCTTGCCGGAGAGCGACGGGTCCAGAAGGTCGTCGAAGACCTTGATAGTTGTCGGGTCGACGACGTCCGTGTTGACGGTCGGATAGCCGGTGACGTAGTTCAGCAGCCGGAGTAGATACTTCTTGTCGTTGTCCTGCCAGAGCTGTGCGCCGCCGTCCCAGCCGTCGGCCTTGGTCACCGAAGGAAGGATCAGCTCAGGAGCCAGCGGACGGAGCAGCCCTGCGGGCAGCTCGTCGACGACGCCCGGATAGCCCGAGAGGAAGACATCCAAGGAGATCTTGCCGGCGGCCGCCTCGGTGCGCAGCCGTCCCGTGATCTCGGCCGGCACCGCGTTCGGCAGGTACTGCACCTTGATGCCGGTGTCCGCCTCGAACTGCTCGGCCAACAGCTTGCGTACGGCCGGATTCGGCGTGGACGCGATGGAGACACTGCCTTCCTTCTTGGCCTTCGCCAACAGGGCGTCCCACTCGGGGCCTGCACCTTCGGCCCAGTTCGCGTACGGCTCGAGGAGCTTCTGTTCCTCGGCTGGGCTGAAGTCGACCGCCAAGACAGTCTCCGTGGCGGAGGGCTTGCTGCTGTCTGTGGGTGTCGCAGCCTCCTCCGTCTTTGCGCTAGCGCACGCCGACGCGAGTGACAGCGTCAGGGCGACGGCCAGGATGTGCACACCTGGCTTCAGTCTTCTCGTTCGCAGAGTGTTCATTCATCACCTTCAAGTTGGGAGCGGCTCGGGAGAAACCATCTCGCTGGAGCAACAGGACAACCACTCGTTCCTGCCGCGACACCTGTCGCGGCAACGCTGTGCGCACAAGGGCGTTCCTTACGTCATGGCTCTCCATTCCTGGACGCGCTCGATGCTTGACTGGTGTCAGAAGAAGATCGAGATCGTGCGCGGTAGCACGGGGTGCGCGAGCTCGATGTAGCGCCAGGCCAGCCGTAGGCCGTCATCTGTGCGGCGCAGCTTGTCCCACCGGCTGCCGACGAACGTGTTCTCGTTGTTCTCGTGTCGGACGACGTGGACCATGAACTTCGACCGCACCCGGATGAGCTCGCTGTCGAGCGGGTCTTGTCCCGCAATCACGTTGCTCACGACGTGGTTCGTCATCGACTCGGGCAGCTCGGCGTGAGCCATGCCTGTGTCCAGGCGCCGGACTCGCATGTTCAGCGAGCTGTAGTCCTCGTCGTACAACCAGAAATGCATGTCACGGTCGTCGTCGCCGAAGCTTCCCCAGCGCAAGGCATTCCTGCGCTCCCGGGCGTCCGCTGCCTCTGCGGGCATGATGGCCGTGCTCGGCATGACGTAGCGGACGTCATTGCAAAGCAACCCGAGCCAGCCATCCAGCAGGTGATCGTCGAGCAACGCAGCCTCTTCGTTCAAAAAGGCCGTTGCCGCTGCCGTCAACTCCATGTCCACCATTGCTTCTCCCTACCGGTCCATCAGTGAGCGCCAGTAGCGATAGAAGTCGCGCTGGATCATCTCGGTGAAACGTGGCAGCACGAGGCCGGGCCAGCGAGGGTCCTGCCATTCGGGAGGTCGTACGTCGACGCCCTCCCCAGAGAGCCCCATCTCGTAGTTGAACGGGACCCGCCGGGCCTCAAATGTGCGGGTGTTCTCGGCCAGCCGCTCGAAGTTCTCGTGGTCGTCCGGCGCGAAGACGCCTGCTGCTGACTGTTGATGGGTCAACGCCCAAACCATCTGCCGCTGCAACGCCGGCGGCGCGCCGGCATCGACGAGACACAGCTGTGTGACCGAGGTCTGGTGCGGTCCGCGCGGATGCCAGACCAGCAGGCCGACGGCCTCCATCGAGGTGCCGTTGCCGATGATGGACAGCGTCGGGAACAGGTTGGCGACGTGGAAGCTGTAGGGCTTCACCGCGAGGTCGGGCAGGTTCTGGTCGACGGCGTCACGCCGGGTACGGACCCATTCCGCTGCCTCGGGACCGATGCTCTGCGCGCGCATCAGGTCGTGCTCGAAGAACTCCTCGCCGATGCGCACCTCGAGGAAGCCGTGCGGCACGCCGGTCTGGAAGCCGGTGGCAACGGAGAGATTGGCACCGACGCCCTTGCCGGGGGAGTTGTTGAGCCGTGGCTCAATCCCTTGGGCGCGCACAGCCAGGACAGACGCGTGCGTAATGGCCACGTGGTAGTCGTCGCCGGCAAAGTTTTCGGCCAACAGCTTCCAGTTTCCCGGCATCGTGTAGCGCTGTACGCCAGGGACCAGCTGTAGACCACCGATGTTCTCGCGCAGCAGGTAGTTGTCCAGGTACCAGGTCGCGTCGCCCAAGGACTCGCGGAGGGTGGGGCTGTCATCGCTGAGGCAGCCGAAGATGAGCTTGCCGTAGGTCTCGACCCGCGCCACCGGTACCAGACACTCATGGCCCGGCTCGACCGCCTGTCCCGACACGGGACTACCTGTCGTGTCGTGACCGAGACGATGGGCTGGGCAGACGATGACCTCGGCATGTCCCGCGTCGTACGGCAGAAGCGTGACCTGCCTCGTGGCGCACGTGTTCAGGTAGGCGCGTACGACGTCGTCCATCGACCGGAGGACGATGACAGGTGTCTCGCCCATCCAGGTGGTGACGTAGTCGCCTCGTCGTACCAGCTGGCCCTCGTGCCCGAGGAAGAGCCACGACCGTCCAAACACGGACTCGAGCTCGCGCTCGTAAACCGCAGCCGAATAGACCTCGCAGTCGACCAGACCGTCATCGACGCTGATGTAGTCCGCCATCCGCTGCATGTCGCGCCTCCTTATCTGTTGATCGGGACGATGTGTCTGTCGAGAGCTACTGCTGGAGCTAGATCCCCGAGAGGCCGTGTTTCCGCATGGTTCTCAGGGCGACCAGCGCAACGAGCGATGCCAAACCGGCCATCAGCAGTCCGATGACGGCCGCAGTCTCATAGCTGCCGGCCACGGTGTACTCAAACAAGAGCACCGACAGCGTCCGGGTTCCTGGAGTGGCCAGCATCACCGTCGCGCTGATGTCGCGCAGCGCCATCATGAACGTGAAGACGAACACCGTCGCGAGCATCGGGACCACCAGGGGCAGCAGGATGCGCCGCAGGACGACCTGCGGGTTGGCCCCCGCCATGACCGCTGACTCCTCGAGCTCTGAGGACACCTGAGCCATCGCCGTGCGGAGCATCTGGACGCCGAGGGGCAGCTCCTTGACGATCAGCACCCCGAGGAGAGGTATCAGGGTGCCGTACACGACGCCGCTCAGACCGGTGCCCAAGATGATGCTGCTCCAGGCGAACCCCAGAAGAATGCCGGGGACTGCCCAGGGGAGCCAGCAGATCAGCGTGAGCGCGCCGGTGAACGGGATGCGCTTGCTGACGATGACCCAGGCGATCGCCGCGTAGCAGACGAGGCCGATAGTCGCGGCACCGAACGCGACGACGGCCGAGTTCTTCAGCGACTCCAGGAAGGCCGGATCGGCCAGAGTCTCGCCCCAGTGCTCGGTCGTCCAGTAGCCGATGTCGAAGAATCCGAAGCGCCACCTGATAGATCCCAGTAGGACGATGGCCAGTGGGAGGTAGAGGCCCACGCCGATGAACACGACGATCGCGCCCATGAGGACTCTGTCCCGGAGCTTCGAGCGAGCAGACTTCATGCGTACGCCGCGGCCGCCGACGGTCGCGAAGTCGCCCCATCGGCGGGTGAGGAACTGGCTGATCCCTGCCAGGAGAAGCAACGTGAACAGCAGCAGGCTCCCAAGTGCCATGGCCTCCGGGAAGAGTGGCGGGTCCGCCGCGATCTGGTCGTAGATGCGCGTCGCGTAGACGTCGACACCGGCCGGCGTACCGAGCACCCGCTCGACCTCGAATACCTCGAGGCTCCTGATGAACCCGATGACGCCCGCGGCTAGCAGCGCAACTTTGACCAGCGGCAGCGAGATGTGTCGAAGTGTCTGGATCGACCCCGCACCAGACATTTGCGCGGACTCCTCCAACGTGACGTCCATCTGCCGAAGTGACGGCGACAAGAAGATGGTCATCACCGGCACCGTGGTCAGCATGATGTGGATCCAGAAGATCCCCTGCAGGCTGAAAATGTTCAAGGAGATGCCACCCGGCAGGTAGCTCAGGGTGTTGTTCACGAGCCCGGTGCGGGGATCGGCCAGCACGATCCAGCCGAGAACGATCGGCAACGTCGGCATGAAGAATGCAAGCCAGAGTGAGTACTCCACCCAGCGCTTGAGTCGGTTCTCGGTCCGCGCGAGGAACCAGGCGATCCCTGCCCCGAGGACAACGGCGATGGGTACACGCAGCGAGAGCAACAGGGTGTACCCGAGAGACTTGAGCGTTCGCTCGGAGTCCAGCATCGTCTGCCACGCGTCCAGGCCGAACACGAACGGCTTGCCGAGCCCGGCGCGGTTGAACGACTGCGTCAGCATGAAGACGATGGGTGCGACGACGACCAGCCCGATCGCCCCGATCGCGCACAGAGCGACAAGCTTCGCCGTCCAGGAGGGTCGCTGGACGAAAGGGGCGCCGTGCCGCAGCTCCAGCTCTGCGTCGTTCGTCAGCTGGTCGTCGATCTCACGGGCGGGCGCCGGAGCGCTCATCGCGGCCTACTGGTGCAGGCCGGTGAATATCTGAAGGATTCGGACTTGTCGCTGATGAGTTCGGCTGCCCCGAGCCAACCATGCCTCACGTAAGTCCCTCTCGACCCGGGGTGACAATGGTCATACCATAAGAGGGTTCGATCTTCCTCGCAAGCAAATCGATCAACATCGCCGAGGCAAACGACCCGGGCGAGAACGTCCCCGACATCGGTCCGAAACATCGGTCCGGTATTGCACCCGAAGAACGCAGCTTTCAGAGTTCCCCCCGAAGGTGCCCTGCTGTGCGCGGAGGCGGCCGGTGCAGCGAAGAGATTGCACTCCGTACGTACAAGTCAGCTTCGCCCGGACCTCGTGGTCTCCGCCCACGGGCGAAGCGGTGATCTGTTCGCTCGGGGTGTTCCGTGACGGGCCGTCACACGGCTAGCTGCACCTCGGGACCGTCGATTGCCGCGACACCGCGGGGGTCCTGTGCATAGATGAGGCACTTGTCCGGAGTCAGCATGACTGTCGCGGGTGAGCCGGGCGCCAAGAACTGCATCGTTTCCGAGCGCGAGCGCAGCACGAGGCCTTCGACGTCGACCTCGATCTCCACGGCGTTCCCGAGGTACTCGCACACCCGGACCTGGCCCGTCCAGCCTGCGTCGTGCCCGCCGGCCTCGTCCCGACCGGAGGGCACAACGCGCACATGCTCCGGGCGAATCGCAACCGTCACGCGACTGCCTGGTGGGAGGGGTTCGTGCGCTCGGCCGTGGACCGGACCCGCGGACGTCGCGACGGTGTACATGTCTCCTGCCGCAGACTCCACGGTTCCCGACATGAAGTTGCTGCCACCGATGAAGTCGGCAACGAAGGGTGTCGAGGGATTCTCATAGATCTCACGGGGTGTTCCGAGCTGCTCGATCGAGCCCTTGTTCATCACCGCGATGGTGTCGGACATGGCCAGAGCCTCGGTCTGATCGTGCGTTACGTAGATCGTGGTGATGTTGAGCTCGCGCTGAAGGCGCGCGAGCTCCGAGCGCATGTTGTCCCGCAGGCGTGCGTCGAGGTTCGACAACGGCTCGTCGAGCAGGAGCAGGGGCGGCTCCATCACCAGTGCCCGGGCCAGTGCGAGGCGCTGTTGCTGCCCGCCCGAGAGCGCGGTCGCGGCTCGGCCGCTGAGATGGTCGAGCTGGACGATCGCGAGCGCCTGCTCGACCCGCGCCGTGCGCTGCTGGCGCGTCAGCCGGGACTTGCGGGGTGCAATCGTCAGCGGGAAGCCTGCGTTCTCGAACACGTTCATGTGCGGCCAGATGCCATAGGACTGGAACACCATGCCGAGGCCGCGCTTGTGGGGAGCGACGTTGGTGCGTGTCCGGGACGAGAAGACCGTAGTCCCGTCGACGACGATCTCGCCGAAGCGCGGCAGCTCCAACCCCGCGATACAGCGCAGCGTCGTTGTCTTGCCGCAGCCGGAGGGCCCCAACAGCGTCACGAACTCACCTGCCTCGGCGGTCAGCGAGACGTCGTTGACCGCCACCACGTTGGTGGTGCTGCTGTCGCGTCCGGACGCGAACGACTTGGTGAGGTGTGCGACAGCCAGCATCCGACGTGACCCATCCCAACGGTAGAGTGGTCATACCAAAGCACACTTGGGTCCGGTCGTCACGACAACTCGGCAACTCTGCCGCGGACCTTCAGCTGACTGCTTTGTCATCGGCCCTCTGTCGACCAGGGCGAGGTCATCGCGCGGACCGAGCGAGCCACCGGCGCCCATGCACGGCGGAGCAGCCGACCAAGCCGCGCGGCGGTCCGCTCCACCGAGCGGGTACATGCACCGAGCATCCGCAGGACTGGGTCGAGCCGGCCAGCGGCCCACCGCGCGCAACGCACGACTCCATCGACAACAGGCTTGGCGTGCGCCAGCAACCACCGGCGGAACCTGTTGAGCGGACGGACAAGGAAGAGGAACACCCGCAGGCCGACCTGATCCCACGCGCGTCGCAGGGTGCGAAGGGCTGGTGTGGCCAGCCGGATCAGCGTCCGACCGAGCGGCCCCAGCGAACTGAGAACTGCCCTCCCGACCCGAACGCCAGCCCGGGCGAGCGCGGAGGCGCCGCCGACGTACCAGTCGTGCAACCGGCCCAGGCCCCGCCCGGTGGCCTGGAGCACCAGCCAACTCACAGCGAGCAGCCACACCGCCGGCAGCAGAGCGCGCGCGAAGCGGGACCGCTCCGTGGCCATCCGCTGGCTGGGCGTCGGTGGCACGCCGGGGTCCGGATGGTGGTCGGGCATCACGTCTCCGAGGTGAGGTGGCGTGGGATTCCACTCTCGGTCAGCAGTCTTCCGCCTCGCGCGCTGACCGTGCAGTGCGCGGGGTCACGAATGTTCACTGACCGCCGCGCGGCACCGCCGTGACGCTTGTCATGCGGTCGCGCCGGCCCGGTCGTTGCTCGGTTGACGAGCCGCGACCCCCGGGTTCAGCCCGGCTGTCCGTGCCCGCGCCTAGCCTTGGCTCGTGTGGGTAGCGCGATGTGAGACGTACGTCGATGGCTGACGCCGACGACGTACGCCGCCTCGCGCTCGCCCTGCCGCACGTGACCGAGATTGAAAGCGACGGCTTCGACTTCCGGGTGGCCAACAAGGGGTTCGTCTGGTCCTACCCCGAGCGCAGGCCGGGCAAGCCGCGGCTCATCCGGACCGACATCGCCGTGCTCTTCGTCGGAGACGAGGCCGAGAAGCAGGCTCTGCTGCTCGGCGAGCCCGCAGTCTTTTTCACGGCACCGAGCTACGACGGCTGGCCGTTGGTCATGCTGCGACTGCCTGAGGTGGACGCCGAACGGCTGGGGGAACTCGTGACGGATGCGTGGCGGATGCGTGCACCGGAGTCGCTCGTCGCCGACCTCGACCAGATGGCCCGCGCGATGGGTGAGCTCGGCAGACCCTGACGCCCCTGGCCGACCGGGATTCGACGCCGCGACCGACCGGGATTCCACGCCGCGGCCGACCGGGATTCGACCACGTTAGGTAGGTGTAAGGGTGCGACAACAGGCCTGCCAGCCTGTTGTCGTCCCCTCCGGCCTGCTTAACGTGGTCGAATCGGCAGGGGTGGGCGAGGCGGTTTGCTGTGCGCTCGAGGGCGGTAGGGACCGGCGATGACGAGTCAGGATGAGCAAGGCCTGGTCGAGCCCGACGGCGTGAACGCCGGCACCTCCGACGTCGAGGAGGAAGCGCTGCACCCGGCGGCGTACGACGCCGACCAGGGCCGTGCAGGCGGCCACCCCGAAGGCCGCGACGGCGCGCCGGCCGAGGATGCGGAGCTGCTGGGTCCGCCACCCCAGGACGAGAGCCAGGAGCCCGGCCAAGAGCTGTCGGTCGGCGAGGGTTAGCGGCCTCTGTGCCTCGAGCCCCGGGTGGCCGCGTACTCAGACGACAACAGGCGTAAGGGTGCGACAACAGGCTTGCAGGCCTGTTGTCGCACCCTCCCGCCTACCTACGTGGTCGAATCGGCAGGGTGGGGCGCTAGGAGGCCTTGGCGTGGGGGTGGTCGACGCCGTACCGGTGACCGAGGAAGTCCTCGCGGGCGGTGTAGGCCAGATCCGGCTGGTCGGAGAACAGACCGTCGACGCCGGCGGCGAACAGGTCTTGGAACTCCGCGAAGACGTTGCCGAAGTCGTTGGGGTTCGCGCCCTTGCGGTACTGCGCCGGCAAGAACTGGTTCTCCGCGCGAACCGTGTAGGGCACGACCTCGAGGCCGGCGTGGTGGGCGTCGCGGACGATCGCCGTGGGCTGCCCGGTGTTGCCCGCGGCGTCGCGCGGGAAGATCTGCGCCTTGTCGGGCCCCAGCACGTCGGCGTAGGTAGCGACCTCCTTCAGACCACGGGCGGAGGTCATCTGCGCGTAGGTCTCCGGGTCACCGCTCACCACGTGGTCATAGGGACGTGACGTCGTGCCACCGCTGGTGAGCTGGAGCAGGTTGACCTTGAGGTGGAAACGAGTGTGTAGCTCGCGCAGGTTGGCTTCCTCGAAGGACTGCAGGTAGACGGCGCTTCGCCGGCGGTCGAGACCGTTCTTGCGCAGTGCCTGCACCACGGGCTCCTCCAGGGACAGGCCGATGGAGTCGAAGTACGTCGGGTGCTTGGTCTCCGGCGCCAGGCCGATCTGGCGGCCGGTCCGACGGCTCTGCTGGCGGGCCAGGTCGATGACCTCCTGGAACGTGGGGACCTGGTAGCGACCGTCATGGATGGTGTTCTCCTGCCGTACGTCGGGCAGCCGCTCCTTGGCCCGCAGCGTCTTCAGCTCGGCGAGGGTGAAGTCCTCGGTGAACCAGCCAGTGACCGGGGCGCCGTCGATGACCTTCGTCGCCTTGCGGTCAGCGAACTCCGGGCGCGACGACACGTCGGTCGTGCCCGTGATGTCGTTCTCGTGCCGCGCGACCAGCACGTGGTCCTTGGTGGAGACCAGGTCCGGCTCGATCACGTCGGCACCCATCCGGATAGCGAGCTCGTAGCTGGCCAGGGTGTGCTCGGGCCGGTAGCCCGAGGCGCCACGGTGGCCGAACAGCAGCGGCCCGGAGAGACCCTGTCCGTGGTCGCCGTGCCCGTCGCCGCCGTGACGCGGTTGGCCGGCGTAGGCGGTCGTCGCGGCCAACACGAGCGCCAGCGCGAGCAGCAGCGCTGTCGCGGCGAGCCGTCGCGGCATCGTGAGCGTCATTGGATGGTCCCTTCACGTCGTCGGATGC
>JAVEDJ010000170.1 GCA_030841025.1 Actinomycetota bacterium
AACAGGGTGGCAACGGCCTGGTTCGCAGGGTATGCGGGCATGAGCCCTCAGGAGGGTTTGCGTCGAGCCCGACGGGAAGGTCGCCAGGTCCGGTTCGTGGGCCCAAGCGGGGGGCGTCGCGGAGACCTGAGGGACGACCGGCTCAACGTGCGACTCGGCGCGGACGGCGAGATCGAGGGCATGGATGCGGGCTAAGACCTTCAGAGGCGCATAAGTGCCCCGTTCTGAGCGATCTTGGCGACTCACTCTCGTGCCGCGATGAGTGAGTCGCGTAGGGCCGCCGTCCGCCTGAGCAGACCTTCCTTGTGGTTGTTTCCTCGAAGTGTGGGCACCGCAGGGAAACTCATCGCCGTTGCGACCGAGCCCTAGCCCGTTCAGTGGGAATCACGGGCTAACCGAGTGCAAGAGGTCCGATTTGCTGCAGTTGGCGGCACAGCCGGTCGAGGGCTGAATATCACCCGACTGCCGCACGCACCGGGGGTCGTCGACCGAGGAGCCCAATAGATGCGTCATTCGCGGACCAGTATCGCGCGAGCACTGTCCACCCTGCTGGCCGTGACGCTCGCCCTCGCAGTCGGCGGCCTGACGGCCACCTCCGCCGCCGCCGCGGAGCTGTCAGCGCCGCAGAACGTCACCCTTGACTGGAACGACGGACTCACCGCGCTGGACATCGCGTGGGATCCCCCGGCTGTGATCGGCTCATCACCGCACGTCTACCAGGTGTACGTGCAGGGCTACGACCGTGATGGTGTCTCGGTTTACAGCGACTACTCGATCATTGACTACTCGACTGGCGGCGATGTGAGGTCCGCGGCCGCCACGGACACCCACCTCCGCTACACCGTCCAGGTCTGGCTCCACGACAACGTGCAGAGCTGGAGCCCGCCAGGTGAAGCGAGCATTCCGGCCTTCCCGACAGCAGTCTCCGACATCAAGGCAGTCTCCTTTGGCACGGACATCACCGTGACCTGGACCGAGACCGCCGAGCACGATGAGGACGGGTACGACGTAAGGCTGGACGCTGCGGGCTTCACGCAGAGCGCCCAGATCGGCGATGACCCCTCGTACACGTTCACCGACACGCCTGGTGTCGGCGACTACACCGCGAGCGTCCGGCCGACCAACGCATCAGGGAGTGGACCTTGGACGCAAGCCACGGTGCACGTGGACGGCAAGGACGCGCCGCAGGCAGCGACGAACGTGGTCGCTACCGACTATTCGAACCACGCGGTGCAGGCGACATGGGACGCGCCGACCGACACCGGTGGGCTGCCCCTCGATGAGTACGTGGTCGTGCTTCGCAAGGTCACCAATGGCGAGGGGCGAGAACACCATCAGGGCATCGACCAGGACGAACGCTGGGTGTTCTCCGATATCAGCGATTTCATCGTGCCCGGCGACCTGTACGTGGTCACTGTGACCGCCGTGAACGGCCGAGGTCCCAGCCCGCAGACGGCAACGACTCCGCAGACCAAGGTGCCCAGCACGGTCGCCTCGGCACCGCGTGCCGTCACGGCGGTCAGCCCGGCCGCCCACCAGGTGAGGGTCACCTGGCAGTCGCCGGCGTCCGACGGCGGTCTGCCGGTCACCGACTACATCGTGACCATCGACGACAGCACGGGGCAGAACGGAGACACCGTCAGCTACGTGCCCGCCACCAACCACTCCGTCACCCTCACCAACATCAAGGGCGGCACCTTCGGAGTGACCGTCACTGCCCACAACAACAACGGTGAGTCGGCTCCGAGCGGTGCCACCGTGGCGGTGGGCGACGACGTCGCGCCGCCGACAGTGGCGGTGGGCGACGACGTTGCGCCACCAGCAGTGGCGGTGGGCGACGACCTTGCGCCAAACCCCCCGACGCGACCCGCGGTCAGCCGCATCAAGGACGGCGGCGTCGTCACGATCACCTGGCAAGCACCGGTCGGCATCAACGGCGCGCCGGTTACCCGTTACATCGTCTACGTCGACGGCCGACGCAAGGGTGCCGGTCCGAGCGCGACATCGGTCCGCGTCAAGGGACTGCGCAAGGGTCCGGCAAGGGTCAGCGTGCGGGCGGTGAACGAGTTCGGCGTATCCGAGGCGGTCGTCACGATCGTCCGCATCCCGAAGTCCCTTGCGGCCGAGCCCAAGCGGACTCTTCGGCTCGGCATCTCGGCTCCCGCAGTCCGGCACCTCCAGGAGGCACTCGGCATGAAGCACCATGGCGGCGTCTTCGGCAAGGCCACCCGCCGGGCGGTCAAGGACTGGCAGCGCAGCACCGGCCGTGCCGTGACCGGAGTGGTCAACGACCGCATGCGCTTCCTGCTCGCTGTCTAACCCATCGGACCGGCTGTCGATCATGGTGTTTACCTGGCTGGCGTCTTCATTGTCCGTCATGTCGATTCGGTTCCTAGCCGCCGCGCCACAAGGGCGTTCCGGGGTCTAGGCCCCCGCCTCGTGCGTGGTTGTCCGCTCCGGACCCAGCACGGGCGGCGGGTCCTGAACGCGATCGCGGTGATGGAGGAGGAAGGTCCGTGAACTCGAGTCCGCCCCCACTCGGGACCGCGCACAGGTGCCGCTCTGCGACGCTGGCGCCCCCGCGGTGCCCTCCGCGACGGAAGCGATCGGTAGTGCCAGCACCGCTCGGGTCAGAGTGCGAGCCGGCTTATTAATGGGCTGGGGTGTAGGCCTGCGCTCTGCCCGAAGTGGTGACGACGAGCGATGCGCCGAGCGCGTTGCGGCAGGCAGCGGACGTTATCCTCGCGCCATGCTCGAGACTCAGCGGGAACGGGTGCCTGGCAATGACGGTGGCGAGCTGGACACGGCCCTGGCGTTCCTCAACTTCCAGCGCGTGTGTGTGTTCAAGAAGATCGAGGGGCTTGATGACCAGCAGCTTCGCCGTCGGTTGGTCGCCTCAGACACGACGCTGT
>JAVEDJ010000204.1 GCA_030841025.1 Actinomycetota bacterium
GATGGTCCAGGTGAGCGCGTCGACACCGCCCAGGGCGCCCGGCCTCATCCGAATGTCCGTCGTATACAGTCGATGTCGACACGGGGGCCGACACGGGGGCCGACACGGGGGCCACCACGGGGACAAGCGCCCAGCATGGGCACATCCGGGGAGGGAGCGGCAGGCCGATGGCCGACGCCTCGTCCAAGGCCAGGCGCACCGCGCGCGCCAAGCCACCAGCGCCGGACGAGCCGGCCGGACGCCCGGGTCTGGCCGACAGCCGCATCGGGCAGCGGCACCTCTCGCTGCGCGACCAGGTCCTCGCCGAGCTGCGCCGGCGCATCGTCGACGCGCACTACCGGCCGGGCGAACGGCTCACCGAGGAGCGGCTGGCCGAGGACTTCGGGGTCTCGCGCAACCCGGTGCGTGAGGCGCTGCGGGTGGTGGAGGCCGAGGGGTTCGTCGAGGTGCAGCCGCGGCGCGGCGCCGTGGTCGCGACGCCCGCCGAGGACGCGATGCGCGACATGTTCGCGGTGCGCGCACTGCTCGAGCCGCTGGCGGCGCGGGTCGCGGCCGAGCGGGCCACCGACGAGGACCTCGCCGGTCTGCGGACGCTGCTCGACCAGGCGAGGGCTGCGACCGAGGACGGCGACCTGGCCCGGGTGGCCGAACTGAACACCGCCCTGCACAGCCGGGTCTTCGAGCTGTCGGGCAACCGATGGCTGGTGCAGTTCTCGGTCGCGATGTACCGGCACGTGCACTGGGTGTTCCGGCTGGGCGCGGAAGCCCGCGCCGGGCACTCGTGGGAGGAGCACGTGCGGCTGGTCGAGGCGCTGGAGGCACACGACGGCGACGCCGCCGAGCTGGCCGCGGTGGAACACGTGCGGGCCGCCCAGACCGCCGCTATCGACGGCGCCTCGGACGCCGTGGCGGTGGCTGCTGCCGGTGGCCGCACCGGCAGGGCGGCGCGGCACTAGCGACCGCACGCATATCCCTGCTCACCTCGCGGGTTGGCCCCCGCCGCCAGGTCACCGCTTGCCGGGTCCCGGGTCACCGCGCACATCCGGCCCAGGCTCCAGGGCCCCGACCGGGTCACCACGTGTCCCCGCCGGGTCAGCTCGTCGAGCGTCTCGTCGCCCAGCCGGTCCTCGACGACCAGGCCGCCCGGCGTCATCTCCCGTGGGAAGAACGAGCCGGGCAACGACGTCGTGTGCCACGTCGGCGCGTCGATCGCCTCCTGCAGCTCCTGTCCCCCGACCAGGTGGCGCAGCAGGAACAGCAGCTGCCACTGGTCCTGCTGGTCGCCGCCCGGAGTCCCGCAGGCCATGACGGGCGTCCCCTCGCGCAGCACCAGCGTCGGGGACAGCGTCGTGCGCGGACGGCGGCCCGGACCGACCGTGGCGGGCAGCCCCTCCTCGAGCCAGAACATCTGCATGCGGCTGCCGAGGCAGAAGCCCAGACCGGGCACCGCCGGCGAGCTCTGCAGCCATCCCCCGCTGGGCGTCGCGGAGATGATGTTGCCCCACCGGTCGACGACGTCGACGTGGCACGTGTCGCCGCGCGTCACGCCGGAGCGCGAGACCGTCGGCTCCCCCAGCCCGGCCGGCACGTCGGCGCTCGGGGCCTTGCGCACGTGGGTCGCCAGCCGCGGCTCACGCCCTCCGGGCGACCCCGGCCGCAGGTCGTGCGAGGCCTCAGGCGCGACCAGTTCCCGTCGCTGCGCGATGTAAGGAGGGTCGAGCAGGTCGCGGACCGGTACATCCGACGCATCGCCGTACCACGCCTCACGATCCGCGAACGCGAGCTTGAGCACCTCGGTGATCGTGTGCACCCCCTCGACACCGGAGGGGTCGAGCTGCGCGTCCGGCAGGCCGTCGAGCATGGCCAGCGACTGCAGCAGCACCGGACCCTGGCCCCACGTGTCGGTCTTGGCGACCTCGACGTCGCGGAAGCGGGAGAGGACCGCGGGTTCGTACGACGCGGCGAAGCCGGCCATGTCGTCGGCGGTCACCAGCCCCGCGTGGTCACTCCCACTGGCATCGCGGTGCGCCACCCGCTGGAAGCGGTCGACCGCCTCGGCCACGAACCCTTGCCCCCAGGCCGTGCGGGCGCCGTCGATCTGTCCCTCGCGATCGGCGCCGGTCGCCTCGCCGGCGGTGACCAGGCCCTCGAGCACGTCGGCGTGCTCGGGGTTCGTCCAGCGCTCCCAGTGGCCCGGGGCCTTCCCGCCACGCAGCCACATCGCTGCCGAGGTGGGCCAGTGCTCGGTGAACATCGGCGCCATCGAGGCGACGAGGTCGGCGGCGCGCGGCAGGAAGGGTTGACCGTCGCGGGCGTAGCCGATCGCGTAGGACAGCACGTCGCGCAGCCGGCGCGTGCCGTGGTCGCGCAGCAGCAGCAGCCAGGCGTCGACCGCGCCGGGGACCGCCGCAGCGATCGGACCATTGCCCGGGATGAGGTCGAGCCCCAGCGACGTGTAGTGCTCGAGCGTCGCACCCCCCGGCGCGGGACCCTGCCCGCACAGCACCGTGGGTGTCGCGTCGCCGGCCGTGGCGAAGATCGCCGGCACCTCACCGCCGGGGCCGTTGAGGTGCGGCTCGACGACGTGCAGCACGAACCCCGCTGCGACCGCGGCGTCGAACGCGTTGCCGCCCGCCTCGAGCTCGGCCATCGCCGACTGCGACGCGAGCCAGTGCGTGGACGACACCATGCCGAAGGTGCCCCGCAGTGTCGGTCGGCTGGCCATCGTCATGACGGTTCACCGCTCGCCGCGGTCGCGGGCTCGGGCGCGCTGTCGCCACGTCGTACGTCGGGTCCTGTCCCGTCGTCGGCGACCAGGTGGCACGCCACCTCCGAGCCGCCGGCCAGCCGCAGCTCGGGCACCTCTGTGCTGCACCGCTCGACCGCAACCGGGCACCGGGTGTGGAAGCGGCACCCGCTGGGCGGGTTGACCGGGCTCGGGATGTCGCCGGACAGTACGACGCGTCGCCGTGCGCGTTGTGCCGACGGGTCGGGAACCGGGGCGGCGGACAGCAGCGACTGCGTGTAGGGGTGCCGCGGCGAGTTGAAGATCTGCTCGCGCGGCCCCTGCTCAGCGAGCTTGCCGAGGTACATGACCGCCACCTCGTCGGCGAGGTACTCCACGGCGGACAGGTCGTGCGTGATGAACAAGCAGGCGAAGCCGAGGTCGCGTTGCAGGTCGGCGAGAAGGTTGAGCACACTGGCCTGCACCGACACGTCCAGCGCGCTGGTGGGCTCGTCGGCCACCAGCAGGCTGGGGTTGGACACGAGGGCCCGCGCGATGCTCACGCGTTGCCGCTGACCACCGGAGAGCTCGTGCGCGTAGCGCTCGGCGACGCTGCCGCGCAGCCCGACCTTCTCGAGCATCTCGCCGACCTGCCGGGCACGGTCACGGCTGGCGACTCCGTGCAGCCGTAAGGGTTCGCCGACGATGCCGCCGACCGTCAGCCGCGGGTCGAGCGAGCTGGCCGGGTCCTGGAAGACGATCGACACCGTACGACGGTGCGGGCGCATCGCTCGGCGCGACAGGTGGCTGACGTCGTGGCCGGCGAGCCGGACCGTGCCCTCGGTGGGCTCGAGCAGGCGCACGATCAGCCGCCCGACCGTCGACTTACCGGAACCGCTCTCGCCGACCAGAGCGACCACCGTGGCGGCGTCGACCCGCAGCGACACTCCGTCGACGGCCCGGACCGGACCGAAGTGCTTCACCAGGTCGACGACCTCGCACACCGGCGTCTGACCGGCGACGTCGCGCCCGCCGGTCATGCCGGCACCTCCGCGCGGTCGGTGCCGGCTGGGTGCCAGCAGGCGACCTCGTGCCTGCTCGCCGGCGCCACGTCCAGCCGTGGTTGGCTCGACCGGCACTTGTCGCTCGCTGCCGGGCAGCGGTCGGCGAAGGTGCACGCGTCGGGTTGCTCGGCCAGCGTGGGGACGAGTCCGGGGATCTCGCGCAACCGCTGCTGACCGTCGGCCGTCCTGGCCGAGGGCACCGCGCCGAGCAGCCCCACGGTGTAGTGGTGGCGGGGACGCTCGAACAGCTCGTGCACCTCGCCGCGCTCGACGACGCGCCCGGCGTACATCACCATCACCCGGTCAGCGACGTCGGCGACGACTCCGAGGTCGTGCGTGATGAGTACGACGGCGGCGCCGAGCCGGTCACGCATGTCCCGCAGGACGTCGAGGATCCCCGCCTGCACCGTCACGTCGAGCGCTGTCGTCGGCTCGTCGGCGACGAGCACCCGCGGGTTGCACGCCACCGCCATCGCGATCATCACCCGCTGCCGCAGGCCGCCGGACAGCTGGTGCGGGTAGTGCTTGATGCGCTCGCGTGGCGTCGGGATGCCGACGAGCTCGAGCAGCTCGACGGCGCGGCTCATCGCGTCGCGGCGGTTCATGCCCTCATGCACCCGCAGCACCTCGGCAACCTGGCGCCCCACCGTGAAGACCGGGTTCAGCGAGGTCATCGGCTCCTGGAAGATGTAGGCGATCTCCTTGCCCCGCACGGCACGCAGCTGGTCCGGGGAGGCACCCACCAGCTCGACGCCGTCGAGGCGCACGGATCCCGTCACCGTGGCGTTGTGCGGAAGCAGCCCCGAGAGAGCCGTCGCGGCGACGCTCTTGCCGCAGCCCGACTCGCCGACGACCGCGAGCAGCTCACCGGCCCGTGCGTCGAAGGAGACCTGGTCGACCGCCGAGACCCGACCGTCCTCGGTGCGGAAGCCGACGGTGAGGTCGCGTACCTGCAGCAGCGGCTCATCGGAGTGAGTCGGCACCAGCTCGGGGCCGTCGCCGGCGTTCGGCCGGCGTCTGCCGGTCGGCGCGTTGGTGGACGGGGTGCTCATCGGCGGCTCGCTCTCGGGTCGAGGGCGTCGCGCAGCCCGTCGCCGAACAGGTTGAAGGCGAGAGTCACCACCATGATGGCCAGGCCGGGGATCACCGCGGTCCACGGCGCCCGGGAGATCGCCTGCTGCGCCTCCGAGAGCATCGTGCCGAGGCTCGGCGACGGCGGTTGGATGCCCAGGCCGAGGAACGACAGGACCGCCTCGCCGAGGATCGCGGCCGGGATGGCCACCGTCGCCTGCACGATCAGGACACTCGTGGCGTTGGGGAAGATGTGCCGGGCAAGGACCCACAGGTCGCTGGCGCCCTCCGCCACGGCGGCCGCGACGTAGTCGAGCGACTTGAGCCGCAACGTCTCCGACCGGGTCACCCGGATGATGCCGGGCACCTGCGCGATGCCGATGGCGAGGGCGGCGTTGGACAACGACGCTCCGCGGATGGCGGCCAGCCCGACCGCCAGGATCAGGAACGGGAAGGCGAGCACGAGGTCGGTGAGGCGCGAGATGACGCCGTCGAGCTTGGAGAAGTAGCCGGCGATCAGCCCGAGCGGCACGCCCACCACCAGAGCGAGCAGCACCGACAGCACACCGACGAGCAGTGAGGCCCGCAACCCGAACAGGATGCGCGAGAAGATGTCCCGGCCGAGCGAGTCGGTGCCGAGGACGTAGCCGGGCGAGCCTGGCGGGTCGAAACGCGCGTCGAAGTGGGCGTCGGACGGGCCGTAGGGCGCGAGCAGCGGCGCCAGCAGGGCGGCCAGGACCGCGACGCAGAGTACGACCAGGCCGGTGACCGCGAGCGGGCTGCGCAGCAGCCGTCGTACGGCGCGACCTCTGCGCAACCGCGCGCCGGCAACGCGCGGCGGGTCGACGAGCGGGGCTTCGACGGTCGCCATCAGGCGGCCTCGCCCTGCACCCGGATCCGAGGGTCGATCAGCGAGTACAGCAGATCGACGAGCAGGTTGATCAGGATGTACGCCGACGCCGTGACGAGCACCACGCCCTGGATGACCGGGTAGTCACGCTGGAACACCGAGTCGACAGTCAGCTTGCCGAACCCGGGAAGCCCGAAGATGCGCTCGGTGACGACGGCACCGGAGATGAGAGCGCCCAGCTGCAGCCCGACGATCGTCACGACGACGATGAGGCTGTTGCGCAGCGCGTGCACGCCGATGACGGTGCGCTCGGCCAGCCCCTTGGCGCGGGCGGTGCGGATGTAGTCGGTGCCGAGCGCGTCGAGCATCGAGGACCGGGTCTGTCGCATGATGACGGCTGCCAGGCCGGTACCGAGCACGAGCGCGGGCAGCACCATGTGGTGCAGGTTGGCAACCGGGTCCTCGAAGAACGGCACGTGCCCCGAGGCCGGGAAGATGGCGAGGGCCACCGAGAGGTACAGGATCGCCATCAGGCCCAGCCAGAAGTTGGGCACCGAGAGCCCGAGCAGCGCGAACGCGTTCGACAGCCACTCGGCGGGGTGCCCACGACGGACCGCGGCCAGCACACCGGTGAGGACGCCGATCAGCGCCGCGACCGACAACGAGAGAAGCGACAGCTCGATGGTCACCGGCAGCGCGCTCTTGAGCATCTCCGCGACGGGGATGTTGGTGCGTACGGAGGTCCCGAAGTCACCAGTCAGGCTGTTGGTCAGGTAGTGCCAGTACTGCAACCACACCGCGTCGTCGAGGCCGTACTTCGCGCGGACGGCCGCGATGCGCGCCGGGTCGTTCTCCTCACCCGCGAGTGCACGCGCCGGGTCGCCGGGCAGAGCTCGCACCCCGGCGAACACCACCATCGTGGCGAGCACCAATGTCACCATCGACTGCGCGACGCGGCGGAGCAGATACCTGCCCATGGCGAGTCCCGCCTACGACTTGAAGCCGGCGAAGGCGATTCGCAGGATGCCATCGGAATAGACCTGCACACCGGACAGCTGCTTGGCGACGCCCGTGAGGTTGCGCTGCCGGTAGAGGTAGATCAGGGGGTCGTCCCGCTGCAGCAGTGCCTGCGCCTGACCGTAGAGCGCCCCTCGGGCCTCGGTGTCCTGCGACTGACGGGCCTGCTCGAGCACCTTGTCCAGCGCGGGGTTGCTGTATCCCGCGACGTTCTGCGAGCCGCCGGTGCCGACGAAGTTGGTGATGTTGCCGTCGGGGTCGACCCGGCCCGACCAGCCGAGCTGCAGCAGCTGGAACTTGCCGCGGTCCTGCTGGTCGAGCAGCGAGGTGAACTCGACCGGCTCGATCTTGAGCTCGAAACCGCCCTGCTTGACCATCGCCTGCAGCGCCTGCGCGAACTGCAACGTCGCGGGCGTGTTGGAGGTCAGCATCGAGAACTTGTACGGCACCGGCACGCCCGCCTGCTTGAGCAGCTTCTTGGCCTGAGCGGGGTCGTACTTGCGGCACTGCTGCACGGCGTCGCTGCTGAACTCGCTCTGCGGCGCGACCGGACCGCAGGCCGGGTCGAACTGACCGTTGAACACGTTGTCGACCAGCGCCTGCCGGTCGATGGCGTACTCGAACGCCTGCCGGATCCTCGGGTCCTTGGCATAGGGCTGGTTCAGCGTCTTGGTGGGCTTGCCGACACCCGCGATGTTGCCCACGTTGAACGTGACCCCCTGGTAGCCGAGTGAGGGCGACTCGAGGACCTGCAACTTCGCGTCCTTCTTCAGCTCGGGTACGTCGTCGGTGCCCAGGGTGTCGGCGACCTGCGCGTCACCGGACCGGAGGTTGGCCGCGCGGATGCTGCCGTCGGTGATGATGCGGTAGACGATGCGGTCCAGATGCACCTTGGCGGCGTCGTAGTAGTTGGGGTCCTTCGCCAGCTCGATGGAGTTCTGCGGCACCCGCTTGGCGAACTTGAACGGTCCGACGCAGACGGGATCGTTGCCGAAGTCGTCGCCCTTGGCCTTGAGCTGCTTGGGGCTCATCACCATGCCGGCGCGGTCGGCGAGCACCGCTGTCAGCGGCGCGAAGGGTGTCTTGAGGTTGATGGTCACGGTCGTGGGGTCGGTCGCTTCGACGGAGGCGATCGGTCCCAGCTCGCTGACGCGGGCGCTCTGCGGGTTGGTGAGGTCCCGGTCGAGCGACGCCTTCACGGCCTCGGAGTCGAACGGCGTGCCGTCGGCGAACTTGACGCCGTCGCGCAGCGCGATGGTGACGGTCTTGCCGTCGTCCGAGACCTGGGGCATCGACTTGGCCAGCTGCGGCACGACGCGGACGTCCTTGTCCAGGTCGTAGAGCTTCTCGCACATGGCCGAGAAGACGTAGCGGCTGTAGAGCGACGCAGCCAGCGTCGGATCGAGGAAGTCCGGCTCCGCGGACAGTGCGACCGTCACCGTGCCGCCCTGCTTCACCCCCTGCGCCGTACCGCCCACGTCGTCCGAGCGCTTACCCGACCCGGACGTGCTCCCGTCGGAGCCGACCGAGGAGCAGGCAGCGAGGGCGAGTGCCGTCAGCGCAGCACCGAGCAGGCGTACCAAGCGCGGGTGGGTCATGGGAGGCCCCTTCCTCCAGCCAGCCGGACGTCGGCAACGTATCCTGTATACAGGAATTCCGGAAGGGTGCCCCGAAGCGTGGTTGACCAACCCCATGTGTCCGCTTTGCCCCCGCGCAAGCGACCTTCGGGTGCGACACGCCGGGCGTGTTGCGTCCGAAGGTCGCTGGTCAGGTGACGGCGGCCGCGATGTCGGAGCGGTAGTGCCCGCCGGCGAGCCGCACGTGCGCCAGGGCGGCGTACGCCGTCGCGCGTGCGGCCGGCACGTCCGCACCCGTCCCGACCACCGTGAGCACCCGGCCGCCGGCGGCGACGACTCGGCCGTCCTGGTCGCGCCGGGTCCCCGCGTGGAGGACCGACGCGCCCGGCACCCCGGCCGCTTCGTCCAGTCCCTCGACCACGCCGCCCAGCACGGGGGCCTCGGGATAGCCCTCGGCGGCGAGCACGACCGCGACCGCCGCGTCGGCTGTCCAGTCCAGCGGACCGAGCTCGCCGAGCCGCCCGAGGGCGGCGGCGTGCAGCAGCTGCCCGAGCGGCGTGCGCAGCCGGGCCAGCACGACCTGGGTCTCGGGGTCCCCGAAGCGGGCGTTGAACTCGATGACCCGCACCCCGCGTGAGGTCAGGGCGAGGCCGGCGTAGAGCAGGCCCGCGAACGGGGTGCCGCGGCGGGCCATCTCCTCGACCGTCGGCAGCAGCACGGTCTTGGTCACCTCGTCGACGAGGGCGGGTGGGGCCCACGGCAACGGCGAGTAGGCACCCATGCCACCGGTGTTCGGTCCGGCGTCGCCGTCGCCGACCCGCTTGAAGTCCTGCGCCGGGGACAGCGGCAGCACCGTCGAGCCGTCGGTCACGGCGAACAGCGACACCTCGGGACCGTCGAGATACTCCTCGATGACCACCCGATCGCAGCTGCTCGCGTGCCG
>JAVEDJ010000234.1 GCA_030841025.1 Actinomycetota bacterium
GTCTCGGCGTGCCGCAGCGACACGACCGCTGAGTCGGTGAGGTGGTCGGACTCGTCGACCCGGCCGTGCACGACCTGCACGTCGACGTCCTCGGGCGTCAGGTCGCCGAGGGAGACGAAGGCGCGCACCTCCAGCGTGCTGCCGAGCTCGGGCGCGTCTCCCACCCCCGAGGACTCGACGTGGTCGACCCGGACGCCGCCCCACGCCGCCCGGACGCGGTGCTTCCAGGTCGCGAGCTCGTGCGCACCGGTGTGGTTTCCGTTCAGTGCGATCGCGGCACGGGCGGCCGGTGCGTAGAGCCCGAGGACGTAGTCGCGCACCATCCGGCTGGCGAGGACCTGCGGGCCGAGCGTCTGCAGCGTGTGCCGCACCATCTCGATCCACCGAGCCGGCTGTCCCGGTGACGTCCGGTCGTAGAAGAGGGGTGCGACGGTGTTCTCGACCAGGTCGTAGAGAGCGGCGGCCTCGAGGTCGTCGCGGTGGTCGGGGTCGACAACGCCGTCCGCGGTCGGGATCGCCCAGCCGTTGTGCCCGTCGTACATCTCGTCCCACCATCCGTCGAGCACCGACAGGTTGAGACCGCCGTTCAGCGCGGACTTCATGCCCGACGTGCCGCAGGCCTCGAGAGGCCGCAGCGGGTTGTTCAGCCACACGTCGCAGCCCGGGTAGAGCGCCTGAGCCATAGCGATGTCGTAGCCCGGCAGGAACACGATGCGGTTGCGCACCTCGGGGTCGTCGGTGAACCGGACGAGCTCCTGGATGAGCTTCTTGCCGCCGTCGTCGGCAGGGTGCGCCTTGCCCGCCACGACGAGCTGGACCGGGCGCTCGGGGTCGAGCAGGAGGCGCTTGAGGCGCGCCGGGTCACGCAGCATCAGCGTCAGTCGCTTGTACGACGGAACACGCCGGGCGAAACCGATCGTGAGGACGTCGGGGTCCAGGACCTTGTCGACCCAGCCCAGCTCGGCCGCACTGGCGCCGCGTTGACCCCACGAGACCCGCAGCCGGCTGCGCACGTCCTGCACCAGACGCGCACGCAGCATGCGGCGTACGGCCCAGATCTTCTCGTCACCGACATCGGCGATGGCGTCCCAGCCGGATCCCTCCTGCGAGAGCGCGGCACGCCTCTCGGGGTCGGCGAGCTCGAAGATCTCTGGAGCCACCCACGTCGGGGCATGCACGCCGTTGGTCACGTGGGTGATCGGGATCTCGACGCCGTCGAATCCCGGCCACAGCTGCTTGAACATGTCCCGCGCGACGTGACCGTGCAGCCGCGAGACCCCGTTGGCGCGCTGCGCCAGCCGCAGACCCATGACCGCCATGTTGAAGACGCTCGGGTCACCGCCCTCGTAGTCCTCGGCGCCCAGCGCGAGCACGCGCTCCACCGGCACTCCGGGCGACGCGTTGTCGCCGCCGAAGTGCTGCGCGATCAGGTCGCGGGAGAAACGGTCGATGCCGGCCGGCACCGGGGTGTGCGTCGTGAAGAGCGTTGCCGCCCGCGCCGCCTCCACGGCCTCGTCGAAGGTCAGCCCCTCGCCCTCGGTGAGCTCACGGATGCGCTCGACCCCCAGGAAACCGGCGTGTCCCTCGTTGGTGTGGAACACCTCCGGCGCGGCCGAGGCAGTGAGCTGGGCGTAGGCCCGCAGGGCCCGCACCCCGCCGATGCCCAGCAGCATCTCCTGCAGCAGGCGGTGCTCGCTGCCGCCGCCGTAGAGCCGGTCGGTGACGTCACGTTCCGCGGGCTCGTTGTCCTCGATGTCCGAGTCCAGCAGCAGCAGGGGCACCCGGCCGACCTGCGCCTTCCACACCTGAGCCACCAGCTGGCGGCCGTCAGGCAGGCCGACGCGCACCTTCAGCGGTTCGGCGGCCGGGTCACTGCCCTCGCGCAGCAGCGAGATCGGCAACCCGTTCGGGTCGAGGACGGGATAGCGCTCCTGCTGCCAGCCCTCGCGCGAGAGCGACTGGTCGAAGTAGCCCGCGCGGTAGAGCAGGCCGACCGCGACGATCGGGACGCCGAGGTCGGAGGCCGCCTTCAGGTGGTCACCCGCCAGGATGCCCAGACCGCCCGAGTACTGCGGCAGCACGGCCGTGATGCCGTACTCCGGCGAGAAGTAGGCGATGGACTGCGGCACGGCACCGTCAGCCTGGCCCGCGCTGTCGCGCTGCAGCTGCTGGTACCACCGGTCACCCGTGAGATAGGCCTGCAGGTCCTGCGCAGCGGCCTGCACCCGGCGTACGACGTCCTCGTCCTCGGCCAGTGCAGCCAGCCGGTCCGGGCCGAGAGCAGCCAGCAGCCGGACGGGATCATGCTCGACCTCGTCCCACGCCGCGGCATCGAGGCTGCGGAACAGCGCCTGGGAGGGGGTGTGCCACGACCAGCGCAGGTTGAGCGCGAGCTCGCCGAGAGGGGCGAGGGCGGTGGGCAGCACGGTACGAACGGTGAACCGACGGATGGCTTTCACGCGGGCAACGGTACCTTCGGTCGCGAGGCCGGATGGTTCGACCCGAGGCCGAGATGGGGAGAGACCGCTCACACGACGTTGACCGACAACAACAGGTGGGTAGGTTCGATCGCAATGAATGGACGCATCCCCATCCTCGACGTCGGGCCTGCCGAGGGTTGTGGCCGGTGGCCCGTGAAAGCGGTCGTCGGCGAGACCTTCACGGTGGCGGCCACCGTCTTCCGCGAGGGCCACGACGCCGTCAACGCCAACGTCGTGCTGCGCGACCCCAAGGGCCGCAAGGGCCCGTGGACCCCGATGGCCCCGGGCGAGCACGGGACCGACCGGTGGACCGCCGACGTGACCCCGACGAGCGAGGGCCGCTGGACCTACCAGATCGAGGCCTGGAGCGACCCGGTTGCCACCTGGCACCACAACGCCGAGATCAAGATCGCGGCTGGCGTCGACGTCGAGCTGATGCTCGAGGAGGGCGCCCTCGTCCTGTGCCGGGCAGCGAAGACACCGCGCCCTGCACCGGCGCGGCGGGCGCTGATCGACGCGGCGACCGCCCTGCGCGACGAGACCCGACCGGTCGAGGCGCGGTTCGCGGCGGTGGAGTCGCCCGATGTGGTCGCGGCGCTCACGTCCGCCCCGCTGCGCGAGTACCTGACCACGAGCGAGCGCCTGCCCCTGCAGGTCGACCGTGAGCGGGCGCTGTTCAGCAGCTGGTACGAGTTCTTCCCGCGCTCCGAGGGCGCCCGCAAGGATCCGACCACCGGGGTGACCAAGTCAGGCAACTTCCGCACCGCGATGGAGCGGCTGCCCGCGGTGGCCGCCATGGGCTTTGACGTGGTCTACCTGCCGCCGATCCACCCCATCGGCACGACCAACCGCAAGGGGCCGAACAACACGCTGACGCCCGGACCCGACGACGTCGGGTCACCGTGGGCGATCGGCGGTCCCGAGGGCGGCCACGACGCGATCCACCCCGACCTCGGCACCATCGAGGACTTCGACGCGTTCGTGCTGCGGGCCAACGAGCTCGGGCTCGAAGTGGCGCTGGACTACGCGTTGCAGGCGACGCCGGACCACCCCTGGGCCAAGGAGCACCCGGAGTGGTTCACGACGCTGGCCGACGGCACCATCGCCTATGCCGAGAACCCCCCGAAGAAGTACCAGGACATCTACCCGCTCAACTTCGACAACGACCCCGAAGGCGCCTCCGCCGAGATGCTGCGGGTCCTTCGGCACTGGATGTCGCACGGTGTGCGCATCTTCCGGGTCGACAACCCGCACACCAAGCCCGTCAGCTTCTGGGCCTGGCTGCTGGAGCAGGTGCGCCAGACCGATCCCGACGTGCTGTTCCTGGCCGAGGCTTTCACCAAGCCGGCCATGATGCAGACGCTCGCCCGGGTGGGCTTCCACCAGTCGTACACCTACTTCACGTGGCGCAACGAGAAGTGGGAGATCGAGGAGTACCTCACCGAGCTGTCGAAGGAGACGGCGCACTTCCTGCGGCCCAACTTCTTCGTCAACACCCCCGACATCCTGCACGCCTACCTGCAGTACGGCGGCCCGCCGGCCTTCAAGATCAGAGCCGTCCTGGCCGCCACCCTGTCGCCCTCCTGGGGCGTCTACGCGGGGTACGAGCTGTTCGAGCACGTGGCCGTCCGTCCGGGCAGCGAGGAGTACCTCGACACCGAGAAGTTCCAGCTCCGGCCGCGCGACTGGGCAGCAGCCGACCGTGAAGGCCGCACCCTGGCGCCGTACATCACGCACCTCAACGAGCTGCGCCGTCGCCATCCCGCGCTCCAGCAGCTGCGCGACCTGACGTTCCACACGACGGACAGCGACAAGATCATCGCCTACTCCAAGCGCGGCAACCGGGGCGAGGACACCGTGCTAGTGGTGGTCAACCTCGACCCGCACGGCGCCCGCGAGACCACGGTGCACCTCGACATGCCGGCGCTGGGCATGCGCTGGGACGAGGGCTTCGCGGCGCACGACGAGCTCAGCGGTGAGACGTTCGTCTGGGGCGAGCACAACTACGTCCGGCTCGACCCGTTCCACGAGCCGGCCCACATCTTCACCGTACGGAGGACACCGGCGTGACACCGCCGAACCCCGGCCACGCAATCGACAACTTCGCCGATCTGCCCGAGGAAGAGCGCGACCCGCAGTGGTACCGGCGGGCGGTCTTCTACGAGGTCCTGGTGCGGTCCTTCAAGGACAGCAACGGTGACGGCACTGGGGACCTGATCGGCCTCAAGGACAAGCTGGACTACCTCCAGTGGCTCGGCGTCGACTGCATCTGGCTCCCGCCCTTCTTCCGCTCGCCGCTGCGTGACGGCGGCTACGACGTCAGCGACTTCACCGACGTGCTCCCCGAGTTCGGGACGCTCGGTGACTTCGTCGAGTTCGTCGACGCCGCGCACGACCGCGGCATCCGCGTGATCATCGACTTCGTCATGAACCACACCTCGGACCAGCACCCGTGGTTCCAGGCCTCCCGCACCGACCCCGACGGCCCGTACGGCGACTTCTACGTCTGGGCGGACACCGACGAGGCCTACTCGGACGCGCGGATCATCTTCGTCGACACCGAGTCGTCCAACTGGACCTTCGACCCGGTCCGCAAGCAGTACTTCTGGCACCGGTTCTTCAGCCACCAGCCGGACCTCAACTTCGAGAACGAGCGGGTCCAGGAAGCGATCATCGAGGCCCTGAACTTCTGGCTCGACCTGGGCATCGACGGCTTCCGCCTCGACGCGGTGCCCTACCTGTTCGAGGAGGAGGGCACCAACTGCGAGAACCTCCCCCGGACCCACGAGTTCCTCAAGCGGGTCCGCAAGGAGGTCGACGCGAACTACCCCGACCGCGTGATCCTGTGCGAGGCCAACCAGTGGCCGGCTGACGTCGTGGAGTACTTCGGCGCGGACGGCGACGAGTGCCAGATGGCCTTCCACTTCCCCGTCATGCCGCGACTGTTCATGGGCGTGCGCCGCGAGTCGCGCTACCCGATCTCGGAGATCATGCAGCAGACGCCCGCGATCCCAGACAACTGCCAGTGGGGCATCTTCCTGCGCAACCACGACGAGCTGACCCTCGTGATGGTCACCGACGAAGAGCGCGACTACATGTGGGCGGAGTACGCGAAGGACCCGCGGATGAAGGCCAACATCGGCATCCGCCGGCGGCTCGCGCCGCTGCTCGACAACGACCGCA
>JAVEDJ010000276.1 GCA_030841025.1 Actinomycetota bacterium
AGAAGCGCCGCCAGGCGCTCATCGCGGCCTACCAGAAGCAGTCCGGGCTGACGGTCAAGGCCAACGAGGTGGACCACAACACGTTCCAGGAGAACATCAACAACTATCTGCAGGGCAAGCCCGACGACGTCTTCGCGTGGTTCGCCGGCTACCGGATGCGCTTCTTCGCCCAGCGCGGGCTGATCGGTGACATCAGCGACATCTATCCGGTCGAGGGCATCAACGACGCATTCACCAAGGCCGCCACGGCCGATGACGGCAAGCAGTACTTCGTGCCGGACTCCAACTATCCGTGGGCGGTCTTCTATCGCAAGTCGCTGTGGCAGGAGCGGGGTTACCAGCCGCCGAAGACGCTCGACGAGTTCACGGCACTGGCCAAGCAGATGCAAGCCGACAAGCTCGCCCCTCTGGCGTTCGCCGACAAGGACGGCTGGCCGGCGATGGGCACGTTTGACATCCTCAACATGCGCATCAACGGCTACGACTTCCACGTCGATCTCATGGCCGGCAAGGAGGCGTGGGACTCGGCGAAGGTGAAGAAGGTCTTCGACACCTGGCGTGGTCTGCTGCCCTACCACCAGCCCGACTCCCTGGGCCGGACGTGGCAGGAAGCAGCTCAGTCGCTGCAGAAGAACCAGGCCGGCATGTACTTCCTGGGCCTGTTCATGTACGAGCAGTTCCCCGAGAACGAACGGGACGACGTCGACTTCTTCACCTTCCCCGAGGTTGACTCCACGATCGGAGCAGACGCCATCGACGCTCCCATTGACGGCTACTGCATGGCCAAGGAGCCCCAGAACGAGGCAGGGGCCAAGGACTTCCTCAAGTTCCTGTGCTCACCTGAGGCCGCAGCGGCCGCGAACACCGCGGGATACCCGCTGATCTGGGCGAACTCCAACGCCAGCCAGGAGGGGCTCAACGCCCTGCAGAAGAAGGCTGCGACTTTCATCTCGGAGCAGAAGTCGATAGCGCAGTTCCTCGACCGCGACACGCGACCCGACTTCGCCTCGACGGTGATGATCCCGGCTCTGCAGGACTTCATCAAGAAGCCCAACGACATCGACGGGCTGACGTCCAGCCTCGAGAGCCAGAAGAAGTCCATCTTCGTCTAGCTGGTGCTACCGACGGAGCCGCGGCGGGTCGTCCCAGGCGACACCGGGTCGAACACCGGCATTCGTGCCGCTATCCGCCAGGAAGGTGAGAGACGAACATGGCCGTTGAGACGCCGGTAGCCCCGACCCCGCCCACTTCTCCGGCCGCCCGACACACACCCAGGCGCCGTAGACGGGGCGGCGCCAGGCTCTCGCGCGGTGACCGGACAGCTGTGACCCTGATGGTGCTCGTGCCGTCGATCCTGGTGCTGTGGCTGGTCTGGTTGCCCGGCATCGCCTCGGTCGTGCTGTCCTTCGCCAGGTGGGAGGGCATCGGAGGCGTCGACACGATCGAGTGGATCGGTGTCGAGAACTACAAGAACATCTTCACGAACTACCCACCGTTCGAGCCGGCGATCACGCACAACCTGATCTGGCTCGCTGTCCTGTTCCTGATCCCGACGCCACTCGGCGTGTTCCTCGCTGTGCTGCTCGACAAGCAGATGCGTGGCAGCCGGTTCTACCAGACCGCGTTCTTCCTGCCGGTAGTCCTGTCGCTGGCTCTCATCGGCTTCATGTGGCAGCTGATCTACTCACGTGACCAGGGCCTGATCAACGACATCACCGGCTCGGACATCGACTGGTACGGCGACCCGGACGTGAACCTCTGGGCCGTTCTCGTGGCCACCTGCTGGCGGCAGACCGGCTACGTGATGCTGCTCTACCTCGCCGGTCTGAAGGCGGTCGACCCGACGCTGCGCGAGGCGGCCTCGATCGACGGCGCCAGCGAGGCGCAGACGTTCTTCCGCGTGGTCGTGCCGGTGATGCGACCGATCAACATCATCGTGCTCGTGATCACGGTCATCGAGGCCCTCCGCGCCTTCGACATCGTCTGGGTCATCAACAAGGGCCGGAACGGTCTCGAGCTCATCTCGGCGCTCGTGACGTCGAACATCGTGGGCGAGGCAAGTCGCATCGGCTTCGGCTCTGCGTTGGCCACGATCATGCTGGCCATCTCGTCGGTCTTCGTCGTGATCTACCTCCGGATCGTCTTCAGGGAGGAGCGGCGATGAGCGCTGTCACAACCACGCCGGGGATCGCAGATCCTCCGGCCGCCAAGCCCACCAAGCAGCCGATACGCCCGGCTCGCGTCGTACTCCACGGGTTCCTTATCGTGATGGCGCTGCTGTGGCTGTTCCCGCTGGCCTGGGCGGTCATCAACTCGTTCCGGGACTACGACTACACCTCGCGGAACGGCTACTTCTCCTTCGGCGGCTTCACGTTCGACAACTACAGCAATGCCTGGGACAGAGCCGACTTCACCTCGAAGTTCATCAACTCCGTCATCATCACGGTCCCCGCCGTCGTGCTGACGCTGTTCCTCGCCTCGTGCGTGGCCTTCGTCCTGGCCCGCTTCAGCTTCCGGTTCAACCTCGCGCTGTTGGGATTCTTCCTGGCCGCCAACCTGCTGCCGCCGCAGGCGCTGCTGATCCCGATCTACCGCATGTTCCGCGAGATCTCGATGCCCGAGTGGACCGGGTCGGACAGCCTGCTCAACAGCTACTGGGGGCTGATAGCTGTCAACGTCGCCTTCCAGACCGGCTTCTGCGCCTTCGTGCTGAGCAACTACATGAAGACCCTGCCCAAGGAGCTCTACGAGTCGGCACAGGTCGACGGCGCCTCGGTCCTCAGGCAGTTCTTCCAGCTCACCCTGCCGTTGTGCCGGCCGCCCTTGGCCGCCCTCGCGACGCTTCAGGTCACCTGGATCTACAACGAGTTCTTCTGGGCGACGGTGCTGCTGCAACAGGGAGAGAAGTTTCCGATCACGAGCTCGCTGAACAACTTGCGGGGCCAGTTCTTCACCGACAACAACCTCGTCGCCGCGGGTTCGGTGGTGGTGGCCCTGCCGCCGCTCATCATCTTCTTCCTCCTGCAGAAGCAGTTCGTGTCGGGCCTGACACTCGGTGCAACCAAGGGATGACCCCCGCCGTTGATGACTCGCAGCCGGGGCCAGGACGTCTGGTGCACCTGCGCGCCGCCGGGGTGAGTGTGGTGCTGGACGCGTCCGGCGGCGGCGCCCCTTCCGTCGTGCACTGGGGAAGCGACCTGGGTGACCGGCTGCCTTCGCGAGAGACCTGGAGGCGCGCGGTTCCCCACAGCGCCATCGACAGCGCGAGCGACCTGACGCTTCTGCCGGGTGGCGGTGGCAGCCAGCACGAGCCGGTCCTGCAAGGCAGTCGCGACGACGGCGGGCTCGTGGCCGACTGGCGACTGGTCGACGTCGACGTGACCGGCACGTCCGTGGCTGTGCGCTGCCTCGCTGAGTCGGCGGGTGTGTCGGTGCGGACGGAGCTGGCGATGGGCGCGCACGGAGTCCTGCGCGTTCGGCACACCGTGACCAACGACGGAGCCACCCCCTACCGGCTGGATCGGCTCGCGGTCGCCCTGCCCATCCCGCCTGAGGCGACCGAGCTGCTCGACCTCACCGGTCGCTGGTGCCGCGAACGGCATCCGCAGCGGCATCCCTTCACCGCCCAGGGCACCTGGGCGCGCACGGCACGGCACGGGCGCACCGGCCACGACGCGACGCTGCTGCTGATGGCTGGCACCGCGGGCTTCGGGAACCGACACGGGCAGGTGTGGGGGCTGCACCTGGCCTGGAGCGGAAACCACATGACCTACGCGGAGCGCCGTCCGGACGGTCGGGCAGTGCTGGCGGCAGGTGAGCTGCTCGACGCGGGCGAGGTCGTGCTCGCTCCCGGTGATGAGTACACGACCCCCGACGTCCTCGCGGTCACGTCGGACGAGGGCCTGGACGGTCTGAGCCGCCGGCTGCATGGTTTCGCCCG
>JAVEDJ010000319.1 GCA_030841025.1 Actinomycetota bacterium
CTGAACAACGAGCTGGGCGTGCCGCTCACCGCGCTCGCGGCCGACGAGTCGACCCGCTACCTCGTCCTCGAGCTGGGTGCCCGCGGGGTCGGCCACATCGCCTACCTCACCGAGACCGCTCCGCCCCAGGTGGGGCTGGTCCTCAACGTCGGCGCGGCGCACGTGGGGGAGTTCGGCGGCCACGAGGCCACCGCACGCGCGAAGAGCGAGCTGGTGCGCGCGTTGCCCTCGGCTGCATCCGGCGGTGTCGCCGTGCTCAACGCCGACGACCCGCTTGTGGCCGCCATGTCGGACGTCACGGATGCCCGCGTCGTCACCTTCGGCCGGGCGACCGGGGCGGACGTCCGCGCCGAAGGTGTTGCCCTCGACGACGAGGGACGGCCCCGCTTCGACCTCGTGGCCCAGGGCGCGCGGGTGCCCGTTGCGCTGAGCGTCTACGGCGAGCACCAGGTGTCCAACGCGCTCGGCGTCGCGGCCGTGGCGCTCGAGCTGGGCATGGACCCGGCCACGGTGGCCGAGGCACTCGGTGCCGCGACGGCGCGCAGCCGCTGGCGGATGGCGGTCACCCACCGGGCCGACGGCGTCACCGTCGTCAACGACGCCTACAACGCCAATCCCGACTCGATGCGCGCCGGGCTGACGGCTCTGGCGGCCATGGCCGGCGCCGACGCGGGCCGCCGTCGTACCTGGGCGGTGCTGGGCGAGATGCTCGAGCTCGGCGCGGCGTCCGACGCGGAGCACCTAGAGATCGGCAGACTGACCCGCAGCCTGGCGATCGACCGGGTGGTCGTCGTCGGGGAACGCGCGCGCCGCATCCACGATGGAGCGGTCTCGGACGGCGCACGGGACGGAGAGGAGTCGGTGGTCGTGCACGACAGCGCGGCCGCGCAGGCATTGCTGGCCGACCAGCTCCGAGCGGGAGACATCGTGCTGTTCAAGTCCAGCCGTGACGCCGGTCTGCGCTGGCTGGGCGACGCCGTGGCCGGGCAGGACTCCGCCGGCGCGGAGGTCGCCCCGTGAGGCAGATCCTCCTCGCGTCGTCGATCGGCCTGATCGTGGCGCTGTTCGGGACGCCGCTCGCGATCCGGCTGCTGGTGCGCCGCGGATACGGCCAGCTCATCCGCGACGACGGTCCGACCTCGCACCACACCAAGCGCGGCACGCCCACCATGGGTGGCGGCGTGATCATCGTCGGCACGCTGCTCGGCTACGCCGGTGCGCATCTCGTGACCTGGCGGCCCGTCACCGTGTCCGGCCTGCTGGTCCTGTTCCTGATGGCCGGGCTCGGATTCGTCGGGTTTCTCGACGACTACATCAAGGTGGCCAAGCAGCGCAGTCTCGGCTTGCGCGCGTGGGCCAAGCTCACCGGCCAGATGCTCGTGGCCGTGACGTTCGCCGTGCTGGCGATGAACTTTCCGGACGGCCAGGGCTCCACCCCTGCCTCGACGGAGATCTCGTTCATCCGCGACACCGGGATCGTGCTCGGCGCGGTGTTCTTCGTCGTCTGGGCCTACATCATGATCGCCGGTACCTCCAACGGCGTGAACCTCACCGACGGCCTGGACGGGCTGGCGACCGGCACCTCCGTGATGGTGTTCGGGTCCTACGTGCTGATCGGGATCTGGCAGTTCAGCCAGAACTGTGCGCGCGAGGTCGCCACCACCAACTGCTACGAGGTGCGTGATCCGCTCGACCTGGCGGTGGTCGCTGCCGCGATCATGGGCGCCTGCTTCGGCTTCCTCTGGTGGAACGCGTCGCCGGCCAAGATCTTCATGGGCGACACCGGTTCGCTGGCCCTCGGCGGCGCCCTGGCGGGCCTGGCGATCCTGAGCCGCACCGAGCTGCTGCTGATCCTGGTGGGCGGGCTGTTCGTGCTCATCGCGCTGTCGGTCATCGTGCAGGTCGGGTTCTTCAAGCTCACCCGGAAACGCATCTTCCGGATGGCTCCACTGCAGCACCACTTCGAGCTGGTGGGCTGGGGTGAGGTCACCATCGTCATCCGCTTCTGGATCATCGCCGGGCTGTTGGTCGCCCTCGGTCTCGGTGTCTTCTACGCGGAGTGGGTCACGGGCGCCGGGACGTGAGCGGGATCCCGCAGTGGTACGACGACGCGCGCGCTCCCGGCGTCTGGACCGGCGTGCAGGTCTGTGTGACCGGCATCGCCCTGTCCGGCTCCGCGGCGGCTCGAGCCCTGGCCGCGCGCGGCGCGTCGGTCACGGTCGTCGACGGGCGCGACGGGCCGGCCGAGCGCACTCGGGCCGACGAGCTGGCAGCGCTCGGGATCGAGGTGCGCCTCGGTGGCGGCACCGAGCTGCCCGACGGCACCGAGCTGGTCGTGACCTCGCCGGGATGGCGCCCCGACCAGCCGCTGCTCGCCGCCGCACTGGCCGCCGACGTCCCGGTCTGGGGCGAGGTCGAGCTGGCCTGGCGGCTGCGCGACCCGGCCGTCCCGTGGCTCGGGGTCACCGGGACGAACGGCAAGACCACGACCGTCGAGATGCTCGCGTCGATCCTCGGTGCGGCGGGGCTGCGCACCGTGGCAGCAGGCAACGTGGGCCTGCCGCTCGTCGACGCCGTGCTCGCCGAGCCGCCGTACGACGTGCTGGCCGTCGAGGTCTCGAGCTTCCAGCTGCACTGGATGTCGACGGTCGAGTTCTCGGCCGCGGCCGTGCTGAACGTGGCCGACGACCACGTCGACTGGCACGGGTCCGCGGCCGCGTACGCCGCCGACAAGGCCTCGGTCTGGCGTGGCGCGGGGGTCATCGTCGTCAACGCGGACGACGCCCCGGCGAGCGGTCTCGCGGCGACTGTCGCCCGCCCGATCGTCTCGTTCACCCTCGCGGAGCCCACCGCCGGTCAGCTCGGTTTGCGTGACGGTTGGCTCGTCGACGCCTGGAGACCTGCCACCACATCGGTCGCAGCTGCCCAGGACGCCGAAGGCGTAACCGACGACGGGCCCGACCGTGGCACCGGAGGGGTGCGACTCGTCGAGGTCGCGGCGGTCCGGCCACCGGGACCGCACAACGTGGCCAACGCGCTCGCCGCTGCCGCGCTCGCCCGGGCGCACGGCGTCAGCGCCGAGTCGGTGCGTGAGGGGTTGCGGTCGTTCACGCCGGGCGGGCACCGGATCGCGCACGTCGCGACGGTCGCGGGCGTCGACTACGTGAACGACTCCAAGGCGACCAACCCGCATGCCGCCACTGCGTCGCTGCACTCGTACGCGCACGTGGTGTGGGTGGCGGGCGGGCTGGCCAAGGGCGCCCGGTTCGACGAGCTGGTCGCGACGACGGCGGGGCGGCTGCGCGGCGTCGTACTGATCGGCCGCGACCGGCAGGCCATCGCGGAGGCTCTCGAGCGACACGCGCCCGATGTGCCGGTGGTCGAGGTGACGGGCACCGACACTGGAGTCATGGACGACGTCGTGCGCGCCGCCGCGGCCCTGGCTGTCCCGGGGGACACCGTGCTGCTGGCTCCTGCCTGCGCGTCGATGGACATGTTCCGTGACTACGCGGCCCGGGGCGATGCGTTCGCCGACGCCGTCCGCTCGCTGGACGACCGGAGCACCGCACCCGGACCGGTCGCATGACGGCTGTCGTGCCGGGCGTCGCCACGACGCCCTCAGCCGGTCGGCCGCCCTCCGCCAAGTCGCCGGCCAGAGGCCAGGCCCCGGGCAGCGGCGCCGACGCCGTACCTCTCCTGCACCGGGACGCGACGCCCTACTACCTGCTGCTGGGCGCGACGCTGCTGCTGCTGGTGCTCGGCCTGGTCATGGTGTTCTCTGCGTCGAGCGTCACGGCGTTCTCGTTCCTGGGCTCGTCGTTCGCGATCGTGGGCAAGCAGCTGATGTGGGTGGTGATGGGGCTGCCACTGATGTGGTTGGCGTCGCGGCTGCCCGTGAAGGCCTGGCGGGCGTTCGCCTACCTCGGGCTCATCACCTCGCTGGCCTTGCTGTTCCTCGTGGTGTTCGCCGGCACCGAGGTCAACGGCAACAAGAACTGGCTCGACTTCGGCGGCCCGTTCCGCATCCAGCCCTCGGAGCTGGCCAAGCTGTCGCTGGTGCTGTGGGGGGCCGACCTGCTGGCCCGCAAGCACCGGCTGCTCAACCAGTGGAAGCACCTGCTGGTGCCCGTCGTGCCGGTGGGCGGTTTCGTCATCGGCCTGGTGCTGCTCGGTGGCGACCTGGGCACGGCGATCATCCTCGCGGTGATCCTGGCCGCCCTGCTGTACGTCGCGGGCGCGCCGCTGCGGCTGTTCTTCTGGGCCTCCGTGCCTGCGTTCGCCGTGATCGCGCTCATGCTGCAGACCCGGGCCGCGCGGCTCTCGCGCATCACCGACTGGCTGCACCCCAACGCGTCCGACCCGCTGGGGAGCGGCTTCCAGGCGCTGCACGGCAAGTTCGCCCTCGCGTCGGGCGGTTGGTGGGGCGTCGGACTGGGTGGCTCGAAGGAGAAGTGGGGCAGCCTGCCCGAGGCGCACACCGACTTCATCTTCGCCATCATCGGTGAGGAGCTCGGGCTGGTCGGGACCCTCGCGGTCCTCGGCCTCATCGGCATCATCGGCTACGCCGGGCTGCGGGTGGCGGTGGCCGCGACCGATCCGTTCGTGCGCCTCGCCGCCGCCGGAGTGACCGCCTGGATCCTGGTGCAGGCGCTGATCAACCTAGGAGCCGTGCTGGGCCTCCTCCCGATCACGGGTGTGCCCCTGCCGCTCGTGTCCTACGGCGGTTCGGCGCTGGTCCCCACCATGCTCGGTCTCGGGATGCTGCTGTCGTTCGCCCGTCCGCGCGGAGGCGGCCTGCGCCGGCCCCGGTCCCGCGCGGCGTCGGGCTAGCCGTGCGAGTCGTCGTCGCCGGGGGAGGATCCGCCGGCCATATCGAGCCTGCCCTGGCATTCGCCGACGCGTTGCGCCGGCGGATCCCGGATGCGCACGTGACGGCACTGGGCACCGAGCGCGGCCTGGACACGCGCATCATCCCCGCGCGCGGCTATGAGCTGGCGTTGATCCCGCCGGTACCTGTCCCGCGACGACCCGGCGTCGACCTGCTGCGCGTCCCGCTGCGGCTGCGCGCCTCGGTGCGGGCGGCGGCCGACGTGCTGCGCCGGGAGCAGGCCGACGTGCTGGTGGGCTTCGGCGGCTTCGTGGCCGGCCCGGCCTACCTGGCGGCCCGACGGCTCGGGATCCCCTTCGTCGTGCACGAGGCGAACCCGCGAGCGGGCTGGGCCAACCGGCTCGGCGCGCGGTTCACGCCGTACGTCGCCACGACCTTCCCGGACACCGACATCGCGCACGGCCGGTACGTCGGCCTGCCGATCCGGCGGGCGGTCGCCACCCTCGACCGCGCCGCGGTCCGGGCCGAGGCGCGGGCCGCGTTCGGCCTCGAGCCGGACCGCCCGACGCTGCTGGTGACGGGCGGTTCGCAGGGGGCGCGACGGCTCAACGAGGCCGCGTCGGGGGCCGCCGGAGCGCTGCGCGCCGCCGGGGTCCAGGTCCTGCACGCCTGCGGGTCGGCCCACACCGTCGAGGTGGCCGACGGCGAGCACTCACCGCCGTACGTCGTGCTGCCCTACCTCGACCGGATGGAGCTCGCCTACGCCGCCGCGGACCTGGCGCTGTGCCGGGCCGGCGCCAACACGGTCGTCGAGATGACCGCCGTCGGGCTGCCGGCCGCCTACGTGCCGCTGCCGATCGGCAACGGCGAGCAGGCTCTCATCGCGGGACCCGTCGCCGCCGCCGGCGGTGGGCTGCTCGTGGACGACGCCGACTGCACCGCGCAATGGGTGGGCCGGACGCTGGCCCCGTTGCTCACCGACCCGGCGCGGTTGGCCACCATGGGGACGGCCGCCGCCGGATTCGGCCGGCGGGACGGTGACGAGCGGCTGGTCGACCTGGCGCTCGAGGCGATCGCCGCCGGGCGGCGCGCCGGTGACCAGCAGAGGAGGTGGCCGTGACACTCCCGGTCACGTCGCCGCCCCCACCGGCCGAGGAGCTGGGCCGGGTGCACTTCATCGGCATCGGAGGCGCCGGCATGTCCGGCATCGCGCGCATCATGCTGGCGCGCGGCCTGCCGGTCTCGGGCAGCGACGCCAAGGAGTCGGTGACCCTGACGGCGCTGCGCGCGCTGGGGGCCCGGGTCCACGTCGGGCACTCCGCGGATCACATCGGAACGGCCGACACCGTCGTCATCTCGACGGCCATCCGCCGGGCCAACCCCGAGCTGGTCGAGGCGCAGCGGCGTGGGCTGCGCGTCATCCACCGGGCGGGCGCCCTCGCGTCGGTGATGGTGGGCCGCCGCGCGGTCGCGGTCGCCGGGACCCACGGGAAGACGACCACCACGTCGCTGCTGACCGTGGCCGTCCAGAACTGCGGTGCCGACCCGTCCTTCGCGATCGGGGGCAACCTGAACGAGTCGGGCGCGAACGCGCACAACGGGTCGGGCGACGTGTTCATCGCGGAGGCGGACGAGAGCGACGGGTCGTTCCTGCTGTACTCGCCGACGGCCGCGATCGTCACCAACGTCGAGCCG
>JAVEDJ010000241.1 GCA_030841025.1 Actinomycetota bacterium
AGGGGACGCGTGAGGCGCGGACGCACTTCGGCGGCCGGGTCAGCGATGACCCGGGCTGGGTCACGAAGGTGCTGATCGGCATCAACGTGGTCTTCCTCCTGCTGCAGATGGCGTCGCAGGAGTTCGAGAACCGGCTGGAGCTGATCGGGCTCGCCCGCGACCCCGCGACCTTCCAGCTCGTGGGCGTCGCCGACGGTGAGTACTGGCGGCTCATCACGGCCGCGTTCCTGCACGGCGGCTTCCTGCACCTGGCGCTGAACATGTACGCGCTCTACCTGTTCGGCCCGCCGCTGGAGGCAGCTCTCGGCCGGGCGCGCTTCCTGGCGCTCTACCTGCTGTCCGCCTTGGGCGGCAGCGCGCTTTCCTACGCCTTCAGCGCGCCCAACCAGCCCTCGCTCGGTGCCTCCGGCGCGGTGTTCGGCCTGCTCGGTGCCTTCTTCGTGGTCAACCGTCGGCTCGGCCGCGAGACGTCCGGGCTGCTCGTGCTGGTCGCTGTCAACTTCGCGTTCGGGTTCATCGCCCGGGGCATCGACTGGCGGGCCCACCTGGGCGGACTGATCGCCGGCGCGCTGGTCGCGACAGCGATGGTCTACGCCCCCCGGTCCCACCGGAACCTCGTGCAGGTGGCCGGCGGCGCCGTCGTACTGCTCGCCATCCTCGCCTCGGTCGTGTGGCGGACGGCGGCCCTGACGTAGGATCAGCGGGTGCCTACTGGCGGGTAACTTCCCCCGACTCTGCGAGGTAGCCCATGACCGGCACCCACGCCCGGGACGCCGTGATCGTCGACGCCGTCCGCACACCGGTCGGCCGCAGGGGTGGTGGCCTCGCGGGCGTCCACCCGGTCGACCTGTCGGCCCACGTGCTCGAGGCGCTGGCCGAGCGCACCGCGCTGGACCCCGCGCTCGTCGAGGATGTCATCTGGGGCTGCGTGTCGCAGACGGGTGAGCAGGCGGTGAACGTCGGGCGCAACGCGGCCCTGGCCGCGGGCTGGCCCGAGGACGTGGTCGGCGTGACCATCGACCGGCAGTGCGGGTCGTCGCAGCAGGCGGTCCACTTCGCTGCGGCCGGGGTGATCTCCGGGCAGTACGACGTCGCGGTGGCGGGAGGGGTCGAGTCGATGACCCGGGTGCCGATGCTGTGCACCGTGTCCCAGGGCCCCGGCGTGCCGTTCGGTCCGCGGATGACCGCGCGGTATGCCCCGTCGGACACCTCCCCCGGCCTCGTCCCGCAGGGCATCAGCGCCGAGATGATCGCCGCGCGGTGGGGCCTCGGGCGCGCCGAGCTCGACGAGATCGCCGCACGGTCGCACCGGCGGGCGGCCGCGGCGACCGACACGGGGGCGTTCTCGGCGGAGCTGGCGCCCGTCGGTCACGTGAAGGCGGACGAGGGCATCCGGCCGGAGAGCAGTGTCGACACGCTCGCCGGGCTGCGCACGGTCTTTCAGCACGACGGTGTCGTCACGGCGGGGAACTCCTCGCAGATCTCCGACGGCGCCGCGGCGCTGCTGATCACCACGTCCGAGCGGGCGCGCGAGCTGGGCTGGACCCCGATCGCCCGGCTGCACGCGTTCGCCACCGCCGGCGTCGACCCCGTCCTGATGCTGACCGGCCCCATCCCCGCGACAGCCCGGGTGCTCGCCCGGGCGGGCCTCGCCCTCGAGGACATCGGTGCCTTCGAGGTCAACGAGGCGTTCGCGTCGGTGATCGGGGCGTGGCTGCGCGAGACCGGCGCCGACCCGGCCCGGGTGAACCCGCTCGGCGGCGCCATCGCGCTGGGGCACCCGCTGGGCGGGTCGGGCGCCCGTCTGATGACCACGCTGGTGCACCACATGCGGGCGCAGGGGCTGCGCTACGGCCTGCAGACCATGTGCGAGGGCGGCGGCATGGCCAACGCCACGGTGCTCGAGCTGCTCTGAGGCCGCTTTGAGGTTTGCCCCGTTCTGGGGTGTGCGGCTTGCGTGGGAGGGCTGCGCCGGCGGTTGTCCCCAGTGTGGATAACTCGTGTGGACGACTTACACGGCTGTGTTTCCGCAGCGCAGGGGGCGGTTGCGCCCGGGGGGCCGGCAGGTGGACTGCCCGGCGCCGCTCCGGCGCTACTTCCAGCGGGTCGACAAGATGAAGCCGACGATGATCAGGCTGAAGCCCGCCGCCATGTTCCAGTTGCCCCAGGCGCCGACCGGATAGTCGGTCTGGGTGATGTAGTAGACGACTACCCAGAGCAGCCCGAGCACGAAACACGCGATCATCAACGGCACCAACCAGCGGGGGCTGCCGACGCGGACGGCTCTGGTCTTCTCCGGCGGCGGGGTGAACGCGCTGCGGCGGCGAAGGCGGGACTTGGGCACGGAGGGCTCCTTGTTGAGACCGGGCTCTCGTCACGGTGACGCGGGCGGTGCGGGTCAGGGGTGGTTCTGGCTGGCCAGTGCCCCCAAGGCACGTTCGCGGTCCGTGGCTCGTCGGTTAGCGTAGTCGTACCCGCTGCCTGGCACCCGTCACCGGCGGCAGGTCAGGGGAACGGCCGGCACATCGGCGGCACTGGCCGCCGGCGCTGAACACGGATGGAGGACGACACCGTGCGAGGGATGTGGCGTCTGGCCGTCCCCGTCGTGTTCGCCCTGGCCGGCGTGCTGTTCGCCGCCAGTGCCGGTGCCGCCCGGGGAGGCGACCTGCGCGCCGGCAGCCGCACCGACCTGGCCGACCTGATCCGGGCCCAGGAGCGGCGCGCCGATGAGACCACCACTCAGGTGGAGGCGCTACGTGCCGAGGTCGACCGGGCCACCCAGGACGCGGCCCGTGCCGACCAGCGCATCGGCGCCGAGCAACGGCGCGCCGACGCACTGAGCATGGCGGCCGGCATCGACCCGGTGCGCGGCAGCGGCGTGCGGGTGACCCTCTCGGACGCGCCACGGTCTGCGGACCGGCTGCTGCCCGAGGGCAGCAGCCCGGACACGCTCGTCGTGCACCAACAGGACATGCAGGCCGTGATCAACGCCCTGTGGGCGGGTGGCGCCGAGGCGCTGCAGATCATGGATCAGCGGGCCATCGTCACGAGCGCGCTGCGCTGCGTGGGCAGCACGTTGATCCTGCAGGGGCGGGTCTACGCGCCGCCGTACACCGTGACGGCAATCGGAGACCCGGAGCGGCTGACCCGCGCGCTCGACACCTCCGAGGGGGTCCAGCTCTACCGCTACTACGCGGACCGGTTCGGCCTCGTGTACGAGACCGAGGGGCTCTCGGACGTGCGGGTCGCCGGCTACACCGGTTCGTTGGACCTGCTCTATGCCCGGCGCGGCGCGTGACGGGGTCCGGGCGCGGCGTCGTACGCGGGCTGGGTGAGCTGTTGATCACGGCGGGGATCGTCCTGCTGCTGTTCTGCGTCTACCAGCTCGTCTGGACCAACGTCGAGGCCGACCGGGCGCAAGAACGCGTCGGCGACAGCATCCGCGAGGCGTGGAAGCAGCCCGACCCGGGTGCCACAACCGGACCGGACGGCATCATCAGGCTCTCCCGCTCGGACTTCGGGAAGGGCTTCGCGTTCCTGCACGTCCCCCGGCTGGGGCGCAAGTACTCGGTGCCGGTCGTCCAGGGCGTCTCGCTGCCCGACCTGACCCGCGGGGTCGGCCACTACCCGAAGACAGCCGCACCGGGCGCCGTCGGCAACTTCGCGGTCGCCGGCCACCGGGCCACCAACGGGGAGCCGTTCGCGAACCTCGACCGGGTGAAGCGCGGTGACGCCCTGGTCGTCGAGACCCGGGACACGTGGTTCACCTACGTCGTCGACAGGACGGCGATCGTGCTGCCGACCGACGTCTCGGTGATCGCTCCCGTACCTGGGAAGCGCGGCGTCAAGCCGACGAGGAAGCTCATCACGCTCACCACCTGCGACCCCCGCTGGGGATCGACGCACCGGCTGATCGTGTACGGGCACCTGACCGCCGAGCAGGACACCGCCCGGGGTCGACCGACCGTGCTCGCCAAGGGGGCTTAGGTGTACGCCTGGATCTGGCGGCACCTGCCCGGCCGGTGGCCGGTGCGGCTGCTCCTCTCGGCGGTGCTGGTGTGCGCGGTCGTGGCAGTGTTGTTCACCATGGTCTTCCCGTGGGCCGAGCACAGCCTGCCGTTCCTGGACGTGACCGTGGACCAACAAGGAGTGCAATGACGACGTCTGAACAGGTCCGGCCACGCCGGGTGCTGGTGGTCGACAACTACGACAGCTTCGTGTTCAACCTGGTGCAGTACCTCGCGCAGCTGGGCGCCGAGTGCACCGTGGTGCGCAACGACGAGGTCGACCTCGCCGCGGTCACGTCGTACGACGGTGTGCTGCTCAGCCCCGGGCCCGGCACCCCCGACCGCGCGGGGGCATGCATCCAGCTGATCCAGGAGACCGGAGGGGCGGTGCCGGTACTCGGTGTCTGCCTGGGCCACCAGGCCATCGCGGCCGCCTACGGCGGGATCGTCGAGCGGGCGCCGGAGCTCCTGCACGGCAAGACCAGCGAGGTCGAGCACGCGCAGTCGGGTGTGCTGGCCGGGCTGCCCTCCCCGTTCACCGCGACGCGCTACCACTCCCTCGCGGTGCGGCCCGACTCGATGCCGCCGGAGCTCGAGGTGACCGCACGTACGGCCGGCGGGGTGATCATGGCCATGC
>JAVEDJ010000029.1 GCA_030841025.1 Actinomycetota bacterium
GGTACCCCGCCACCATCAGGGCCAGGAAGAAGGTGAGGATCAGAGCCGCTGTCCCGGCAGGGTCGCGGGACAGGATCCAGTAGACCGGGGAGATGACTGCGAAAAACCCGGTCAGCGCCAAGAAGATGTAGGCCTCGATCTTCACTGGCCCTCCTCCGTCCGGGGCGACTGGCTGTTGTGGGCCTCGTCGTGCCTGACCGTCGGGTCGTCGGAGGTGCCGTCGACGCGACGCTTGAGCTCCTCCGCCCGCCCGGTGTCCTCAGCGACGTCCACGCTCGACTCGTCGTACATCTGGCCCGAGGTGCCTTCGTACTCGCTCAGCGCGATCTCGGGGTGGTGCAGGTCGAAGGCGGGCGCCTCGGACCGGATCCGCGGGATCGAGGTGAAGTTGTGCCGCGGCGGCGGCGAGGAGGTGGCCCACTCCAGCGACCGGCCCCAGCCCCACGGGTCGTCGTTGTTGACGAGCGGGTTGTTGCGCGACTTCCACACGTTCCAGAAGAACGGGATCATCGAGGCACCCAGCAGGAACGCCCCCACCGACGAGATCTGGTTGAGCACGGTGAAGCCCTCGTTGGGCAGGTAGTCGGCGTAGCGCCGCGGCATCCCCTCCACACCCAGCCAGTGCTGCACCAAGAAGGTGGTGTGGAACCCGATGAACAGCAGCCAGAAGTGCACCTTGCCCAGCGTCTCGTCGAGCATCCGGCCGGTGAACTTCGGCCACCAGAAGTAGAAGCCGGCGAACATCGCGAACACCACGGTCCCGAACACCACGTAGTGGAAGTGCGCCACCACGAAATAGGTGTCGGACAGGTGGAAGTCCAGCGGCGGGCTGGCGAGGATGACCCCGGTCAAGCCGCCGAACAGGAACGTGGTCAAGAAGCCGATCGCCCACACCATGGGCGTTCTCAACGCTAGGTTCCCGCCCCACATCGTGCCGATCCAGTTGAAGAACTTCACCCCCGTCGGCACCGCGATCAGGAACGTCATGAAGGAGAAGAACGGCAGCAGCACCGCGCCGGTCGCGAACATGTGGTGCGCCCACACCGTCACCGAGAGGCCGGCGATGGCGATGGTCGCGAAGACCAGTCCCTTGTAGCCGAAGATCGGTTTGCGACTGAAGACCGGCAGCACCTCGGACACGATGCCGAAGAACGGCAGCGCGATGATGTAGACCTCGGGGTGGCCGAAGAACCAGAACAGGTGCTGCCACAACATGGCGCCGCCGTTGGCAGGGTCAAAGATGTGGGCACCGAACTTGCGGTCGGCCTCCAGAGCCAGCAGCGCCGCCGCCAGCACCGGGAAGGCCATCAGCACCAGCACGCTGGTCAGCAGGATGTTCCAGGTGAAGATCGGCATCCGGAACATCGTCATGCCCGGTGCGCGCATGCAGAAGATCGTGGTGATGAAGTTGACCGCGCCCAGGATGGTGCCGAAGCCGGCCAGCGCGAGACCCATGATCCACAGGTCGTGGCCGATGCCCGGTGAGAACTGCTCGCTGTTCAACGGCGCGTAGGCGAACCAGCCGAAGCTGGCCGCCCCGCCAGGGGTCAGGAAGGCCCCCACCGTGATGAGCCCGCCGAACAGGAAAAGCCAGTAGCTGAACATGTTCAGCCGCGGGAACGCGACGTCGGGCGAGCCGATCTGAAGCGGCATGATCACGTTCGCGAAGCCCACGAACAGCGGGGTCGCGAACAGCAGCAGCATGATCGTGCCGTGCATCGTGAAGAGCTGGTTGTACTGCTCGCCGCTGAAGAACTGCTGCCCCGGTCGGGCCAGCTCTGCCCGCATCAGCATGGCCATCAGGCCGCCGACCAGGAAGAACGCGAACGAAGTGATGAGGTACAGGTGACCGATCGTCTTGTGGTCTGTGCTCGTCACCCAGCGCACAACGGCGCTGCCCTTGCGTCGCACGCGGAGCGGACCGCCCACGACGGTACTGCGGGGTTCGGCTGTCAGGGTCACGTGGCGGCCTCTGCCTTCACCTCGGTGACGTGGGCACGGAATTCCTCAGGGCTGACGATCTTGACGTTGAAAAGCATGCGGGCGTGGTCCTTGCCACACAGCTCCGCGCACTTCCCCACGTAGGTCCCGATCTTCTTCGGCGTGATCTCGAACCTGTTGTCCTGGCCCGGGATGACGTCGAGCTTGTAGAGGAAGGCGGGGACCCAGAACGAGTGGACGACATCGTCCGAGACAAGCTTGAACACCACACTCTCGCCCTGCGGGAGATACAGCGTCGGCGGCTTTGCGGGAGTGCCGGTTGTCGTGGCGTCGGCCCCACCGTCGCTGTCGTAGGTGAACTGCCAGGACCACTGCAAGCCGGTGACGGTGATCGTGTGGTCGGGATTGGCCGAGACCTTCTGGATCTCGGACTCGTCGCGGGCGGTGAAGTAGAAGAAGACCGCGATCATGATGAACGGCACGACCGTGTAGAAGACCTCGATCGGCAGGTTGTAACGCGTCTGCGGCGGCAGCCCCGTGTGGTTGCGCTTCCGGCGGTAGGCGATGCACGGCCACAGGATGAGTGCCCAGGTCAACCCACCGACGGCCAGCGCCGCGATCCACGAGCCCTGCCACAGCGACAGGATGCGCGGGGCCTGGTTGGTGACGTCGCGCGCCGGCATCGCGAAAGTCGGGAGGTCCTCCGACGCGCATCCGGTAACCAGCAGCAGCGTCGAGGCGGCGAGAACCGCGTGGACGAGAGGAGCTTTGCGACCCACCGTTGCCCTTCCCGAAGTGTCGTCACGTGGTCTTTCGGAACCCCCGTGACTCGTCGCCACGGCCGTCATTTCAGCGAACGTCACCCTACTCCAGAGGCCTCGGCCGGCTGCGTACAGGTAGCGGTCTACGGCCGTGTTCGCGGCACCGCCCACACCGGCGGCGGCAGCCTCAGAGCGCCGCGCAGCCGAGGGAGATACGCCGGCCGTGACACCTCGGTGGCCCCGAGGCTGACCAGGTGGTCGGTCGCCCACTGCACGTCCAGCAGTCGCTGCGGCGCGCCCGGGTCGCGCGCCCGGTCTGCCTCTCCTGCCGCGGACAGCATCTCGACCAACGCCACCAGCGCCACCTTCGACGCGTCGCGTTCTCGGTGGAACATGGACTCGCCGGCGAACAGCCCCCCGATCGCCACCCCGTAGAGGCCTCCGGCCAGCCGCTCCCCCACCGCGTTGCCCGCGGCATCCCGCTCGACCGCCCATGCCTCGACGCTGTGCACCCAGCCGAGTTCGTGCAGCCGGGCGTAGGCCTCGCGGACGTCCCGCCGGATCCACCCTCCCGGCCGGCGGGGGTCGGCACACGCGCGCACCACGTCGTCGTACGCCGTGTCGACCCTGACCTCGTAGCGCCGGCACGCGACGCGCAGCGATCGAGTGACCCTCAGCCGGTCGAGCTCGAGCACGCCACGTGGGTCAGGCGACCACCAGCCGATCGGACCGCGTCGCGAGACCGGCATCGGGAACACGCCGCTGCGGTAGGCCGCGAGCAAGGTGCCGGGAGCGAGATCCGCGCCCAGCCCGACGATCTCCTCCCCCGCCGGCAGCCCCTCGACGGAGAAGGCGTAGCGCGAGGGGTCCGGCTCCACAGGCTGCGGGGACGACGGCACCGTGACGATCGCCGGCCGTGACAGGGCTCAGGGTCGGGGGCAGGACAGGTGCGGCGCCACGTCGCTGACGGCACCCGGCCCGTAGGCATCGCCGAGACGCTCCAGGAAGCGGGCCTGCCCCAGCTCGTACTCCTGGGTGCCCACGGTCTCGATGACGTGGGTCGCGAGCAACGACCCGACCTCGGCGCAGCGCTCCAGCGGCAGGCCCCAGGCGACACCCGCGAGGAAACCGGAACGGAAGGCGTCACCGACGCCGGTGGGGTCGACCTTCGCGTCCTCCTGGGCGCACGCGACCTGAATGGGCGTCTCGCCCTTGCGCTCGATGACGGCGCCCTTGGAGCCGTGCGTCGTCACCCGGGTCTGCACGCGGTCGAGGATCTCGTCTCCGCTCCAGCCCGTCTTCTGCTCGACGAGACCGGCTTCGTACTCGTTGGTGAACAGGTAGGTCGCACCATCGACAAGACGCCGGATCTCGGGGCCCTCCATGCGGGCGAGCTGCTGGGAGGGGTCGGCCGCGAAGGCGAAACCGCGGCCGCGGCACTCGTCGGTGTGCCGGACCATCGCCTCCGGGTCGTTGGCGCCGACGAGAACCAGGTCGAGACCACCGAGCCGGTCGGCGATCGGCGAGAGCTCGATGTCGCGGGCCTCGCTCATGGCACCGGGGTAGAACGACGCGATCTGGTTGTGGACCGCGTCAGTCGTGCACAGGAAGCGGGCCGTGTGCCGCAGGTCCGACACGTGCACGCCCGACGTGTCGACGCCGTGCCGCTCCAACCAGGACCGGTAGTCGTGGAAGTCCTGACCCACCGCGCCCACCAGAGTCGGGTGCAGGCCGAGCACGCCCATGCCGAAGCAGATGTTCGCGGCGACCCCGCCGCGGCGGATGTCGAGGTCCTCGACGAGGAACGACAACGACACCTTGTCGAGCCGGTCCGCGACCAGGGACTCGGTGAAGTGGCCGGGAAAGGTCATCAGGTGATCGGTCGCGATCGAGCCAGTCACGGCGATGCGCACGAGTCAGCACTCCAGAGGTGTGGGGGGATCAGGCCGTTGGGCGACATCCGAACACTACCCACCGGTAGAGGTACCGCGGCCCACGCCACCGCCATAACGTGCTGGATGTGACCCTTCACGCGAGCGTGCCGTCCGAGGTCGAGCCCACCAGCCTGGCCGACCTCATCGCCGACTGCGCCGCGGTCCGGCTGGTGCTGGATGCCGGGACTGCCGGGCGCCTCGTGCCCGAACCGCGTCCAGTGACCATCCCGGAGCCCGCACAGGCACTGGTGGCGGGCCTGGACAGCTACGGGGACTGAACCGGCCGGAACCGGCTGGGCGGGGCCCGCGTCGAAGGGGCATGACGACTTCGCGTCCGGCGGTACGACGAGCCGCGCCCCTGCTCGTGGCGGCCACCGTGCTGGTGGTGCTGCTCGGCGGGGGCTGGGCGCTGAACCGTACGTCGGCGGGGGACGCGCACGGCGGCTCCGGGGCCGGCAGTCCCCCGGTGCTGCGGCTCACCGGCTACCAGCCGCGAGCCGCCACCGGGACGGCCGACGAACGGTGGCACCTGGCCGGCACGCTGCCAGCCGGCCAGCTGGAGGCGGCGGTGCGGAGCTTCGAGCCCGCGTCGCCTGAGCAGGTGGACGCGCTGGCTCGCAGCCTCGGGCTGACCGGCAAGGGACGCGTGCGCGACGGGGCGACGGCCTTCACGGGCGACACCGGCACGCTGCGGGTGGCGGCGGGCGAGGGCGGGCAGTGGGACTTCGCCCTTGGCGGGACCGTGGCGGGGACGCCCCGCTGCCCCCCGCACCCGACAGAGTCGGTCCCGAAGGACTACCCCGACGTCCACCTCGCGTGCGACCTGCCAGCCACGGTTGCGGCCACTCCAGGCGCGTCCTCCCACGAGGGAGCGCTCACCCTCGCTCGTCCCGTGCTCGATGCGGCTGGCGCCGACCCGGACACCGCGCGGGTGACGGGCCCGTCCGGCGGCCCCGAGGTGATCGTGGTCGCGGACCCTCGGCCCGGTGACCGACCGTCGTACGGCATGGCCACCTCGGTGACCATCGTCGGCACCAGCATTGCCTCGGCGGCAGGCTGGCTGGGCGACACGCACGACGGGGCGACGTACCCGCTGATCTCGGCGCGAGAGGCGTGGCGCCGGCTCGCCCGGACGCCGATGCCGCAGACGTTGGCCGCCTGCCCGCAGCCCCGACCCGAGGGCGTCGACCCGCTCGCGTGCGGGGGCCCCGTGACCGTCACCGGCGCCGAGCTTGGCGTGTCGCTGCAACGCGAGGGCAGCGCGCCGCGCCTGGTGCCCACGTGGCTGTTCGCTGTCCGCGACTCGGCGCAGCCGGTGCCCGTCGTGGCGGTCGACCCGGCGTACCTCGCAGCCGAACCCGGAGCGACCGACGGTGGCCCGCCAGAACCGGCGAGCCCGGGCTCACGGTTCCAGGCCGTGCTGCCGACGGAGTCCGACGACGCGCTGGTCGTGACCTTCACCGGAGGCGTCGACAGCTGCTACGACTATCGGGTCCTCGCGCAGGAGACCGCGTCCCAGGTGCGGCTCTCACTCGTCGAGAAGCGCGTGCCCGGGACGACGGTGTGCATCGACCTGGCGCAGATCTACCAGCGGACGGTGCCGCTGACCCAGCCGCTGGGCGACCGTGCGGTCGTCGACGCGGAGTCCGGTGCTGCCGTCAAGCGTGCATCGCCCTGAGCCGTTCCGGCTGAGGACGACGCAGCTCGGTGCGGCTGGTTGCTGGCGCCTCTAGTGGAACGAGTCGCCGCAGGCGCACGAACCGCCTGCGTTGGGGTTGTCGATCGTGAAGCCCTGCTTCTCGATGGTGTCCACGAAGTCGATGGTGGCGCCCGAGAGGTACGGGGCGCTCATCCGGTCCACGACCACGCCGACGCCACCGAAGTCGGTGATGTTGTCACCGTCGAGCGAGCGCTCGTCGAAGAAGAGCTGGTAACGCAGGCCGGAGCAGCCACCCGGCTGCACAGCCACACGCAGCTGGAGGTCGTCGCGACCCTCCTGCTCAAGCAGGCCCTTGACCTTGCTCGCGGCCT
>JAVEDJ010000379.1 GCA_030841025.1 Actinomycetota bacterium
TGGTCGGCGTCCTCACCGTCGTGCCTGGCCGAGCCACCCGGCTGCAAGGCGGCATCCACCTGGTCCTGCTGGCGGCGTTCCTGTTCCTGGCCGTCAACCCCTGACCGTGCTGGCACAGGCGCCGGAACACCATGTGCAGCCCACCAACAACGCGGTCGCTGCGTGTGCCCTCTGCCAGGTCGATTCGGGCCCACCTTGGCCGAGCCGACGATGACCGCCCCGTCGCCGTACGACGTCCCCGCCGCGACGATGGCGGCATGAACGGGAAGATGCGCGGCCAGTCTCGCTCGGTCGCTTCTCTGATGCTGATCACATGGCTGACGGTAGAGCCGGGCGCCAGTCCAGGCGGGCCCACGACGCCTGGACCGCTGCGTCGGTCGCGGGGCGAGCAAGTAGGTAGCCCTGTGCGAGGTGGACGCCCAGATCTGCCAGCGCGCACAGCTCCGCCTCGTCCTCGACCCCTTCGGCCACCACGGTGGCGCCCAGGTCGAGGGCCAGCAGCACGATGGCGGTCACCAGGGAGCGCCGGGCCCGGTCGGTCGTGATCTCGGACAGCAGGGAGCGGTCCAGCTTGATGGACTCGGGGCGTAGCCGCAGCACGTGCTGGAAGGAGGCGTAGCCGGCACCCGTGTCGTCGACGGCAAGGTGCAGCCCCTGCTCGCGCAGGGGGCGCAACGCCGCGAGGACGTCGTCGTAGCAGGCCACCGGACGGTGCTCGGTGATCTCCACCGTGATCCGGTGCAGTGGCACCCCGGACGCCGTGAAGAGCTCGACAAGGCCGGCGTCGAGGATCAGGTCCGGTGAGGCGTTCACCGACAGCCGGATGCCTGCAGGGAGGTCAGCCAGGGTGGAGAGTGCACGGCAGAGAGCCAGCTTCTCGAGCTCCACGCCCAGCCCGGCGTCGCGGGCATCGGCGAACGCCGCGTCCGGTGGGCGGCCGTCGGCGAAGCGCGCCAGGGCTTCCACGCCGACCCACCGACCGGCATCGATGTCGACGATGGGCTGCAACGCGATCGTGAGGCCCTCGCCGTCGAGGACCTCGCGGGTCAGCGCGGTGGCGGCGGCCTTGCGTCGTTGCGTGACGGGGTCGGTCAGCGCGCGTCGGGTGCCGCGCAGCGCCACCACTTCCCCGTGCCCGTCGAGGACCGCCTGGCCGCTGCTGTGCATGGTCAGCACGGTCCCGTCGGTGTGCCGCCAGCGGAGCTCGACGTCGGTCCAGCCGGTACCGCGGCGGACCGCGTCGGTGACTATCGCGCGTGCGCGCGGAAGGTCATCCGGATGCAGCAGGTCGTAGAGGGAATGTCCCACCAGCTGGTCCGGGGTGCGACCCAACGACTCGGCGGCCATCGGCCCGCAGTAGGTCGCGACCATGTCGGGAGTGGCCTCCCACACCCCGACGTGGGACATCGAGGAGACCGCCGCGAGGCGGTCGGCGCCGTCAGCCAGCCGCGTCCGCACCCACGCCGCCGCGCGGCGGCCACGCACCAGGGCAACCCCCAGCACTACCGGCCACAGCACGCTCGCGGCCGCGAGCAGCGAGGGCCAGTCGCGGTGCCCGTGCGCGAGCGCGAGAAAGCCGCCGAAGCCGACCGACATCGACAGGACCGCATCCACCGCGACTACAAGCAGCAGCAGCCGCATGGTGGCATTGATGCTCTCCGCGTCGGGAGCGAAAGCATGCCCCACATGGGAACCGCGACGCTTCATCGCCGCTGGCACCCCTTTCACAGACGCGCGGGAGAGGTCTTCCCCCGCCCCGGTGTTCTCGGCATCCCACCCCTGCGTCTGAAGCAAAACGCCGAGGGCCCGCGGCTGGGTGCCGCGGGCCCTCGGATGGATCAGCTGTCAGCCTCCCGGCTGGGTGACCCCGTTCACCACCAGGGTGTACGGCGCGAACTGCTGCACCTGCTCCGTCGGGTCGTCGTAGGCGATGACCGCGACCACCACCGGGTACTTCTCGAACCGTTCCAGGTCATGGCGGCGAAGCGAGAACTTGGACTTGCCGTTGAGGTCCTTGACGCGGACCTCGTGCTTGCGCTCGTCGATGCCGACCAGCCGGACGTCCCAGTTGGCCACCTGGATCGGGAGGATCTGGGTAGGCGACCTGAAGGCGTCCAGGGCGGAGCCGTCGCTGACGAGCGTGTCGCCGACCGTCACGTCGTCGACGAACCAGCCACCGTCGTTGACGCCGCCGTCACTGACGTAGCGGAAGCCGACCAAGATCGTCTGTCCGGCGTACTTCGTGAGGTCGAACGTCTGGGTCGCGAAGGCCGGCGAGTCGCCGTTCAGCGCCGGTCCGAAGGGGCCCTCCACGGTGTTGGCGTTCGACAGCGCCGTATAGGTCTTGCCGCCGTCGGTCGACACGACCGTGTAGGCATAGTCGAACGTCGCCTCGGCGAGGTGGCGTTCGTTGAAGGTCAGCGTCGGGTTGGCCGTCGGCACGGTGACCTGGGCGATGGCGGCCGAGTCCAGGTTGGACGCGTTGCCCGACCACAGCGTGGGGTTGTCCGCGTTGCCAGGAGCGTTCGTCACCACAGTCCACTTCAGCGGCTGTGGTGCCAGCGCGGTCGCACCGGTGAAGGACAACGACCGCAGGCGCTTCCCGCTGATGGCCGCCGACTTCGCGTCCCGCAGCTTCACGTAGTCCGCACCGTTCGGAGCGGCACCGGGCAACGCGTACGACGACGGGTTGTCCAGGTTGAGCGCCGCGTCCAGGCTCTTCGTGGTGACCGCCGACCGGCGTGCTCCCTCGACCCTTCCCCTGCGTCCGTCGGTCCTGTCGACCGCACCGTCGACCAGGTTCATCACCTGGAAGTTGTGCAGCACGTCGTACACGTCCGTCGTGGGTGCAAAGGAGTTGAGCTGAGCCTGCACCGCGTCGAGGCCGTGAGTGGTGCCGTCGCGGTGCAGCGCGGACATGAAGTCCAGGCCGTAGTGGTCGAACAGGTACAGCATGAACGACCAGGCGTTGCCGTAGTCGGCGAGGATCTCATTGCCTGCGCCCTCGTCACCCCACAACGTCAAAGAGTTCTCCGGCCCGCCGCACGCGCGTGGATTCGTGTTGAACGGTGTCTGCACCGTGCCGAAGCCGTTGAAGCAGTAGAGGTGGCTCTCCGACCGCGGCTCGAACACCGACGCGGTCGTGTCGGCGTAGCCCGTCAGGGAGATGGCGAAGTCGGACAGGCCCTCGTTGACGAACGTGACCTCGGAGGAGTCCGTGTAGTACTGCAGAAGGTGCTGGTACTCGTGGGCGAACACGCCTTCGTAGAGGAAGGGACGCGCCGGGCGACTGGTGCACAGGTCGTCAGTGGGCTCGTCGGCCGGGTTGGCGCCGGTCCGGTGCAGCCAGTCGAAGGCGTCGATCGTCATCACGTTCCGGTCGACCAGCTCGTTGAACTGCGAGGAGAAGAAGCCGGCGATGTACGTCGGCGCTGCCGGGAAGTCGTAGAAGTTGTCGTCGCGGACGTTGTCGACCAAGGTCACGATCTTGTCGCCGGAGCCCGAGAAGTCACCTTCGAGCGCCGCACCAGAACCGTCCCGGTCGGGCGGTGTGCTGAACGCCGCGGACTCCTTCGGGAACATGTTGTTGTCGAACTGGTTCGCGAGCTCCTGTGCCTGAGCATCGGTGATGTCGGTGCTGCCGGGCACCTGGGCGCGGCAGTCACCGGCCGGGAAGGCCGTGCCGGTCGAGGTGGCATCCCCGCCGCTGGCCACCCAGACCTCGATCTTCGCTCCAACGGCACGCAGCGTGTACTCCTTGAAGTAGAGCCGCCCTCTGAAGTCGTCCAGCGCCAGCCACTCGCGGACCGTTCCGACCGGGGGAGTGACGCCGGCCGCCTGGGCCGTGGCCGAGGGAGCCGCGCTGCGCTGCGACGCGGTGTCAGGTTGTGCCGCCTTCGCGGCCTTCGCCGCCTTGAGGTCAGCGTCGAGCCGGTAGGTCTTGCCGGGCGGGATCTCCCGTACGTCGCTGCTGTTGCCCCTGGTGGTGGGCGCGGCAGTGGCGGTGCTGGGGAAGGCCCCGATCAGGGCCAACAGGGTCGCCGCGGAGGCTGCCGCAACGAGAAGTCGAGATGGACGCATACTCAATTCCTCTCGCAATCCGGGCCGGAAACAAAAATGTTTCTCACGGAACCCGGGTCAACCGGCGGATGCTATCGCTGCGGTTCTCGGATGGCGAGGGACAAAAACCGACGGTTTCGGCGGCTACTCCGGCGGGTCGCTCTTGGGCTGATCCGCCAGGAACCGCTCGAACTCCGCGCCCAGCTCGTCGGCGGTCGGGAACCCGCCGCCCCGCCCCGCCAGCAGGTCGCCTCGGCCGCTGCCGCCGACGTACGCGTCGTACTGCTCCTCGAGCGCGTGCACCACCGCCGCCACCTCGGCCGACGCCGTGACCTGCTCGTCGATCTGGGCGCGGGTCTCCTCGGCCGCAGCCCGCAGCGCGCTGGTCGGGATGGTCAGGCCGGACGCCGCCGTGATCTGGTCGGCCAGGGCGGCCGCCGCGGCGGGGTACTCGGACTGGGCCAAGTAGTGGGGCACGTGCACGGCGAAACCCATGGCGTCTTGCCCTGCCTGGCCTAGCCGCAGCTCGAGCAGGTTGATGACACTGCCCGGGACCTGGATGCGGCCCACCCACGGTTCGCGACCGGCGGTCAGCTCGGGCCGGGTGCCGTGCGCGGTCACAGTCGTGGGCCGCGAGTGCGGGACACCCATCGGGATGCCGTGCACACCGATGGTGAGCCGGACCCCGAGGCGCTCGACGAGGTCTTGCACCGCGGCGATGAACCGCTCCCAGGCGATGTCCGGCTCGGCGCCCTCGAGCAGCAGGAACTCGCGCCCCTCGGCGTCCTTCACCGCGTGGAGCTCGAGCGTTGGCTCGTCGTAGGACTCCCAGTGGTCGCCGTCGAAGATCATCAGCGGCCGCCGCGACCGGTAGTCGAGCAGCTGGTCGACGTCGAACGACGCGACGAGCCGGTGCTCGAGGTTCTCGAGCAGGTGCTGACGCAGCAGCTGTCCGGCAGATCCCGCGTCGATGAACCCGGTCAGGACGTGCACCAGGACCGGGCTGTCGAGGGCGGGCAGGTCGGACTCGAGGGTGTACAGCTCGCGTGGGTCGAGCATCGGTGACCTCCGGGTCTATCGCCTGAACAACCTGCTGGGCCTGCTGCGCTCATCCCATGGGGACCCACGTGTGTGGATGTCCCATTGTGCTGGGTGGGATCAACCGGGAGCACACCGAGCGCAACATCGACACGTCCCTCGCCAAGCTGCGCGAACGGCTCGGCACGACATGAAAGAGCCCCTCGGACTCATGCTCCGAGGGGCTCTGCCGACTGTCTACCCGAGCCAGCGGGACTCATCCGGGAGCGA
>JAVEDJ010000032.1 GCA_030841025.1 Actinomycetota bacterium
CGCCGACGCCTTCCAGGCGACGTACGACGACGCGCCCGCGGGCGTCTGGTCGGCGCCGGGGCGGGTGACCCTCATCGGCGAGCACACCGACTACAACGACGGCTTCGTGCTGCCGTTCGCCATCGCCGCCCGCACCTCGGTCGCCGCGAGCAGACGCACCGACGGCATGGTGCGGATGCGCTCGGTCCAGCAGCACAGCGGAGATGTGTCGATCCCCGTCGAGGACCTCGCGCCGGGCACGCCGGACGGCTGGGCGGCCTATGTCGCCGGCATCGTGTGGGCAGCTCGGCAGGCCGGTCACGACGTAGGTGGTCTGGACCTGCTCATCGACGGGCGCGTACCGCTCGGCAGCGGGCTGTCGTCCTCGCACGCGCTCGAGTGCGCGGTCGCCCTCGCCGTGAACGACATGTTCGAGCTCGGCCTCGGGCTGGACGCTCTGGGCCGGCTGTCCTACGTGGCGGAGAACGACTTCGTCGGCGCACCCACCGGGATGATGGACCAGCTGGCCTCGTTGCGCTGCACCGCCGGGCACGCGCTGTTCCTGGACAACCGGTCCTTCGAGGGCGAGCAGGTGCCGCTCGACCCGATGGCGGACCGGCTGCGGCTGCTGGTCATCGACACGCGGGTGCACCACGGGAACGCCGACGGTGCCTATGGCGACCGCCGGGCGGCCTGCGAGCGGGCGGCGAAGACGCTCGGTCTCCAGGCGCTGCGCGACATCGACCTGGCCGGTCTCGACGACGCGTTGGCGCGGATCGAGAGCGCCGAGGACCGGGCGCGGGTGCGGCACGTCGTACGGGAGAACGCCCGTGTCCTGGAGACCGTCGAGGCGCTGAACCGACGTGACTGGCAGGTGGTCGGCGACCCCATGGTCGCCTCCCACGAGTCGTTGCGCGACGACTACGAGGTCAGCTGCGACGAGCTCGACACCGCGGTCGAGTCCGCGCTGGCGGCGGGGGCGCTCGGCGCGCGGATGACCGGGGGTGGGTTCGGTGGCTCGGCCGTGGCGCTCGTGCCCAGCGAGGCGACTGCTGCGGTGACCGATGCCGTCGCGGCGGCCTTCGCGGCGCGGGGCTGGGCGGAGCCGTCGACGTTCGAGGTCAGTCCGTCCGACGGCGCCCACCGCGACACCTGACCAGCGACCTTCGGCCACGACTCGCCCGGCGAGTCGCACCCGAAGGTCGCTCACGGGCCGGCGGAACTTTGGCCAGCGACCTTCGGCCATGACTCGCCGGGCGTGTCGCACCCGAAGGTCGCTGGTGGGCGGTCAGGCCATCTTCTTGGACAGGCCCTCGTCGAGCGCCGCCAGGAAGTCCTCGGTGTTGAGGTAGGGCTGGTCCCGGGACACGAGCAGCGCGAGGTCCTTGGTCATCTGACCGTTCTCGACGGTCTCGACGCAGACCTGCTCCAGCGACTCCGCGAACGCCGTCACCTCAGGGGTGCCGTCCAGCTTGCCGCGGTGCTTGAGGCCGCCGGTCCACGCGAAGATCGACGCGATCGGGTTGGTCGACGTCGGCTTGCCCTGCTGGTGCTGGCGGAAGTGCCGGGTGACCGTGCCGTGCGCCGCCTCGGCCTCAACCGTCTTGCCGTCGGGCGTCATCAGCACCGAGGTCATCAGGCCGAGCGAGCCGAACCCCTGGGCCACGGTGTCGGACTGGACGTCGCCGTCGTAGTTCTTGCAGGCCCAGACGTAGCCGCCCTCCCACTTCATCGCGGCGGCCACCATGTCGTCGATCAGCCGGTGCTCGTAGGTCAGCCCCTTGGCGTCGAAGTCGGCCTTGAACTCGGCGTCGAACACGTCCTGGAAGATGTCCTTGAAGGCACCGTCGTAGGCCTTGAGGATCGTGTTCTTCGTCGACAGGTAGACGGGGTACTCACGCTGCAGGCCGTAGGCGAACGACGCGCGCGCGAAGTCCGCGATCGACTTGTTGAAGTTGTACATCCCCATCGCCACGCCACCGTCCGCGCCGTAGTTGGCGACCACGTGCTGGATCGGCTCGGAGCCGTCCTCGGGGGTGAAGGTGATGGTGAGCTCGCCCGCACCGGGCACCTTGAAGTTCGTGGCCTTGTACTGGTCACCGTGGGCGTGACGACCGATGACGATCGGCTTGGTCCAGCCCGGCACCAGCCGGGGGATGTTGCTGATGATGATCGGCTCCCGGAACACCACGCCACCGAGGATGTTGCGGATGGTGCCGTTCGGTGACACCCACATCTTCTTCAGGCCGAACTCTTTGACCCGGGCCTCGTCCGGCGTGATCGTCGCGCACTTGACGCCGACACCGTGCCGCTTGATGGCGTTGGCGGCGTCCACCGTGACCTGGTCGTCAGTGGCGTCGCGGTTCTCGATGCCGAGGTCGTAGTACTCGAGGTCGATGTCGAGGTACGGATGGATCAGCCGCTCCTTGATGAACGACCAGATGATGCGGGTCATCTCATCGCCGTCGAGCTCGACGACCGGGTTCTCCACCTTGATCTTCGCCACAGGTTCTCCTGGTGTGGGGTCGGGGCGCCGGCGGGCGCCCCCCGGGAATGCTCGGGTGGGGCGCGCCTAGATCAGGCCGAGGCCCTTGACGGCGTCGCGCTCCTCCTCGAGCTCGCGCACCGAGGCGTCGATACGCGCCCGCGAGAAGTCGTTGATGTCGAGGTCCGGCACGATCTCCCAGCGCCCGCCGCGCGACACGACGGGGAAGGACGAGATGAGGCCCTCGGGCACGCCGTAGGAGCCGTCGGACACGAGGGCGGCCGACGTCCAGTCACCCTCGGGGGTGCCGTTGACCCAGTCGTAGACGTGGTCGATCGCGGCGTTGGCCGCCGACGCAGCGGAGGACGAGCCGCGGGCCTCGATGATCGCTGCGCCGCGCTTGGCGACCGTGGGGATGAAGTCGTTCTCCAGCCACTGCTGGTCGTCGACCACCTCGGCGGCGTTCCGCCCCCCGACCTCCGCGTGGAACACGTCCGGGTACTGCGTCGCCGAGTGGTTGCCCCAGATGGTCAGCCGGCGGATGTCGGACACCGGCGAGCCGGTCTTCCTCGCCAGCTGGGTGAGCGCGCGGTTGTGGTCGAGACGGGTCATGGCCGTGAAGCGGTCCGCGGGGACGTCGGGCGCGTGCGCGGCCGCGATCAGCGCGTTCGTGTTAGCGGGGTTGCCCACCACGAGCACCCGTACGTCGTCGGCGGCGCCGGCGTTGATCGCCTCACCCTGCGGCTTGAAGATGCCGCCGTTGGCCTGGAGCAGGTCACCGCGTTCCATGCCGGCGGTGCGTGGACGGGCGCCGACGAGCAGCGCCACGTTCACGCCGTCGAAGGCGGCGCGTGCATCGTCGGTGACGTCGACGCCGTCCAGCAGTGGGAAGGCGCAGTCGTCGAGCTCCATGGCGGTGCCCTCGGCGGCCTTCAGAGCCGGCGCGATCTCGAGCAGGCGCAGCCGCACGGGCACGTCCGCCCCCAGCAGCTGGCCGGAGGCGACGCGGAACAGCAGCGCGTAGCCGATCTGCCCGGCGGCGCCGGTGACGGTGACGTTGACGGGAGTGCGGGCCATGGCGGGCGGCTCCTTCGTTCTACGACGGTCACGCTCGAGCGGTATCTCGTCATCAAGATGTCTGGCGGTGTTCGAGGCTATCCCAGCACCACGGCGCGACCGGCGCGAGGTCAGCCCCCACCGTCAGAACCCGCTGTCAGCACCGGCTCGGCACGAGACCGTGGCGTCAGTTGGACTGCGGTACGACCACCGCGAGAACGACGAGCGAGACCCCCATCGCGAGCAGCACGACGAGGTCGAAGGCCCGGCTGCGGACCACCAGCAGACCCACCCGGCGGGCCGGCATCACGGCTCGGGCCAGGGCGGCGAGCAGCACCGAGAACCCGAAGAGCAGACAACCGGCGCGGAAGTGGTCCAGGGCCACGGTGAGGAACGCCGACAGGCAGCCGCCGAGCACCAGCAGGAGTGGCCACTGCCGGCCGACCCAGCCGCCCCGGATCGGGGGGCGGTCATCGAGGGCCGGACCGCCCACGGCAGTCACGCCATCCTCGCCCGGCCCGCGGGCACCGGCAGCTGGTCGAGGATCGTCCTGCGCACAGCGCACGAGTCTGTCACGCGCGGGTCAGCCACCGCGGCCCGCCACGGGCGGCTTAGGTACGCCGCTTGTCGGCGCCGGACGGACCGGCCCGGTGCAGACCCTCAGTGCAGGAAGTGCCGGGTGCCGGTGAGGTAGAGCGTCACGCCCGCCGCCTCGGCCGCGGCGATGACCTCCTCGTCGCGCACCGAACCGCCGGGCTGTACGACGGCGCGCACCCCCGCGTCGATCAGCACCTGCAGCCCGTCGGCGAACGGGAAGAAGGCATCGGAGGCGGCGACCGAGCCCACCGCGCGGTTGCCGGCGCGCGCCACCGCCAGCCGCGCCGAGTCCACCCGGTTGACCTGACCCATGCCGACCCCGACGGTGGCACCGTCGGCGGCGAGCAGGATGGCGTTGGACTTCACCGAACGCACGGCCCGCCAGGCGAAGACCAGGGTGCCCAGCAGCTCCTCGTCGGCTGCCGGACCGGTGGCCAACGTCCAGCTCCGCGGGTCGTCGCCCGGTGCGGTCACCGTGTCAACCTCCTGCCCGAGCACGCCGCCGCAGATCTGGCGCCATTCGGTGCCGCCGGACGCGTAGTCCGGGACGCGCAGCACCCGCACGGCCTTCTTGCGGGCCAGCACCTCGAGCGCACCGGGCTCGTAGTCCGGCGCCGCCACGACCTCGGTGAAGACCTCGGCGACCTGCTCGGCCATGGCAACACTCACGGGTCGGTTGGCGGCGATGACGCCGCCGAAGGCGGACACGGGGTCACACTCGTGCGCCTTGCGGTGGGCCTGCGCGACGTCGTCGCCGACGGCGATGCCGCACGGATTGGTGTGCTTCACGATCGCCACGCACGGCACCGCGAAGTCGTGTACGGCACGCAGCGCCGCCTCGGCGTCGACGTAGTTGTTGTAGCTCATCTCCTTGCCGTGCAGCTGCTCGGCACCGGCGAGCCCCCGTTGCCCGGACTCGTCGCGGTAGAGCGCGGCCTGCTGGTGTGGGTTCTCGCCGTACCGCAGGACGGCCGAGCGCGTGAGCGAGAAGCCGGTGAACGACGGCCACTGCGCACTGTCCGCGTCGTCGTCCGTCGCCAGCTCCTGCGCGAACCACGTCGCGACCGCCGTGTCGTAGGTCGCCGTGTGTGCGAACGCCTCGGCTGCCAGCCGTCGCCGCTGTGCCAGCGTGAAGCCGCCGCTCGCCACCGAGGCCAACACGTCGTCATAGCGGCCAGGGTCGACGACCACGGCGACCGACGGGTGGTTCTTGGCAGCCGCGCGCACCATCGACGGGCCACCGATGTCGATCTGCTCGACGCACTCGTCGGGAGACGCACCGCTCGCCACCGTGTCGCGGAACGGGTAGAGGTTCACGACGACCAGGTCGAAGGGCTCCACGCCGAGCTCCTCCAGCTGAGCGCGGTGCGTGTCGAGCCTGCGGTCGGCCAGGATGCCGGCGTGCACGCGCGGGTGCAGCGTCTTGACCCGACCGTCGAGGCACTCGGGAAAGCCGGTGAGCTCTTCCACCGGCGTGACGGGGACTCCCGCCTCGGCGATCCGGCCCGCCGTCGAGCCGGTCGACACGATCGCGACGCCGGCCTGGTGCAGACCCCGCGCGAGCTCGTCCAGACCTGTCTTGTCGTAGACGCTCACCAGCGCGCGGCGTACCCGCAGCCGGTCGGCTCCCGCAGGCGCGGGCTGGGCGGCTGGCTGTGAGTCGTTCACGCCGATGGTTACCTTTCGTCCGGTGACCGTCCAGCCCTCGCGGGACATCCGGCCGACGAGGTCGACGAGCATCCGGCGCTCCCCGACCTTGATGCGTTCGTGCAGGGTGGACTCGTCGTCCTCATCGTGCACGGGTACCGCGACCTGCGCGACGATCGGCCCGGTGTCGACGCCGGCGTCCACCATGAACAGCGTCGCCCCCGCCACCTTGACGCCGTGCGCCAGGGCGTCCCGCGCGCCGTGCATGCCCGGGAACGCAGGCAGCAGAGCGGGGTGCGTGTTGAGGTACCGCCCGCCGAACCGCTCGAGGAACGCGTCGCCGGAGAGCCGCATGAAGCCCGCGGAGATGACCAGGTCCGGGTCGTGCTCGGCGACGGCGGCGGCGAAGGCCACGTCCCAGTCCGGCCGCGAGGCGAAGTCCTGCACGCGCAGCACGAAGGTGGGGATCCCGCGCGCCGTCGCGCGGTCCAGCGCGCCGATGCCGTCGCGGTCGGCGCCCACGGCCACCACCGAGGCGCCGTACGACGGGTCGTCGGCCGCCTCGAGGAGGGCCTGCAGGTTGGTGCCGCCACCGGAGACCAGCACGACCAGACGCCGAGGACTGCCGGGCCGGGTCACAGCCGCAGACCCTAGCCCGGCGGCCGGGTGCGCCTACGCGGTGTCCGCGGGTACGTCCTCGGGTTGGCCGTCGGCGACATCACTGACGTCCCTCATGTGCAGAGAGCCGCGGCGTCGGACGGCGAGCACCGCCGCCACTGCGACCGTGATCTGCGCGGCGAAGAACAGCCCCACCCACCACCAGGTCGGACCGGCGTGCGCGAGTCGGCCCGGCCCGGCCGGGCCGGACGTGGCAGCGCAGAGCAGGGCCAGCACGAGGCCGCCCGCGCCGCCGGTGAGCAGCGAGAGGCGGCCGAGGTCTCGCCACGACGCGATGGGGTCGTCCGGCTCCCGTCGGGCCGCCCGGTCGACGAGGAGACCGGCGACGACCGCGGCCAGCCCGGCGGCACCGCTGACGACGGCCCAGCCCCACGGCCCGGAGCCGGTCGGCAGCGCGGCCAGCAACGGCAGCGACGGCAGGGCGCCGAGGTGCACCCCGGTCGCCGCGACCGATGTGCCGGTGCCGACGGCGAATCCCGGGCCCACGAGGTAGGCCGCCCCCCAGACGGCTCCCGTGGGGACATAGAGCAGGCAGATCAGCCCGATCAGCAGATCGCCCGCCCCGCCGCCGTCCAAGGCGCGCACGAGCGTGCTCGTGCCCGCGTGGTTTCCCGCGAGGAGCAGCCCGATCAGCAGCGAACCGGCGGTGAGCAGCACGGCCAGTGCTCCTGCGGCACCGACCGCGGGAAGCCGCACGAGGGTGGGCAGTCGGGCCCACCACGCGCTGGCCCGGCCACTGCCGCGCAGTGCACCGGCACCGCCGGCCACGACGGCGAGCCCCCCGGCGCCGAGGAACGCGCTGACCGGCTTCGGCTGCACCAGCTCGCCCCCGGCGAGCAGCGAGACGATCACGGCCACGGCGGCGTACGACGCGGCGAGCGCCGCCGTGAGCGCCACGACCCCGCGACGGCCAGCCACCCGGGCGGCCCGCGCCGACCGCGCCGCGGACGAGAACAGCAGGACAGCAGGCAGCATCGTCAGGCCCAACGGGGTCAGGCCGAACTCTCCGCCGGGCACCACGAGCCGGGCACCGTGCCCGACCAGCCAGATCTGCAGGCCACCGCTGACCGCCTCGGTCGCGCTGGCACCGCTGTCGGCGGCCGTGGCCCAGCCGACCAGCACCAGCACCATGACCGCGAGCAGGCCCAGGCCGGCGGCGCGCACCGCCGCCAGTGCGCCCGCCCAGGTGACCGGCGGCGGCGCCGGGGCGGGG